>DASXOV010000133.1:0-3037 GCA_036494005.1 Pseudonocardiaceae bacterium | reverse complement strand
GAGCTGGTTCCGACTTCTCCCCCGCCGGGCAGCGGAGCGGAGTCCGTGGCGCCGAGAGGGGGCTTAGCCTCGATCCACCGAAGGCCGGGATGAGGGGAGGGTGTCCGCATAGAGAAAGTGCCCTCTGAGCTGGGATGATTGGAGTTCCTACGCAACAATCAGCCAGCTGTCGAAGGGCACTTTCAGTGCGAGTCTCCCACAGGTTCGGCGTCGAGTCCGTGCGCTTCGACGAGGACAATCTGGTGTCCTATGCGGGGCTGGTGCCCTTACTCAGGTTGGCCGAGCAGACCCGGCTCCCAGAGATCATCGCCGAGAAGGTGTCGATCAAGACACCGCGAATCAAGTCCGGTTCGGCGAACCCAGCACCGAAGCTGCTCACGGTGATCGCGGGAATGTGTGCCGGCGCGGACAGCATCGATGACCTCGGTGTGCTGCGTGCCGGCGGGATGCCGATCCTGTTCGACCAGGTCTATGCGCCCTCGACACTGGGCACGTTGTTGCGAGAGTTCAGCTTCGGTCATGCCCGTCAACTGGAATCGGTGCTGCGCGAGCACCTGACCGCCCTGTCCGGGCGCACCGAGCTGCTGGCCGGCATCGGGCAGCAGGCGTTCATCGACATCGACTCGCTGCTGCGCCCGGTCTATGGGCATGCCAAGCAGGGCGCTTCTTACGGCCACACGAAGATCGCCGGTAAACGGGTCTTACGCAAGGGCCTCTCGCCGTTGGCCACCACCATCAGCACCCCACAGTGCGCGCCGGTGATCGCCGGGATGCGGCTACGGGCGGGCAAGACCGGCTCGGGCAAGGGTGGTGGGCGGATGGTGTCCCAGGCAATCGCTACCGCCCGCGCTGCCGGCGCCGTGGGCGCGATCCTGGTCCGTGGAGACTCTGCCTACGGCAGCCGCGCGGTCGTGCGCGCATGCCGACGCGGTAAGGCACAGTTCTCGCTGGTCATGGTCAAGCACAAGGCAATCCAGCGCGCCATCGAGTCCATCGAAGAGTCCGCATGGACCCCGGTGCGTTACCCGGGCGCGGTGCAGGATCCCGACACCGGCGCCTGGATCTCTGACGCGGAGGTCGCCGAGGTGACCTACACCGCGTTCGCCGCCACGAAGGATCGGATCACCGCTCGGCTGGTGGTGCGCCGGGTCAAAGATGCCCGTTACCCCGACGCGCTGTTCCCGGTCTGGCGGTATCACCCGTTCTTCACCAACACCGAGCTGCCCACCGCCGAAGCCGACTTCGTGCACCGCCGCCACGCCGTCATCGAAACCGTGTTCGCCGACCTGATCGACGGGCCCCTGGCCCACATGCCGTCGGGCCGGTTCGGCGCGAACTCCGCCTGGGTGCTCGCCGCCGCGATCGCGCACAATCTGCTGCACGCCGCCGGCACCCTCGCCGGAGGACACCACAGCGTGGCGCGCGGATCCACGCTGCGCCGACGGATCATCACAGTCCCGGCCCGACTAGCCCGTCCCGGCCGGCGGCCGATCTTGCACCTGCCCACCCGCTGGCCGTGGGCGCCGGCGTGGCTCTCGCTCTGGAACAACATCCTCGGCCATGGCCCGCCCGCCACCGCGTGACCTCTACCCGCCCGAACAGTCCGAACAGTGGAAAAGCTGGATAGACCAGCAGATCACCGACGTCCCACTCCGCACGAGACCAGCGAAGCGATCTTCAGCCCAACAAGATCAGCAGAACAAACGGTTCCGCGGACGCTTCTATTTGTGTCAAGGCCGTTCGGCGCCGTCTCCACCTGTCGTGTGGCCGGGTGGCAGGCCCGGGTACCGCGGGTCACGTGTGGAGCCGGCGGTGCTCGGTCGATGCAGGCAGGCTGGGCTGCGAAATCGGCGGGGTTCACAGCGCTGGTTCAGCGGTAGGTAGAAGGTGCGGTCGCGTTCCCATCGGTAGCAGCGCAGTGCCAGGCGGAGTGCGTGGTCCGGGCAGGGGCACGGGAGCCGGGCTGGGGGGTAACGATGATGCCGAGGCTGGCTCGGGCGCTGGTTCACGCGCTGGGCGCCGCGCTGATGGGGGTCATGGCCGTGGTGAGGGTGCGGTATAGCTGTCGGGCGATGTAGCGCTTGAGGCAGCGCCGGATCTCCCTCGGGGTCTTGCCTTCGGTGGTGCGGCGGAAAACGTAGGCCTGGGTGGCGGGGTCGCTGCGGATTCTGGTGTTGGCGATGACGTGGATGGCTTTGTTCAGCGCGCGGTCTCCACCGCGATTGAGCCGGTGCCGCACGGTGGGTCCGCTGGAGGCCTCGATCGGGCTGGTTCCGGCGAGATTGGCGAACGCGGCGTCGCTGCGACACCGCCCCGGGTGGGAGAACGACACGATGGTCTGGGCGCCGGTGACCGGCCCGATCCCAGGCCGGGCAGTCAGCCCCGGAACGAGGTCGTTGACGATCGCGATCAGCTCGGTCCGGTTGGCCTTCAGCATTCGAGCGGCCTCGCGCAGTGCGAGGGCCAGGCGGCGGATCTCCGCGTGACGCACCGCCTGGACTCGACTGGCCTCCCGAGGCTGGCGACGTCTGACCAGTTCAGACAGGGTCGGGGCGGTGAGTTTCCCGCGGGCGAGACGACGGTCTCCGTCGTTCCCGTCTCGCAATAGCGCCTTGAGACGGTTGGTCTGCCCGGTACTGGTGGTGGTTAGCTCCTGGCGCGCGACCAGCAGGATGCGCAGGGCCTCGCGGTCGCCGTCCGCGCGTGGGGTGGGCAGCTTGTCCGCCTCCAGGCCCAGGGCGAACAGCACGGCCAGATGCGCGTCGATCGGGTCGGACTTGCCCTTGCCCCGACGGGTCTTGCGGCTGGGTTGCTCGGCCTCGATCACTGGGAGACCGGCGGCGGTGGCCGCACGGGCCAGCCCGACGCCGTAACTGCGGGTGCCCTCGATCGAGATCACCAGCCTCGACCCGGGAGCATGCTCGAACATCCAGGCCAACGCCGCGGCGTGGCCGGCGTTGTCGTTGCCGAACGAGCCGGTGGCGATCACCGCGCCGCTGGGGTGGGCGATCTCAACCTGGTTGGTGTCGCGGTGGGT
>DASXOV010000132.1:0-24356 GCA_036494005.1 Pseudonocardiaceae bacterium | reverse complement strand
CCAAACAGGCTCTCGAAGAAGCCCACGCCCCATTTCGTAGGCGTCGTCGTCCAGGTGACTTCCAGGCCGCTCGTGATCACGTCGCCGCCTTTGCCGGTGCCGAAGGTGTTCTTCCAGCCGAGGCCCTGCTCCTCGAGCGGGGCGCCCTCGGGCTCGGGACCGATGTAATCTATTTCGTCGCTCAACGGGTCGGCCGCACCGTGGGCCTTGCCGAACGTGTGCCCGCCCGCGATCAGCGCGACGGTCTCCTCGTCGTTCATCGCCATGCGCCGGAACGTCTCGCGGATGTCTCGGGCCGCGGCGAGCGGGTCCGGGACACCGTTCGGGCCCTCCGGGTTCACGTAGATGAGACCCATCTGGACCGCGCCCAGCGGGCTCTCGAGCTCCCGGTCGCCGGTGTAGCGCTCGTCACCGAGCCAGGTGGTCTCGGGGCCCCAGTAGACGTCCGTCTCGGGCTCCCAGACGTCCTCGCGGCCGCCGGCGAAGCCGAAGGTCGTGAAGCCCATGGTCTCCAGGGCGCGGTTACCAGCGAAGATCATCAGGTCGGCCCACGAGATCTTGGCACCGTACTTTTTCTTCACCGGCCAGAGCAGTCGGCGCGCCTTGTCGAGGTTGCCGTTGTCGGGCCAGCTGTTCAGCGGTGCGAAGCGCTGCATGCCGGCGCCGGCGCCGCCGCGGCCGTCATCGATGCGGTACGTGCCGGCGCTGTGCCACGCCATCCGGATCATGAACGGTCCGTAGTGGCCGAAGTCGGCCGGCCACCACTCCTGCGACGTCGTCAGCACCTCGTCGACGTCCCTCGCCAGGGCGTCGAGGTCGAGGCTGTTGAACGCCGCGGCGTAGTCGAAGTCACCGCCCATGGGGTTGGCCACGTCGGGGTTCTGGGCGAGGATCTTCAGATTGAGCTGGCTCGGCCACCAGCCACGGTTCCCGCCGCCCTGGGTGGGGTGCGGGGCGCGTCCGGCCGAGACCGGGCATCGGCCTGCGCTCGGCTCGTTCATCTCTCCAACAACGGCGTCGGGACTGTCAGACACGAGAAATCCTTCCGGGATCAAATGGAGTGCTCAGGAACTGAGCGCGGTCGAGCAGCCGGGGCACAGACCCCAGTAGACGACCTCGGCCTCGTCAATCACGAAGCCGTGGTCGTCGGACGCGGTCAAGCAGGGCGTGGTGCCGACGGCGCAGTCGACATCGGCGATGGCACCGCACGACCGGCACACGACGTGGTGGTGGTTGTCCCCGACCCGCGCCTCGTAGCGCGCCGAGGAGCCCGGCGGCTGGATGCGCCGCACCAGACCCGCGGCAGTCAGCGCGCGCAACACGTCGTAGACGGCCTGGTGGGACACCTCACCGAGATTCTCACGCACGACACCGATGATCGAGTCCGTGTCGGCGTGCGGATGGTCGTGCACCGCGGACAGCACCGCTACCCGAGGCCGCGTCACACGCAGGGCAACCCCGCGCAACATGCGCTCGAAATCCGAAGTCGTCGGCACGCTCCGTAGTGTGGCCCAGTTTCTGGAATCAATCAAAACTCAGCCGTCGGCGCGGCGCCGTCGCGCCCTTCACCGGCCTTGGAATGCGCCTCTCCCGGGCCGGCGACCACGTCGTAGTCGCCCGTTGGCCCGGCCGTGGTGGCGGCCGCTCTGGGCACTGCCCGCTGTGGCGCTGCCGGCGCGGTATTCGCCTGAGCGCAATTCAAGTTTTAGTGATCTTTCAGTGGGCAGTGGAAATGTACCGAGTCGATCCCGGAAGAGTTTACAAGACAACCGAAGTCGGGCAGGGGTCCTCGACATGGGAGGCCTTCATGGAGTACTGGAAACGTCGGCTGGGAGTCATCGTGGCCTCGGCGGCCCTGGCCGGCGGAGGTGTGCTGGGAGCCGCGACCAGTGCCTACGCCACAGACGCCGGCGGTCCTAGCCACCGCAGCGTCATCGGGCACAGCCAGGATGATGATTGGGGCTACGGCAACCAACTGAACCAGGATGGTCAGGGCAACCAAGCCAACCAGGGCGGTGGTGGATACCAGAGCAACCAGGGCGGCGGTAACCAGCTGAACCAGCGTGGTGGCTCGTACACCACATGGCAGTACGGGCGGTGGATCTGGATTCCCTCGTATTGAGTTCCCGGGCACTGGCGACAATACGCACCTATGAGAACGGTTCTGCATGTTGCGCCGCATCCCGACGACGAGTGCGTGGGTGCGCCGGGCACGCTGCTGAGTCTCGTTGACGCCGGTGCCCGGGTGATCGTGGTGGCCTGCGGTCTCGGGCGGCCGGGCGACCATCATCGACGCCGCCGTGAGCTGGTCGCCGCGACCGCGGCGGGCGGCTTCGGGCTCATCGTGCGCCAGCCGCCCGAGGCCCTGTCCGCATCCGACGATCTGGCGACGGCGCACGCCGCACTCGTCCCGTGGCTTCGCGAGCTCATCGACGAGCTGGATGCCGATCTCGTGATCAGCCCGCAACTACACGACGTTCATCCCGCGCATGAGACGGTCGCGCGGGCGCTCCGGGACGCCATCCCCGCTGCACGCCGGCCACCGGTGTGGTGGATGTGGGGAATCTGGGCCGACCTGCCGGTCCCGACCATTCTGGTCCCGTGCTCGGCGCAACTCGTCGAACGCAGCCTCGCGATGCTCGCCTGCCACGCCGGTGAACTCGCCCGCAACGACTACGCCGACCTGGTCCGAGCCGCCGGCCGGCTCAACGCCATTCGCGGAGTCGAGCGCGTCCTCGGATTCGGCTCGACGAGGCTTGCGGATGTGCGGCACGCCGAACTGCTCACCGAAATCGGCTGGGACGGCCGGATCTGGCGGATCGGCGTCCCCCGGGTGGCGCATACACCTGGGCTGCCGGCCGACTGGCGTGGTGACGTCAGCGCGCTGCTGTCCGCAACCCGACCCGGCGTGTGACGGCAGTGCTAGCGCTCACCTGTGGTCGCCGCCGAGTTGCCGGCCGAAGTCCTCGGCGCACTGCCGGATCTGCACCGGATCGCTGCCGGAGCGCTCGATGCAATGCTGGTAGTTGCGCCCGGTCGGCGAGTTGATGATGGATGCCCCGACCGCGATCAGTCCGATCGCGATGAGCAGCCCGAGGATGCCGAGCACGACCCCGGCGATCGACATCCCACCGGCGGTCGACTCGCCCCGCTTGGCTCGGGCCCGGCCGAGCAGACCGAAGATCAGGGCGAGTACGCCGAAGATGATGCCGCCGATGATCGTCCAGGACAGCAGCAGCGCGAATATGCCCAGCACCAGCGCGGCGACCCCGAAGCCGTTGCGGGCTGACGGTTGCACCGGCACACTCATTCGACTCACCTCTATGTCGTCGGCGGCTATGTCGTCGGCGGCTATGCCCGGCGATCATCGCACCGATGGACCGGTCCCGCACGCCCCGGGTGCTCGGGCCGGGGCGCTCGGGCCTGGCGGCACCACGGTGCAACACTCTATGCTCGCGCTGTTCACTCTGAGTTCCGGCGTGAACAGGCGGGAGGGCTGATTGCAGTGAGCGAGACCTACACCGCGGTATACGAGCGAGACGGCGACGCCTGGTTCGCGGAGATCGCCGAGGAACCCGGTGTGCGCAGCCAGGGCTCCAATGTGGCCCAGGTGAGAGCAGACATCCGGGACGCCCTTGCCCGGCAGCTCGATGCGGACCCTGGCGAGCTTCACATCGTCGACGACTTCCGCATGCCGGCCCAGGTCCGGGCCGCCCAGAAGTCGGTGCAGGCAACCCGGACCGAGGACCAGCGGGCCAAGATCATGGCCAGCATGACCGATTCCCGCTCGGCGATGGAGTGGGCCGAGGAACTGGGTACCTCAATGCGGGACCCGGTGACCGTCGAGTGGCTCAAGTCCATGGGTGACAAGCAGGTCTCGATCGACACGTTCTGCCACACGATCACCATGATGGAAGATCTGTCGCGGCTGTCGGAGGAGGAACGCTCCGCTGCCTCGAAGGACGTGCTCAAAGGTCTCTAGACGGGCCCGCCCACGGTCGGTGGGCTCAGGGGACCGGCGCGTTCCAGGTCGGGAACCATCGGCTCAGGTCGGGTTCGATGGGCAACTCGCCGGCGAGTTCGGCGCGGACCTGTAATTCCAGTGCGGTGTCGCGGATGGGTGCGCTGCGGGGGGCGAACGGGTAGACCGTGCCGCGGGTGAACAGGTAGATGAGCGCGAGCCTGCGGTGCCGGTTCGGGTCAGGTTCGGCGAACCCGATGTTGGTGCACAGCAGGGACGGCCCGAAACCCGCCTCGGCGAGCGTGGTATTGACCCCGTGCAACTGGGTCACCAGCGCAGGCAGATCCACGGTGGACTGCAGGCAGGTGATCCAGGTGAATCCGTAGTCGTCAGCGCTGACCGAGACGTCGGTGGCGGCGTCCAGGTCCAGCAGGGCGCGCAGATCGGCTTGGGCCTGCACCGCGGCCGCGCCCTCTGCCGCTTTGAAGCAGACCGCACCGGCACCGGTGGCGCCCAGGCCGAGGGCGGCCTGCAGCGTGTAGGCCGCCGGTGGGATGGCAAACAGCACGTCGAGGTTGGGCCGGGTCGGTTTGCTCCGGCCGAACAGCGCGTCGAGGAAGCCCATGGTCCATCTCTCACAGCTGGGTGGACAGGCCGGCCAGTTGGTCGAGACGGCGCTGCAGTGTGGGGTGCGTGGACAGCAACGCCGACAATCTGACGCCGCTCCCGAGCGCGGGGGCGAAGAAGAAGGCGTTGCACGCCTCGGCGGCCCGCAGATCCCGGGTGGGGATGGCCGCGATCTCCCCGCTGACCTTGGTCAGCGCCGAGGCCAACGCCGAGGGACGCCCGGTGAGCATGGCGCCCGCCCGGTCGGCGGCGAGTTCCCGGTACCGCGACAGCGCCCGGATCAGCAGGAAGCTGACCGCGTACACCACCACCGACACCGCCAGCACTGCCAGCGCGACCATGGCGAGGTTGCCGTCCCGGCGGCCACGGCCGCCGACCACGCTGGAGTAGAAGGCGAAGCGGGCCACCAGCCCGGCCAGCACACCGAGAAAGGAGGCCGCGGTCATGACGACCACATCGCGGTGCGCCACGTGGGAGAGCTCATGCGCCAGCACCCCCTCCAGTTCCTCGGTGTCCAGTCGCCGTAACAGACCCGTGGTCACACACAGCACGGCCCGGCTGGTGCTGCGGCCGGTGGCGAACGCGTTGGGCAGGTCGGTGTCGGCGATGGCCACCTGAGGTGTGGGCATGTCGGCCAGGCCGCAGAGCCGGTCGACGATCCCGTGCAACCTGGGTTCCTCCTCCGCGGGCACGATCCGGGCCCGCATCGCGTACAGGGCGATCCGGTCGGAGAACCAGAACTGGGCGAACAGCAACCCGCCCGCGATCAGCACGACCAGGAACACCGACTTGATCAGAACGATGAGCGCGACGACGAAGCCGACGTACACCAACCCGAGCAGGAACATGGTGACGAGCATGCGGGCGGTCAGCTGACGATCCGGCCGGAAGCGGGTCCGCATCACCGTCACCGGATCCGGACGATCACGGGTGGGTCTCCTCCTCGGGGGGCACTGCGGTGATCGCCCTCGCCCCCCGCTCACCGGACTCGACCTCGGTGCCGGACCCGATCTCGGTGGTGGTGCTGCGCCCGCCCTTGAGCCGGGCGAGTTGCGCCTCGACGCTGCTGCCCTCGCCGGTGGCCGCGTCCAGGGCGGCCTGGATGTCGTCGCGCTGGCCGGCCGGCAACGTGGCGTCGTCCAGCACCCCGGAGGCCATCAACTCGTCCAGCGCCTGGGAGCGCGACTGCAGCTGCGCGGTCCTGTCCTCCGCGCGCTGCATCGCCATACCCACGTCGCCCATTTCCTCGGAGACTCCGGAGACGGCCTCGCCGATCTGGTTCTGCGCCTCCGCGGCAGTGTAGGTGGCCTTGATGGTCTCCTTGCGGGTGCGGAACGCCTCCACCTTGGTCTGCAGGCGCTGCGCGGCCAGCGTGAGCTTGTCCTCCTCGGCCTTCAGCCCGTCCCGCTGGGCCTGCAGCTGTGAGATCTGGGTCAGCGCGGCGGCTCGCCGGGTCAAGGCCTCACGGGCCAGGTCGTCATTGCCCAGCGCGACGGCCTGGGTGGCCTGCTCCTGCAGCCGCTGCGCCGACTGCTGCAACTGAGTGAGCTGCAGTTCCAGCCGTTTGCGGCTGGTAACCACGTCGGCCAGGCCACGGCGGACCTTGGCCAGCATCTCCACCTGACGTTCGTAGGAGTAGTCGAGCACCTCGCGTGGGTCCTCGGCGCGGTCCAGTGCCCTGTTCGCCTTGACGCGGAACATCATCGCCAGACGGCGGAAGATACCCACGATCGAGCCTCCCTCGACACCGGGGCCGGGAGCACCCCGTTGCGCTCCAGCATCCGGCGGCCGCGACCGGGCGGTGAGGGTCCTTCGCCCCGTCTTCGTGGCCCGTTCGTCGCCCGGGGCGGGCGCAAGCGTCAGAGCCCGGGGCGGGCGCAAGCGTCAGAGCCCGGGGCGGGCGCAAGCGTCAGAACCGCTCTGATCAGGCTTTGACCGCGGTGACCTGGAGATAGGTGGAGGGGATCTCACAGGTGCCGTCGTCGGCGATGTTGAACTGGTCGGCCAGCGCGATCCAGGCAGTGGCGAACTCGGCCCGGGACGGCTCGCCGAGAGCGACCCAGACGGTGGCGACGGGGCCGAACCACGCCTTGAACAGCTCGAAGAGCTGGTGGGTGTCGTGGTGGGTGAAATCGACATGCTGCCGGCTGGTCTCCAGCGAGACGACACGGTCGGCGAACAGCTCGGGCAGCCGGTCGACGGTTCCCCAGGCGGCTGGGGCGGCCAGCCCGGCCGGCGGCGGGTTGTATCGCGCCTGCAGGGCGAGCTGGGCGGTCACCCAGCTGTCCGGTGTCCAGTTGGCCATGCCCAGCCGCCCCCCGGGCTTGAGCACCCGGACCAGTTCGGCCGCGGCGCGCTGCTGGTCGGGCACGAACATCACGCCGAACGTACTGGTCACCACGTCGAAGCTACCGTCGGGAAAGGGGAGATCCTGCGCGTCGGCCACCTGTGTCCGCAGGGGCAGACCTTCGCACCGTGCCCGAGCCGCGGCGTGATCCAGCAGGGCGGGCAGGTAGTCGGTGCAGGTGACCCGCGCCCAGCGCCGGGCTGCCGCGAGTGCCGTGTTCCCTGCGCCCCCAGCGATGTCCAGGACAGCCTCACCGCCATGCACATGCAGTGCGCGCACCAGTAACTCGCCAACGACCAGTTGGGAGACACCGATGCGGTGGAAATCCCCGGTGGCCCACATCCGCTGCTGCCGCGCTGTGACCAGACCTGAATCCTGCGTCATCGCTCGACCTCCGGTTCCGAAGGACCCACTACCGGGACGCACCCCCAGGAATCTACGGATCGTTATCTCGCAGAGAGGTCCATTTCGGACCAATCGGCTGTCACGTGTGGGCCGCACCGGTGCGTTCCCGCTGGTACGGCTCACCCAGCCTGTGCCGGTGCAAAGGAGGACAACGATGTCCGATTCCTCACTCCCGTCTCCGAGATCATCTCGACGAAGGCCGTCTCTCAGAAGGTCGTCTCTCAGAAGACCGGGCGCGCCGACGGTGGTGGTTGCCGGTAGCACGGTGCTGCTCGCGACCGCGCTCGTCATCTTCCCCGGGCCGGTCAGCGCATCGAGCCACCGCGAAGCTCCGCTCATCGCGGCCGACCCGCAGGCGGACAACACCGACGTGTACGCCTTCGTGAGCCCCGACAAGCCTGACACCGTGACGTTCGTCGCGAACTGGTTCCCCCTCGAGGAGCCCAACGGCGGGCCGAACTTCTTCCCGTGGGCCACCGAGACCCACCACGACATCGACATCGACAACAATGGCGACGGCAAGCCCGACATCATCTACCGGTGGGATTTCTCCACCGACGACCGCCGCATCCAGGCCAACACCTACCAGTACAACAACGGGCCGGTGACCGGCCTGCAGGACGACAACTTGCTGTTTCGGCAGAGCTACACGCTGACCGAGATCGAGAACGGGCACAGCACGGTCCTGCTCCGGAACGCGCCGGTGGCACCGTCGAACACCGGGCCGGGCTCGATGCCGGACTACGGCAAGCTGCGGGACGAGGCGATCGTCCCGGTCGAAGGCGGCGGACAGAGTTTCGCCGGCCAGGCGGACGACCCGTTCTTCGTGGAACTGCGGGTCTTCGACCTGCTCTACGGAGCCAACCTCACCGAGATCGGCCAGGACACCCTGGCCGGCTACAACGTCAACACGATCGCCTTCCAGGTGCCGTTGTCCGACGTGGTGCTGGGTCACAACCCCCAGCGCAACCCGGTGATCGGCATGTGGAGCAGCACCTCGCGCCGGACGCTGAACCTCTCGCCCGGCAAGGCCACCGCGACCGGTGACTACGTCCAGGTGTCCCGCCTGGGCAACCCGCTGATCAACGAGGTCGTGCTCCCGGTGAGCCTCAAGGACACGTTCAACGCGATCAGTCCGGACGTGGACCACACCATCCCGGCGGTGGTCGACAAGGTGCTCAAGCCCGAGGTACCGCAACTCGTTCAGAAGACCTATGGCATCCCGGCACCGGCCACTCCGCGCCACGATCTGGTGGAGCTCTTCCTCACCGGTATCGCGAAGAAGGCACCCACGCTGAACGGTCACCCCGCGCCGATCCAGACCGACCTGAACTCGCAAGTCCTCAACGCCGACGCCGACCCCACGAGGTTCGTACCGGCCGAGGAACTGCGGCTGAACACCGCCGTACCCCCGGCGCTGCTACCGAACCGCCTCGGACTGCTCGGTGGTGACCAGCAGGGCTTCCCGAATGGTCGCCGGCTGGCCGACGACATCGTCGACATCGAGGTTCTCTATCTGCAGGGCGCCGCCACGACCGGTCTGGTCAACGCGCTGGTGGCCGGTGACCTGGTCCCCGTCAACGACAAGCCCTTCGGCACGACGTTCCCGTACGTCGCGCTGCCGCACCACCAGGGCATCGTCGACAGCACGGCACAGATCCCGGGTAGGTAACCAGCCGGGGCACCTGGGACGCCGTGCCGCGGCGTCCCAGGGCAGCGCCGCCCAGCGTGAGGAGTCGTCCATGACCGGTCGCGCCGGTCGACTCGGTGGATTCGGCCGTTTCGGTCCGATCGCCGTGCTGCTCGCCGGGGCGATGATTGCCCTGCTGACCCTCGGCGGAATGCTCGGAGATCGCGGCGACACCGCGGCCGGCTCGGCATCCGCCGTCCCGCAGATCGGCACACCGGGCCTCAACGCGGTCATCTACGCCACGCAGGACAAGCTGCGCAGACTGCCCGGCGATGCGCCGGCCTGGGCGCAACTCGGAGCCGCCTATGTCGAGCAGGCCCGGATCACCGCGGATCCCTCGTTCTACGCCAAGGCTCAGGGCGCGCTGGAGAAGTCTCTGCAGCTGGCGCCACACGACAACGCGTTCGCGATGATCGGCATGGGGCAGCTCGCCAATGCCCGGCACGACTTCGCGGCCGGCAAGCGCTGGGGCGAGCAGGCCCGGGCACTGCAACCGTCGACCGCCGAGGTCTACGGGGTGCTCGCCGACTCGCTCACCCAGCTCGGCGACGCCGACGGCGCGACCGCGGCGGTCCAGGCCATGCTCGACACCCGGCCAGGGGTCGCCTCCTTCACCCGCGCGTCCTACGACCTGGAGCTGCACGGGCGGGTGGCGGAGGCGCGCTCCGCGCTGGAACGGGCGCTGGCCACCTCGGCCAGCCCGGACCACGTCGCGTTCTGCCGCTACTACCTCGGCGAGCTCGCGTTCAACGCAGGCCGGGTCGACGAGGCGTCCAGCCAGTACGAGCAGGGGCTGCGCGCGGCGCCGGGTAACGTGGCCCTGCTGCAGGGCAGAGCGAAGGTGGCCGCCGCCACCGGCCGGGTCGCGGCCGCACTCGCCGGCTACGGGCAGATCACCTCCCGGGTGCCGTTGCCGCAGTACCTGCTGGAGTACGGCGAGTTGCTGGAATCGGTGGGGCAGGCCGCGCAGGCCCGCGGGCAGTACGAGCTGATCACCGCACAGCAGCAGCTCTACACCGCGCAGGGCGCCGTGGACGATCTGTTCGCCGCGCAGCTTGCTGCTGACCACGGCCTCCCCACCGAGGCACTGGCCAGGGCGGCGCAGGAGTGGGATCGACGCCAGAGCGTGTTCAGCGCCGACGCGCTCGCCTGGGCGCTGCACGTCAACGGCCGGGACGCCGAAGCGCTGACCTACGCGGACCGGGCCGGGGCGTACGGATGGCGCAACGCCACCTTCGCCTATCACCGGGGAATGATCCTCACGTCGCTGCGCCGAACCGCCGATGCGCGCGCGGCGCTGTCCAGGGCGCTGGCGATCAACCCGTACTTCTCGCCACTCGCCGCACCTCGCGCGAAGCAGGCGCTGGCCGAACTCGGGGGGCCGCGCTGAACACTCCGCGGGTCTGGCGACGGCTGGCGACGGTGCTCGCCGGCTGCGTGGTCTCGCTGGTGCTGCTGGTGACGCTGCCCGGGGGGCCGGCGGCGGACGCGCACCCCTTGGGGAACTTCACCGTCAACCACTACGACGGGCTGCGGCTGTTCCCCGACCACATCGAGCTGCACGCAGTGGTCGACACCGCCGAGATCCCCACCCTGCAGGCGAAGGCGGCCACCGACACCGACGGCGACGGCACGATCTCCCCGACTGAGGCCGCCCGGCACGGTGGCACCGAGTGCGCCGCGCTGGCCGGGGCGGTGACGGCCATGGTGAACGGCGGCCCCGTGCGCTGGCGGGTCGCGCACTCCGCGGCGACCTACCCTCCTGGCCAGCCGCCGTTTCCCACCACCAGGCTGATCTGCTCGCTCGCCGCGCCGGCCGACCTGCGCACCCCGGCCACAGTGGAGTTCACCGACCACTTCCGGGCCGACCGGATCGGCTGGCGGGAGATCACCGCCGTCGGGCACGGCCTGCGGGTGGTCTCCTCGAATGTCAGCGGTGTGAGCATCAGTGATGAACTGCGCCGCTACCCCAACGACCTGCTCAGCAATCCCCGCGACCAGCGGTCGGCGAAAGTCCGCGTCGAACCCGGCAGCGGTGGGATTTCCGTCGGTGCGCCGCTCACGACCAGGATCGGCCGGCTGGACCGCGCGCTCGCCTCAGCGACCAGTACGCTCAACGAGCTGGCCGGTGGCACCGAACTCACTCCCCTGGTCGGGGTCGCGGCGGCGCTAGTGGCGCTGCTGCTCGGTGCCGCACACGCCGCGCTGCCCGGTCACGGCAAAACCGTCATGGCGGCCTACCTGGCCGGCCGTCAGGGAACCAGACGGGACGCGGTGCTCGTCGGTGCCACCGTGACGCTCACCCACACCGCAGGCGTGCTGGTGCTGGGCCTGCTGGTCGCAGTGCTGAGCTCGTTCGCGCCGGAGGCGGCGTTGCGCTGGCTGGGCGTGCTCAGCGGGCTGCTGGTAGCCATGGTCGGCACCGGACTGCTGCGCACCGCGGTGCGCCAGCCATTGGCCGCCTGCCCGCCGTCCAGCGGGCACAGCCATGAGATCGGGCACAGCCATGAGATCGGGCACAGCCACAGCCACGGGCAGCTGGTTGGTGGCGCGCCGCCAGCACCAGGGCGGGCGGGGTTGGTCGGCATGGGCATCGCAGGGGGCCTGGTGCCCAGCCCGACGGCGCTGTTCGTGCTGCTGGGTGCGGTCGGGCTCGGACGGACTGTTTTCGGCGTGGCCTTGGTGCTCTGCTACGGCCTCGGCATGGCGGGCACGCTCACGCTCGCCGGCCTGTTCCTGGTGACCCTCCGGGATCGGGCGGAGCGCGCCGCGATGTCTGAATGGTTGCGCGACCGCGGTGCGCGGGTGGCGGCGGCGCTGCCTGCCGTGACCGCGGTCCTGGTACTTGTCGTCGGTTTGGGGTTGGCACTACGCAGCCTGCTGGGACCGGGATAGACGGGAGTCGATATGCCCTCTAACTTCGATATGCCCACTAACTTCGATATGCGCAGTGCGGTGGTGGCCACCGGTTTGTTGCTGGTGCTGGCGGGATGCGGTTCATCCTCGCCTGAGCCCGGTCCGGTGTTCGACAACGAGGGCGGCGCCGCGATCACGTGCATGAAGCATCAGCCAGCCTCCCCCGGGGCTCGATACACGGACCCCGCCATGAAGAACACCGCTGAGGTGCTCAACGGGCTGCTGCGCTACTACACAGCCAACGGCCGTAAGCCGTACTGCGACCGGGCGCCGGCGACGGAGATCGACAAACAGTGGGCACGACTCTACGTCACGGAAGGTGCGGCCCGGTCGCAGGTGGCTCCGATCCTGGACAGCTGACAACTCGCGCCGATCAGGGGGCACCCTCGCGGGGGTGTGCGGCCAGTGTGCGCACGATCGGTTCCAGCCACCTACTCTGCAAAGGACTTGGCTTCGTCAACCCAGGTGGCGACTTCCTGCAGCGAAAGTCCGACGACTCTTCCGTGACGCTGTTCGATCATGTCGTGGAGATTCGAGGGATTGCGGTGGCGGAGTTCCTTGATGGAGTCGACACCGATCGATTTGAGCATCTCAGCGTATTTCTGGCCGATTCCTTTGAGCTTTGCCAGATCATTTTCGACAGGGGCCGGCATAGCGACTCCTCCTTCGATGGGGGTGGGCAAACCTCCACCCTATGAGGGCCAGCGGGGCACTGCGGGTGACATGGGGCCCGGTCGCGCAGGGTCGAAGGACCCGAGCCGACGGGGCGTCCGGAGGTGGGTACACCGCACCGCGGCCCTGGCGGCACCGTCTGTCACGTTCTCTGGTCACGGGTGCTTCGGGCAGCGCTGCTCGAACGAGGAAGGACCGGCGGGCTTCTCCATCCAGCGCCGTCAGGGCCCGCAGGGAAACTCCGCTCCCGTAGTGTTTCGAGTAAGGACGCACATTCCACCTATGCGGGTGCCCGCTGGGTTGTAGAAACCGTGGACCCAGCTCGTGCCGGTGTCACCCAGTACGGCGTAGCCGAACCTGTCATGGGTGACCAGATGCCCGATGGCGACCCCGTCGACCGGCTTTCCGAGCAGCGCCGAATCCTGCCAGGTCTGGTTGTCCAGTTCGGTGCCCGAAGAACCCACCGTCAGCTGGGCGGGACGATACATTCCCATCGGTGTGTTGTTCCCGAAATCGAGCCTCTGGTACATGTGGGCGTGACCCGACAGCACCAGGCTGATATTCGAGGAGAGTGACCCCTGAGCGGTGGCGGCGGTCGCCGCTTCGAGGTCCTTGTCTATCCACTCCGGGTTGCCGAGCGTCGGGGTCATTCCATTGACCATCCAGATCGGCACATGACTGAGGAGAAAGTCACCCGGACGCGCCAGGGTGTTCACGTTGTTGAACTGCCGTGTGTATTGGGTGAGTTGCTGAGGCTGGGTCTGCGAGCAGGTATTGGAATCGTCACCGGAGCAGGAAGAGTCGAACAGCAGCAGCCCCAGTGTGCCTGCGCTGATCCGCACCGGATCGGTGTAGTCGCTGCACGATCCGTTGCCGCGCAACGAGTTCGCCTGATACCGGAACCACACCTCGCCGGAGCGGCCGCATGTTTCGTGGTTGCCCCGCACGAACACCAGCGGAGCCTGAGCCAGCAGGCTGGAGGAAGGCCGGAAGAAATCGGTGACCAGACAGCCCCAGGTGTGATCGCTCATACTGATTCTGGCGCCGCCGCAGGTCGACGTCGGATACACCTGGGTGTCGGAGCGGTAAATATAATCACCGACGTGGATGACCAGATCGGGCGCAACTGGGCTGGTCGCCGCGCTGGTGGCGAGGGGCTGCAACGGCCATTGGGTCGCGCAGTTCTGATGATCCGTCGCGGAGATCACCCGGCAGCCGGTGTCGCCGATCACGGTGATGGTGGCCGGGCGCTGGGCCGGTGTCCAACGCGGCAACGGGACCGTGCCGTCGGCGGTGGGACGCACCACGACCGAACCGGTCGTGGTGGTGTCGATCCGCGCCGCGGTCACGCCGAGCGAAACCAGCCTGGTGCAGACAGTGGCCGTCGTGGGGAACTGCCCCACGGTGCTGACCTGCGTCATCGAACGAGACGCGGTCTGCCCGCCGGCATTGGTGAACAACACCCGGGGGCAGGTCGATTGCGGTGTGACATACCGGACCTGGGTACCCTCGTCGGTGAGCTGGGTCCACGCCCATGCCTCTGGACTTCCGAGGCCCGGACCATTCCCCCCGCCACCATCATTGCCGCCACCATCATCACCGTCGTGGTCGAGCGCCATCTTGGCCACGAACTGCCCGGCGCCGATATCGGGCGATTGCGCAGGTGCCACCATCGTGGCGAATACCAGGCCCGTCGCTGCAACCAGGAACACGAAAACCCGATGCATCAGACCGTCCTTCCCCCGCTGAGCAGACGTGTGCAGAACGCCGACGTCACAATCACCGGGCGTCCGTTCGGTCCTCACCGCAATGCGTGGACTCTGAATTCAGATCGGTCTTCCGAATGCTGACGTTGAGCCACTGTGCACCAAGATCACTCCAACGAGATCAAGGCTGCGGCGCGCGAGCGGACGATTCTGCTCCGAGCCGGGCTCGGCGAATCCGATATTGGTGCACGCAACCTCAGCGGATCACCGCGCTACCGCCGTTACCGCGTCACCACCGTCAGCGAGGCTGCGCGGCGGCTACTGCGGCCTTGAGCCCGTCCGGGTTGAGGTCGGCGACCTGGTGGCCGTTGACCAGGACGGTCGGGGTACCGGTGACGCCGTCGCGGGAAGCGGACTCGGTGAGCTGCGCGCTCCATCCGGCGTAGGTGTCGCCACGCACGCACGCGGCGAAGCCCGGACCGGCTCCGGCGGCACGGCCGATGGAGATCAGCGTCTCCGAGGGCAGACCGTTGCCACCCTCCGGCGGTTGCTGGATGAACAGTTGCGTGGCGAACTTCGGGTAGACCCCGTCCGCCGCCGCACAACCCGCCGCCGAGGATGAGCGGGTGGAGTAGTTGGTGCTCGACATCCGGTTGAGGAAGGCGAGCGGGTGGTACACGACATGGATCGTGCCCGCCCGGATCATCTGGTCGATGGTGGCCCCGGTGATCTGCTCGAACTGTTTGCAGATCGGGCACTGGAAGTCCTCGTACACATCGATTTTCACCGGAGCGTCCGGGTTGCCGACCAGCACGCCCTGCGCGGTGGCGCCCGGGGGCACGGGGCCTGCGCTCGTCGGGCCCTGCTGGCCGCGGTAGAGCCCGAACCCGACCACTGCGGCGAACAGCACGAGCACACCGACCGCCACCGAGACCAGCATGAGCCTGCGTCGCCGGTCGGCCTCGCGTTGCGCGGCCACCAGGCCTTTGCGGCGGCTCTTCGTGTTGCTCATTCCCGCTCCCGTTCTCGCGTGTCGATCAGCCACCGGTCCACTGCCATCCGACTGTCCGGCCGCCAGGCCAGCAACCCGGCGAGCGCCAGCAGGCCGGTGTCACGCAGCAGCTCCCAGCCATAGGTGGGGCGCTGCCCGGGGCCGAGGTTCCCGCCGGAGGAGAAGCAGCCGCAGTCGATCTGCAGCCCCCGGGCCCAGGCGGCACCGATGCCCACCACGAACGCGCTCAGCAGCGGGATCGAGATCAGCGCAGCGGCCCGGGTTCCCAGGCCGGCCACCAGCAGCAACCCGAGGACCACCTCGACCAGCGGCAGGCCCGCGCCGACGATCTGGGCGGCGAGGTCGGGCAGCAACTCATACGCCCGCACCGCCCGCACCGAGGACGCGAGATCGCCGAGTTTGAGCGAGCCGGCCACGATCCAGACGATGCCCAGCACCAGCCGGACCACGGTGGCCAGCCACGGCGCCACCACACCGAGTCGGCTCTCGGCGGTATCGAATGTGGTCACAGCTCCCTCACTGACTCACTCACTGCCTGACCCACAACGCGTCCGCGGCACTGGTGACCGGGGGCTCCCCGCCCGCCTGGGTGAACGCGGTGAGCGCCCCGACCAGCTCGGAGCGGGTCGCCGCAGGCATCCGTTGCACGACCCGGGTGATCTCCGCTCGGCGGCACTCGGTGACCTGGTGGACCAGCTCCGCGCCGCCCACGGTGAGCCCGAGGGCATGCTCGCGCCGGGACGTCGGGGACACCCAGCGGGTCACCAGATCGGCTGTCACTAGCCGCTGGACCATACGGGACGCGGTCGAGGGGTTGACCCCGAGGTACCCGGCCAGGTCGACCAGCTTGAGCGGACCGCGGGTCTCCAGCACCACCAGCAGCCGGAACTGCGGCAACGTGACCGACTCGTCGACGGTGGCTATCGACTTCGCGGCGATCGCCACCAGCAACCGGGACGCCGTCAGCACGGCGTCCGCGACTATATCGATGCTTTCGGTCATGGTTCCGCTTATACCCCCAGGCCGCCGGCCAGGACCGTCCACCCCAGCCGCCCATCGTTGCTCAAGCCAAACATTGCATAATGCAACGATGCTAACCCAGGACGGCCGGGCATCCCGAACCACGCCCACCCAGGAGAGAGCGGGGCGGTGGCTGCGGGAGAGTTCCCCCGGCCTGGCCGTCCTGGCCGTACTCATCGGTGCCGGGGCGGGGCTGGGCGCGATCGCGTTCCGCTGGCTGATCGCGACGTTCACCTGGCTGTTCAGCGGTCACGCCGACTACTCGGCCGCCGGGCACGCCGCGCACCCGTGGCTGCCCGCGCTGGGTCCCTGGTTCGTGCTCGCGGCACCCGTTCTCGCCGGTCTGGTCTACGGGCCACTGATGGACCGGTTCGCGCCGGAGGCCCGCGGGCACGGGGTACCCGAGGTGATGTACGCGGTGGCCCGGCGTAGTGGCCGGATCCCCGGCCAGGTCAGCGTGGTGAAGGCGCTCGCCTCCGCCCTGTGCATCGGGGGAGGGGGCTCGGTGGGCCGCGAGGGCCCCATCGTGCAGATCGGATCCGCGCTGGGTTCGGCGTTCGGCCGCAGGTTCAGGCTGGCCGAGCCACGACTGCGGATCCTGGTGGCGTGCGGGGCGGCCGGTGGGATCGCGGCCACGTTCAACGCGCCGATGACGGGGCCGATCTTCGCGATGGAGCTGATCCTGGGCAGCTTCGCTGTCGAGGCGTTCGGGGCGGTGGCGCTCTCCAGCGTCACGGCCAGCGTGGTCGGGCGGGCCGTGCTGGGCGACGAGGTGTTCCTGCGGCTGCCCGGCGCCCGGCTGCACCACCCGGCGGAGTACCTGCTGGTCGCACTGCTCGGCGTGCTCGTCGGCGGGGTGGGCGTGCTGTTCATCCGGGTGCTGTACCGGGTCGAAGACGTCTGCGACTGGGCATGGCGCGGTCCGGAGTGGTTGCGCCCCGGCATCGGCGGACTGCTACTCGGCACCCTGCTGCTGGTACTGCCCGAGCTGTACGGGGTCGGTTATCCGGTGCTCCGGGGCGCCGTCGAAGGCCGATACCTGCTGGGTTTCCTGCTGATCCTGCTGGTGGGCAAGCTCATCGCGACCAGCCTGACCATCGGGATCGGCGGCTCGGGCGGGGTCTTCGCCCCGTCGCTGTTCCTCGGTGCCATGGCAGGCACCGCGTTCGGCGTCGTCGTGCACCACCTGCTGCCCTCCGCCACGACGTCACCGGCGGCGTACGGGGTGATCGGGATGGGCGCGGCGTTCGCCGGTGCGGCCCGGGCGCCGATCACGGCGATCGTGGTGCTCTTCGAGCTGACCGGGCAGTACAGCCTCATCCTGCCGCTGATGACCGCCGTGGTGATCGCCACCCTGGTCAGCCAGGCGCTGAGCCGCGACACCATCTACACCGGCAAACTGCGCAGGCGCGGTATCGATCTGGACGCCCCCCGCGAGCAGGGACCCTTGCTGAACTCCGGTGCGCATGGTGGGGGAACCAATGCCCGACCCGCAGAAAGAACCGCCATGAAAGAACTTGCACGCCCCGCGCGGCCATCCAGGCTTCGCCGGTTGGCCTTCCGGTTGCCGATCACGTTCTACCGGCTGCGGATGGGCTGGCTGCTCGGGCAGCGGTTCGTGCTGGTGGCCCACCGCGGGCGCCGCTCGGGCCGCTGGCACCAGACGGTGCTGGAAGTCATCGACCACGACCAGCAGACGTGCACCGTCGCTGCAGGCTTTGGAACGGCGTCGGACTGGTACCGCAACCTGCGGCAGACCCCGGACACCCTGATCCAGATCGGCACCCGGCAGCGCTCGGTGACGGCGGTGCCGCTGACCTCCGAGCAGGGCGGCGCACTGATGGCGCGCTACGCCCCACGCCACCCCCTGGTGGCTCCCAGGCTCTGCCGATTCATGGGCTTCGAGGTCGACGGCAGCGACCACGACTACCGCGAGGTGGGCCAGCGCATCCCGTTCCTGCGCTTCGAGCCCCGCACCTCACCGGTAGGACCGGGACAACAGACAACAGGTGGACGACACGGGTGAGCTGCTGAGCGGTTCAACATCAGCAAGAGCAGTATCAAATGACTGGGTTCGCAGTGGCAGCCCGTCGGCCTCAGCGCGCACTTCGGCGCGTCGCAACAGATCGGGAACGTAATCGGTACAGACGACGTCAGCCGCCGGGTGGGCCGGGATGTCGACGGTGCAGCTCGGCGAGCATGCGGTTGTAGGCCTGCAGCGCCTCCTCGTCGTCGTCGACGTCACTGCTGGCGCCGACCGTCGTGCGGTCGGTGTCGGTGCCGGAGTTGGCGGCGATGCGGGTCAGGGACTGTCTGCGCGCCGCCTCCAGCCAGTTACCCAGCCGGGCCTGCTGACCGCTGGCGCTCCACTGCGCGGCGACGAGGAGCATCAGCACCATCATCAGCAGGTCGCCGCCGACCCACATGATCGCGCCGGCCGCGCTCTGGTCATGCAGCAGGGTGGGCCCCCAACCGGGTCGCGTCAGCAGCGTGCTGGGGGCCAGCGGCTGGCCGGTGAGCATCAGCGCCACCCCCACCAGGGTGTCGGCTCCCATCGCCATCGCCAGCAGGGCGAACCGGATCACGTGCGGGACCTGCCGCGGGCTGTCCTCCGCACCCACCAGCGGCAGGAAGAGCAGATAACCACTGATCAGATAGACGGCCACCTCGAGGTCGTGGACCCACATCCGGGTGGTCATCGCCTCGGGGAAGCCGGTGAGGTGCGTGACCACCAGGACCGCCGCGTACAGGCCCACCGTCAGCACGGGGAAGGTCACCGTCCGCAGCAGCGGACCGCCCCAGCCGTGCTCCGGGGACGGCTCCCGCGCCAGCGCGGTGCGGATCAGCCGGATCGGCTGCCCCCAGATCAGCAGCACCGGCACGATCATGATCAGCAGGAGGTGCTGGATCATGTGCACCCACAGCAGGGCGTGGCCGTAGACCTCGATACTGCTGTTCACCGAGATCAGCAGCATCCCGATGCCCGTCATGAAGCACGCGGTAGCGCGGGCCGGCCACCGCTGACCGGCGGCGGACCGGCGCCGGAGCAGGTCCACGTAGCAGACGAGGGCCAGGAGGGCCAGCGCGTCGAACACCGGGGACACCGACCACGTGGTCAGCGCGGTCTGCCAGGTCAATGGCGGCAGTTCACCCACAAATTTGCACAGTAGGCCCCCGCCGGAGGCAGCGGGCAAGCGCATCCGGGTTCGGCGCCCGCTGATCAGGCTCAGCGCTGGGCGGGGACCAGGAGGGTGAAGGTCGGTGGCGCGGGCCGGGTCAGGCGAAGCCGGCCGCCCTCAGCCTCCGCAAGGCTGCGGGCCAGGGCGAGGCCGATCCCGTGCCCGTCGGCCAGCCGCGAGCGACGGGTGAACAACTCCTGCTCGGGGGCGCTCACGCCGAGGCCTTCGTCGGAGACGTCGATGGCCAGTGCGTCGGTGGCGTCCCGCACCGCCACGGTGACCATGCCCGAGCCGTGCGTGGTGGCATTGTCCAGCAGCACCGTGAGCACCTGACGCACGGCGGCGGTCGAGGCGGGGGACGGCGGGGCCTGCGGGTCCACCGCGATCCGGAGCGACCGTTGATCGGTGGCCAGCCGGTCGTGCCAGCCGCGTTCGATCTCGTCGAGCAGGCCGGGCAGATCCAGCGGTGCGGGGTTGGGTTTGCGGGTGTCGCGGGCCAGTGCGAGCAGTTCCTCGATGGTCTGCTCCAGCCGGTCCGCCGCACCGATCCCGGTCTTGATGGCCTGCCGGAGGTCCTGTCCCGGCTCGTCCAGCGCCGCCTCCAGCCGCAATCGCAGGCCGGTCAGCGGGGTGCGCAACTGGTGCGAGGCGTCGGCGGAGAAGGCCCGTTCCCTGGCCAGCATGTTGTCCAGACGGACGGCGGTGTTGTTCATCGCGCTGCCGACGGCGTCGATCTCAGGAATGTCGGCCGGGCGGGTCCGCACGCTGAAATCCCCCTCTCCCAGGCGGTGCGCCGTATCGGAGAGCTCCTCCAGCGGCCGGGCCAGCCGGCCGGCCTGGCGGCGGGCCAGCAACCAGACCAGGCCGATCGCTACCCCGGCCAGGCCCGCCATGGCCAGCCAGGCGAGCCCGATCTGCTGATACACCGCGCTGCGCGGGCTGGCGGCGCGGACGGCGCCGATCACGTCGCCCTCGTGGGTCACCGGCACCGACACCACGAGTTCCCGGTCCCGGTCCCGCCTGCCGATGACGCCGTCCAGCGCCTGACCCACCGCCGCATCCCCGCCCGCGGGGCCGGAGCCCATGATGCGCAGGATGCGGGGACCGTCGTAGACGTAGACCGCCAGGTCGGTGTGGCTCTTGGCGTCCGGCAGCCAGCGCGGGATTCTGCCGTGCACCACGTCCTCGGACACCGCAAGCGCGGCGGCGTCGGCCACCTGCTCCAGCTTGGCACGTTCGTCGGTCAGCGCGTACTGCGCGACCGCCAGGGCCAGCGGCACCCCGAACAAGGTGATGGCCAGTACGGAGGCGAGAACGGCGAGACCGACGATGCGGGTCCGCACCAGCGTCACCACCTCTCCTCAGCCCGTATCTCCTAGTGGGTACCTATGTGGGTGAGCCCGCCCTGCGCGCCCGGTGCGCTGCTCTGTCCCTCATTCTCACGTCGAATTTTGCCGACAGCTAACCGGTGACGAGCAGGGGGATAACCAGGCCGGTCCTAGCGTTGCGATATGGCTCATCAACTACCGTCCGCATCCGGCCGCGAGGACGAGGATCACGCACGGCTGCGAGCCCCTTCGGTTCCGATGCGGGGCGCACCGAGCCTGGGCACTGTCTCGGTCAGCGTGTTCACCCAGCCCGGCCCCGACACGGTTCGCGCCTGGGATCGCCTGGTCG
Organism: Pseudonocardiaceae bacterium; assembly: GCA_036494005.1. Lineage (GTDB taxonomy): Bacteria > Actinomycetota > Actinomycetes > Mycobacteriales > Pseudonocardiaceae. The sequence continues at coordinate 3,144 of DASXOV010000132.1, read as the reverse complement.
ACGACACCCCGGGCAGCGACGTGGCACAGCTCTCGGCATGGTCGCAGGTGCGCAGGCCGGCCGGTTTTCTGCCCCTCTACCTGCTGGCCTGGCACGACGACCGGCTGGTGGGCGGCGCGCTGGTGCTGCAGCGCCACGCTCCGATGCTCGGCCTGGTGGGTTACCTGCCGTACGGCCCGGTGATCGCCCCCTGGGCGCCACGCGCCGCGACCGCGCACGCGCTGTGCGCCGCGCTGGCCGATCTCGGTCAGCAGCACCTGGGGGGCCTCTTCGTCCAGCCCCTCGACGGCGCGAGCGACGTGAGCGACCGGCTGCTGGGGCTCGGATTCCGCCCGTCGGCGGCGGAAACCGCCCCGGAGGCGTCGATCAGGATCGACCTGACCCGCGACGTCGAGGACCTCCGCGGTGGGCTGACCAGGAGCAACCGCCGGGGTACCCGCAATTGGGCGGGTCGCGGTATCGCCGTCCGGATCGGCAGCGAACGTGACCTCCCATTGCTGACCGACCTGATGGAGTGCACGGCGGAGCACCAGAATTTCGATCCGCCCTCGCTGGACCATGTCGCCACCCTCTACCAGGAACTGGATCGCGGGGGGCGGGCGAAGGTCTTCATCGCGGAACTGGACGGCGAACCGGTGGTGGCGGAACTGTTCACCCTGTGCGGTGGCGTGCTCAAGTCCCGGTTGAGCGGGATGCACCGCAGTGGCCCGGCGCGGAAATCCCGCGTCGCGGCGGCCCTCGAATGGCATGCCCTGCTGTGGGCGAAGGCGCACGGCTATCACACGTTCGATGTCGGGGGCCTTTCGGTACCGGCAGCGCAGATCGTCCAGGCGGGCGGGCGCGACCTGGCGTCCCGGCTCGCCGGTCCCGAATTCTTCAAGGCGTCCTTCGGTGGCCGGGCGTTTCGTTATCCCGCCCCGGTCGAGCTGATCTCTTCGCCATTCGCCCGCGCCGGTTACGGCCTGGCCTGCCGCTATCCCGCCGGGGGCAAGCTGGTCGCCACGATGAAGCGGGTGATGCGGAGCGGGGCGGAGTACTGAGCGTCGCCGGTGACAGGTCAATCCTCCGGTGCCTCCAACCGGTACCCGTGCCCGCGCAGGGTCACGATCCGCGGTACCGAGCCCAGGTCCGACATTCCGGACAGCTTCCGGCGCAGCGCGGCCACGTGCACGTCGAGGGTCTTGGTGGGGCCGAACCAGTTCTCGTCCCACACCTCAGCCATCAGGGTCTCGCGGGTGACCGCCACTTCCGGCGTCGCCACCAGCCTGGCCAGCAGGTCGAACTCCTTGGCGCGCAGGGCCAGCTCGTGTCCCGCGATGGTCACCCGCCTGCTCGCCGGGTCCACCAGCAGGTCCCCGATCGGCGGCATCGGGTGCGCCCTCGGCACGAGCGGACCCACCCGGCGCAGATGCGCCCGGATCCGGGCGAGCAGCTCGGCCAGCCGCACCGGCTTGGTCAGGTAGTCGTCCGCCCCGGATTCGAGCCCGACCACGACGTCCATTTCCTCCGCGCGGGCGGTCAGCATCACCAGCACGGCCAGCGGCTGGCTGACCCGCAGCTGACGGCACACCTCGATGCCGTCCAGATCGGGCAGGCCGAGGTCCAGCAGCACGAGATCGAAGGTCGTCACGGTGGCCTCGCGCAGTGCGCTGCGGCCGGTGCGCTGCCACACCACCTCGTGCCCATGGGCACGCAGGCTGGAGTCCAGCACTCCCCCGATGGTCTCGTCATCCTCCACCACGAGCAGTTGAGACACGCCATGAGCGTAGAAGCCTGGCCACCAGGACGAAGGTCCCCCCAGGGCTGTTTACCGGAATTCGCCCTTGCCCATCCGGGTCAGGACGTCACGCCACGTGTGTCTGCGGTTGAGTCCGGCGGATCATCAGCATCGTCAGCTCGGCGGGGTCGATCCGCAGTGCGCCGGCCAGGGCGACGAGCTCGGCGACGGTCAGGTCACGCTGTCCGTGCTCGGTGCGGTGCAGCGTCGAGGCACTCATCCCGGCGAGTCCGGCGATGACCCGCAGCGACGTGCCCCGGGTCATCCGGATCCGATGAATACGCAAGCCGATCTCGCGGGCCTCATCGCTCGCAGCACTGTTGTTCGTAGAGCGCAACCTCCGCCGGGGCCTCGAGGACTGCTCTCGGGATGGTGCACTCCGGTGGGGTGCGAGCCAGGCTTGCGGCAGATCTTCCGATCCGTGCGGTGACGGCAGGGGCTGGTCGTCGGCGACGTGGGGGTTGCGCATGAGCTGCTGGGCGACGCCGGCACCCTCCAGTGGTCCCGGCTGACATCGCCGGTTACCGACGGTCCGCGCGTCACCATCACTCGGCCATCCATCACGCCACTCGTGCCGCACATTCGGCCCTCCAGTGTTCACTCGATTCCGATGGCCGCTTCCGCCGAGCCTGCCAGCGGTGCCGCCCCTGTGATACCTGCAGAGCCTGGCGATGATCAGTGCCGGAATCGCGCGGATTCAGGTGGAAACTTTTCCCCGCCACGCAGGACGGTGCCGGGCTGCGGACCAAGCCTGAAGGCGGCCGAAATCCCCGCCCGAGCGAGCCGCTGAGCAGCCGTTTCAGTCGTAGCGGCCGGTGAGCACCTCGCCCCGATCCTGCACGCCACCGGCGCCGAGTACCGCACCGTGCCGATCATCGGCCGGGCCCGCTCCCTGCACACCCTGCTCGCCCAGCGCACCGACCTCGCCTCCGGAACCCTGACCACCCTGCGCGACAACCTCGCCGCATTCACCACCCACCCCGCACCGACCCCACCACAACTCGACCCAGACACCACCACCTGACAATCGGGTCCCAAAGCGGGAGGGGCGTCTACTTACCCACGCAACGCTCCTGTCCACTGTGGAGATCCGATCCCAGCATCGAGCGAAAGCCAATGCTGGGCAGGGCACAATATTCAGAAAAGCACCGAACAGAGAATCCGCGAGATCTTTCAACCAGTACTCGACAACCACAGCGGCCGCGTCGCCCTCCTCGGTGCCGTCGGCCGATACCTGGCTCTTCCAGACGAGCCCGAGGAACCACTGCGCAAACTCGGCGCCGACACGATCACCAAACTCAGTGAGTACGTAATGCAACCCGGCCGCTCATAGGAATTGAAGTATGCACGAAACCCGGGATGGTTCA
>DASXOV010000131.1:0-17410 GCA_036494005.1 Pseudonocardiaceae bacterium | reverse complement strand
GTTGCAGGGCCGGATCGGGACCGGGTCGCTGACCTTCGGGGGGCCGATCAACGCCGACATCGCCCGCCGCATCGCCTGCGACGCCCGGGTGATCCCGGCCGTGCTCGGCACCCGCGGTGAGCCACTCGACATCGGACGGGCATCGCATTCGGTCCCGTCAGCGATCCGCCGCGCGGTGACCATCCGAGACCGCGGGTGCACGTTTCCTGGGTGTCCGGTACCGGCCCGCTGGTGTGAATGCCACCACATCATTCATTGGGCCGACGGCGGTACCACCTGCCTCACCAACTGCGTCCTGCTCTGCGGCCGGCACCACCGGCTCATCCACCATTCCTCCTGGCGAATCGAGATGATCAGCGGCAGTCCGCACTACCACCCACCACCCTGGCTCGGCAGCCCACCCCGCCGCAATCCCCTGCACATCCCACCTGATCTCACCCGAATCCGGGAATAACACCACCACCGAACCACAACCAGAGCTACCCACCCCCGCTATCCACAGACCGGCAGAGTGGCCAGCCACGGCAGTCTCCGCGACCACGAGGTGTCCGGCCGGCCCCGACCCGGTCGGCACTGTTGCGCGGGCCATGAAGCGTGGTAGCTGAGGTCTTTCGCGCTCAGCACGGTGGGGTCGCTCAGCACGGTGGGGTGTAGCCGAAGCCGGACCGTCCCGTGTTCGGCCGGGTCGTCGTGCAGGTAGCGGCGGAAGCGGCGGTCCCAGCGGGTTTCGTCCGGGCCGAGGTAGCGGCTGAGCTTGCGGTGTCCCCTCGGGATGTCGAAAGGGAGCACGCCGCCTCGCCCGCGGCCGATGACTTGCCTGACCAGGCCGGTAGCCGTGTCGCAGACGTCGATCGTGATGGCCAGGGCGGGGTCGGTTCGTACCCGGCTGCGCAGCTTGGCCCACGGGCCGGTGAGGATCCAGAACGCCTGGTTCTGCCACAGGTACCAGGTAGGTCGAACGGTCGGGCCGTTGGTGGGCGATGCGAGCAGTGAGCGGCTGATTCAGGAAGGCGTCGATATTGAAGTCGGTTGTGGTCACCTGGTCGATTGTGATCTGTGCATGCGATTGTCGTGAAAGTTCAGAAACGGCTGAAATTTTCTCCCGCGCCCTATCCTGAGCCGGGCCGTCTTCTGCGCGCCCCATTATCCGGCCCATCGGGATCGCCCGCAGCGGGAGAGCAGACATGACGGCCACCACCCCCGGTCCACGCGAACTGGCCGACGCTCTGCTGAAACGCACCTCATGGAGCCCCGACGAGCTCGCCGAGCATCAGACCAGGGCTCTGGAGGCGTTGCTGCGCCATGCGGTGACCGCGTCGCCGTACTACCGCCGAATGCTGGGCCCGGACGCGGTGGACGCGCCGCTGGCTCAGTTACCGACGTTGTCCAAGGCGACGCTGATGGAGCACTTCGACGAGATCGTCACCGATTCCCGGCTGGGCCGGGCCCGGCTTGAAGCGCATCTGACCGGGCCCCGTGCCGGTCAGCCGCTGGACGGCTACCGGGTGTTGTCCACCGCGGGCAGCACCGGATTTCGCGGGATCTTCGTCTACTCGGAGGAGGAAATGTCTGCGGGGGTCGCCGCGATGCTCCGTACCATGAGGCTGTTCGGGATCACGCCCGGGATGCGGGTGGCCGGAGTGGGCGCGGCCGACCCGGTACACATTTCCCGGCACCTGATCGCCGGGGTGACCGGGCAGCTCCCCGATGCGGCCCGCACGTCGGCGGCCGATCCGTTGCCTCACCTGGTCGAGGTGTTCAACACGGCTGCGCCGGATGTCCTCTTCGGATATCCCAGCATGCACGCCCTGCTCGCCGAGGAGCAATTGGCCGGTCGGTTGCACATCGCGCCGCGAACAGTCGTCTATGCCGGTGAGGTCATGTCCGAGGATATGCGAGCCCGGATCGGCGCGGCATGGGGCGTCATGCCGCACAGCCTGTACTCGGCCACCGAGGTCGCGATGATCGCGTCGAGTTGCTCCGCCCGGGTGGGAATGCATCTGTGGGAGGACCTGGTGCTCGTCGAGGTCGTCGATGAGCACGATCGTCCGGTGCCCGCCGGGGTGCTCGGGCACAAGATCCTGATCACCAACCTGTTCAGCCGCGCGCAGCCGCTGATCCGCTACGAGATCTCCGACTCGGTCGCCCTGTCCGAGGGACCGAATCCCACCGGCTGGCCGTTCCGCCGCATCACCGCCGTGGAGGGCCGTAGCGACGACATCGTCCACCTGGCCGCGGCGGGCGGCGGCACGGTCGCGGTGCACCCGGTGCACCTGCGGGCACCCTTCGGTGGATTTCCGGAGATCGTGCAGTACCAGATCGTCCATGACAGCACGGGCATCGAGGTGCTGATCGTGCAGCGGCCGGGTGCGGACCGGGAAACCCCGGAGCGGATCCGGGACGCATTGGCTCGGCGGTTGCGGACCGCGGGCGCGCTGCCCCCGCCGATCACGGTCACCCCGGTCACCCGCATCGACCGCGGATCCAGCCACGCCACCAAATTCGCCATCGTCAGATCCCGGCGGAGCTGACCACGGCCCGACGCCTGTCCCGTGGTGAACCGGAGGACTTTGGACCCTGGCGACCATGAGCGCTGGGCGTTGAGGATCGACGGTTGAAAGGCGGTTGAGAAGACGGCGGTTGAAGAAGACGGCGGTTGAAGAAGACGAAGACACCGGGCGAACGGGAGATGAGGTCATCGATGGCTGCGAGTAGGGCGGCGCAACGCAGCGCGGCGTCGACCGGCAACGACACCGCTGAGCCTGGGCAGCAGCAGACCCACCACCGGCGCACCGCCACGGTGAACCTCCCGTTCGTGACCGCCGAGTTCCGAGCACCCGAGATCCACCTGCCCTCGATACCGGTGCGCGCGCCGCATCGCAGCGACGTGACCAGCGCTATGTCGGCGGTCAGGTCGCGACTGCCGTCACCGGAGCAGGCCGCGTACTACGCGGGCCTCGGGTTGCTGGGCGTGCTGGAGATCATCGAGTGGCCGGTGGTGCTCGCGATCGGGGTGGGCACCGCGATAACCCAGCACGGTGGCGGCCAGCGGGCCGCCACCGAACGGGCCGCCACCGAGCGGCCCGGGTCCAAGCGGGCAGGCAAGGAATCGCCGGGCTGATCCCGCCGTCGTTTCCCGCCGAATCGGCAGAGGATATGTCAGTACTGCACGCCATGTCAGTGCCGCACGCCCGCGTCCAGAGGCAAGCCGGACGGGCCGAGCCGGGGGAATTCGGATGCCGGTCGCTGCACTGATCTCACGGGCCACAGCGACGTTTGCGCAGCAGGGAGCGGTCGCGTTGCGCCGGTTCGGTGGCAGTCCTGGCCGGCTGCACATCGAGATCCGCGGCCTGCACCGGCCGGGCACCGAGGATGCGGCCCGCGCCGTGGAGCAGGCTCTGATCGCGCTGCCCGCGGTAGCGCGCGCGGAGGTCAACAGCCCGCTGAGCCGGGTCACTGTGTGGCACGACCCGGGGCGGATGACGGTTGCCGAGGTGGTGCGGGCGGTCGCCGAGGTCGAGGCCGAACAGGGTCTGGCCGGTGGCGCCGTGTCACCGGCCAGCGGGCGGCATCCGGGGGACACGTGGCGACGCGCCCGCCATGGGCTGCGGCTGACCGCCGCTCTGGTCGGTGCGGGCTTTGCGGCAGGTGCCCGGCTGCTGCCGGTGCGGGCGTTGCCCGCAGTGCTGCCCAACCTGGCCACCCTGATCGACCACACGCCGGTGCTGCGCAGTGTCGTCGAGTCGCGGCTGGGTCGCGGCGCGACGGACCTGGCGATCGAGGCGACCACCAAGGTCGGGCACTCCCTGGCCCAGCAACCGGTGAATCTGCTCATCGACGCGGTCGACCACTGGCTGGCGCTGCGCGAGATGCGGGCGGACAACCGCACCTGGCAGGAGTGGGACGAGCGGTTGTCCAGCCGTCCGGGCGGGCATCGGGCCGAACCGGTAGCGGCGCCACCCCCGCGCGTGGCGCCGCTACCGGGCGGTCCCATCGAGAAGGTCGCGAACCGGGTGGGGCCGGTGGCGCTGGCTTCGGCGGCGGCGGTGCGCCTGCTGGCCCGCTCGCCGGACCGCGCGCTCGGGGTGCTCTCCGCCGGCGTGACCCGGGCCGGCCGGCTGGGCCGCCGGGCCTTCGCCACCCAACTCGGTGTATTGCTGGCCGGACGCGGCGTGCTCGCGCTCGACCCGGAGGTGCTGCGCTGGCTGGATCGGGCGACGTGTGTGGTCATCGATCCGAGCGCGCTGGTGACGACCGGCCAGGTCGTCGATCGGGTGCCCGAACTGGATCCGCTGGCCGAGGCCCTGGTCGCGGCCGCCCGGCAGGTCGGACAGGTGCTGCTCACCGAGACGGACCCGGACTCCGGGCGCCGGCTCGGTGAGCGTCTGGACCTGCCCGAGATGATCCCGGGCGGGCCGCGGCTGTGCCGATCGATTCAGCAACTGCAGTCCGACGGCCACGGGGTGGTCCTGATCTCGGCACAGGACCGCGCCGCGTTGACCGCCGCCGACGTCGGAATCGGAGTCGCCAGGGACGCCCCGGCGGCCGTGCCGTGGGAGGCCGGACTGCTCTGCGGGCCGGACCTGGCCGGTGCCTGCGTCGTGCTGCAGTCGGTGCCGCTGGCCCGCACGGTCAGCCTGCGCAGTGCGCACCTCGCGCTCGGCGGCGCGGCGCTCGGTGGCCTGCTGGCGGCGCTCGGACCGGCCAGGGGAGCCGCCACCCGCGCCGCCATGCCGGTGCACGGCACGGCGTTGTTCTCGTTGGTCATGGCGAGCTGGTACGCCGCCACGGTCCAGCGGTTGCCGGTTCCGGTGCCGATGGACCGGGTGCCGTGGCACGCCATGCCCGTCGCCGCCGTGCTCGACAGACTGGGCAGCTCGGTACGCGGGCTGGACGTCGACGAGGCGCAGCGGCGCAACGGCAGCCACCCCGCCGAGCAGGGGGAGGAGCCCGGCCTCGGCCGGGCGGTGCTCGACGAGCTGGCCAACCCGATCACCCCGGCACTCGCGGCCGGCGCCGGGGTGTCGGCCGGGATCGGCGCGGTGCTCGACGCGGTGATGATCGGCGGGGCGCTGGGCATCAGCGCGCTGCTCGGCGGCCTGCAACAGGTCGGCGCCCAGCGAGCGGTGCGCACCCTCAGCGAGCGCCAGGTGGTACCGGTCATGGTCCGTCGCGGTGATCAGCTGAGCGCCGCCGACCCGGGAGGCCTGGTGCCCGGTGATGTCGTCGAGCTCGGCACAGGTGACGCCGTGCCCGCCGACGGCCGGCTCCTGGTGGCCGAGGGCCTCGAGGTGGACGAGTCGGCACTGACCGGGGAGTCCCAGCTGGTCACCAAGACCGTCGACCCCACCCCGCAGCCGGCGGTCGCCGACCGCCGCAGCATGGTCTACCAGGGCACAGTGATCGCGGCCGGGTCCGCGGTCGCCGCGGTGACTGCGGCGGGTGCCGACACCGAGATCGGGCGCACCGCGCGGATGGGCGGCGCGCAGGCCCCGACGACCGGCGTGCAGCGCAGGTTGACGTCGCTGACGAAGTCCACCCTGCAGATGTCGCTCGCCGCCGGGGCCGCCCTGCTGGGCACCGACCTGCTGCGTGGACAGCCGGCCGGGCAGGCGCTCGGGCGGGCGGTGAGCCTGGCCGTCGCCGCGGTGCCTGAGGGTCTGCCGTTCGTGGCCACCGCGGCCGAGCTGGCGGCGGCCCGGCGGTTGTCCGCGCGCGGTGCGCTGGTGCGCAACTCCGCCACCATCGAAGCGCTCGGCCGGGTGGACACGCTGTGCTTCGACAAGACCGGCACCCTCACCCAGGGGGCCGTCACGTTGCGGCGGGTGTCCGACGGGCAGACCGACGTCCTGCTGACCGAGCTCGACCAGCGGCTGCGCGCCGTCGTCGCCGCGGCGCTGCGGGCCACCCCGGGCGGGAACGGTCAGGATTCGCTGCCGCACCCCACCGACCAGACGGTGGTGGACGGTGCCGCCGAGGTCGGGGTCCGCTCCGACGAGGGGGCACCGGGGTGGGCCCGGGTCGACGAACTGCACTTCGAACCCTCCCGTGGCTATCACGCCGTGCTCGGCCAGTCCGGGGACCGGCAACGGCTGTCCGTCAAGGGAGCACCTGAGGTGGTCCTGGAGCGCTGCACCCGATGGGCCCGCGCCGGGGGTGAGCGCGCCTTCGACGCCGAGGCCCGGCGGGTGGTCGGCGCCGAGATCGAACGGCTGGCCCGCACCGGGTACCGGCTGCTCGCGGTCGCCGAACGCGACGCGTCGGACCGCATGGACCTGGACGACGAGCGGGTCGGGCAACTGTGCCTGACGGGGTTGCTCGCGCTGGCCGATCCGGTCCGGCCCACCGCGGCGGAGGCGGTGCGCCAGCTGCAGGGAGCCGGTGTCACCGTCGTCATGATCACCGGTGATCACCCGAGCACCGCCGAGGCGATCGCGGCTGAGCTCGACGTGCTCAACGATTCCAGCATCCTCACCGGGCCGCAGCTCGATGCGCTCGGCGAGGACGAACTGGCGGAGGTGCTGCCGAAGGTCGCCGTGTTCGCGCGGGTGTCTCCCGAGCAGAAGGCCCGGATCGTGCGCGGCTTGCAGCAGTCCGGACGGGTGGTGGCCGTCACCGGGGACGGGGCCAACGACGCACCCGCCATCCGGCTCGCCGATGTCGGGATCGCGCTGGGCAGCGGTGCCACCCCGGCCACCCGGGAGGCCGCTGACCTGGTGATCACCGACAACGCCATCGAGACGATCACCGACGCCGTCGTCGAGGGCCGGGCGATGTGGGTGTCGGTGCGCGAGGCGGTGGCCCTGCTCGTCGGCGGCAACCTCGGCGAGATCATCTTCACGGTCGGTACCGGCCTGCTCGGCGCGAACGATGCGCTCAACGCTCGGCAGTTGCTGCTGGTCAACCTGCTCACCGACGCGCTGCCCGCCATGGCGATCGCGGTCCGCCCCCCGCCGGGGCGCAGCGCGGAGGCACTGCTCGCCGAGGGGCCGGACACGTCCCTGGGCTCGGCGCTGACCCGCCAGGTGTATCTGCGTGCCGCCACCACCGCCGGTGGTGCCGGTCTGGCGTGGCTGGCGGGGCGGACGGTGGCCAGGCGCACCCAGGTGAGCACCATCGCGCTGGTCGCGCTGGTCGCGACTCAGCTCGGCCAGACCATGGCGGTACGCGGTCGCACCCCGCTGGTGCTCGGTGCGGGAGTCGCGTCGTTGGCCGCGCTCACTGCCGTGGTGCAGATTCCCGGGCTGAGTCAGCTCTTCGGCTGCCGTCCGCTCACCGTGCGCAACTGGATGATCGCCCTGAGTGCCGCCACGGTGGCCACGGTGGCCGGCCTGCTGGCCCAATCACGGTTCGGCCGATCAGGAGCGGGTCAGGTTGCCTTCACCAGCTCGTAACCTTGCCGTTGGCCGATGCTCGCTTACGTGTCGAGGTGTCCGCGTAGCGTTCAGAAACAGGAAGGGGGGCTGAATTGTGAAGGATCGAGGAGATGATGGACTTCCTCGCGGCCGTTGTTGCCAATGTGGCTGTACTGCTTCTTGAGCGCTTAGTCGTGTATCTCGCCCGCACCGTGTTCGTCGGCACCCTCGATCGGCAGGTGTGTACCGCCTGACCCTCGCGCCGGGGCTGTGAGCGAATATTCCGGAATGGTCAAGAGAGAGTACGAGCCGCGACATATTCGGCTCGTACTCTCCTGAACTGTGAGGCCATGACCAACTCCGTCGATGCGGACCTCAGCACTGCCCCTGCGGCACCCGTGGTGCCGCGCGGACGGCAATCGTGGGGACCGCCCGCACGCCCTGCTGTTGAGTTCGGCGCTGTTGAGTTCGGCGCTGTTCGGCGCTGTTGAGTTCGGCGCATCCAGGCACCTCTGGAGCAACGCGACTTCTGCATCAGCATCAGCTCGATGTGTCTCCGAGAAAGTCGATGCCACACGAGCCCGCTACAGGATCAGCCCGCCGAACCGGCCAGGGTCGGGCGCATCCGAGGTCACCCCGACGACGCACGGCAGGCACAGCGCACCGGACGGGCCCGGCTCGGTGGCGACGTCGGGTCGGGAGCCGGTGACCGCATAGGGCCTCGATGTGGCCGCGGGCCGGGGCCAGGTCGACGTCGAGCCGGTCGGCGGCGTGCAGCTGCCCGTCGCCGGGGCAGCGAAACCACCGGGTAACGGGTCATGGGTCCCGGCTGGTCACCGGGAACAGGGTAGGGACGGGGGTGTCTCGACCGGTGACCAGCCGGGGTCTGGGGGAACTCAGGGGGTGAAGTGTGATCGCCAGGCTACTGACGTCCGGGTCCAGGTTCGTGGCTCGGGCACGGTCCCACAAACGGGCCGTTGCGCGCACTCCGCCCGTTTCGGTTGCTGCTCGTGTCCAACCCTTGGGCTTTCCTCCTGGCAGGATCACTCATTCGTGTTATCGTCGCTGACGTGCCTGCGCTCTCCCTCAAGCTCGTGGTCCGTCGCCACGTCGACTATGGGCGTACCCGCAGCATGATCTGTTTGCCGGCCTGACCCACCCCGACCTTCCCTAAGCCGGGCGTGCGGTCGTGCCGGTCGCGGCTGTCGATGCCGCTCCCGACGCCACCTCGCGCACCCCTTCACGCCGAGGACGCGTCATGCCACATCATCACGAACCCGACCAGCATCCACGAGCTCACCTGACCCGCTTCAGGCGGGTACTGGGGGTCCTCGCGGCCGTCCTGATCCTGTCCGCGGGCACCGCCTGCGCAGGCGGCCAGAACAGTGCCCAGCCCGTTGGCTCGGGCATCGCACCCACCCTGCGCCTGGGCTATTTCGCCAACGTCACGCACGCCGGCGCGATCGTGGGCGTGGACAAGGGCTTCCTCCGCACGGCGCTCGGCACGACCACATTGCAGACGCAGATCTTCAACGCCGGGCCCGCCGAGGTTGAGGCGCTGTTCGGCGGTGGCCTGGACGCCGCCTTCGTCGGGCCGAACCCGGCGATCAACGCCTACGGCCAGAGCGACGGCGACGCGATCCGGATCATCGCCGGAGCCACCTCCGGTGGGGCGCAACTCGTGGTGCGCAAGGGCATCAACAGCCCGCAGGACCTCAAGGGCAAGACGCTGGCCACCCCGCAACTGGGCAACACGCAGGACGTCGCGCTGCGTTCTTGGCTCACCAAGCAGGGGCTGAAGAACAGCGTGCAGGGCGGTGGCGACGTCACCATCACCCCGACCGCGAACGCCGACCAGTTGCAGCTGTTCAAGGACGGCAAGCTGGACGGCGCCTGGGCGCCCGAGCCGTGGGCATCCCGGCTGGTGCAGGAGGCCGGGGCCAAGGTGCTGGTCGACGAGAAGGACCTCTGGCCGAAGGGACAGTTCGTCACCACCACCCTGATCGTGCGCACCGAATTCCTGCAGCAGTACCCGAAGACGGTCGAGGCGCTGCTGCGTGGTGACGTGGACGCGGTGCAGTGGATCAACGCCAACTCCGGCCAGGCGAAGACCGTCGTCAACGACGGATTGAAGACGCTCACCGGAAAGCCGCTGCGGGCCGACGTGATCGACCGGGCCTGGCAGAACGAGACGGTGACCCTGGACCCGATCGCCTCGTCACTGCAGCGCAACGCCGACGCTGCGCTGGCCGCCGGGGTGACGGCGAAGAAAGTTGATCTCCACGGAATCTATGACCTGTCGATCTTGAACCGGATCCTCACCGCACGGGGCCTGCCGACCGTATCCAGCGGTGGGCTCGGGAAGGAGTAACAGCATGGCCGATCGGTCCCTTCGGCAGGCCCGTCAGCTGGTTGCGCCCAGGCCACCCGCGCTGGACGGGGGAGCTGCCGGCCGGGCAGACCTGCCCTACAGCGTCCGGGTGGACCAGGTGGTGCAGATCTTCGAGCGCAACGGCCCCCCGGTGCTCGATCGCATCGATCTCGACGTGGGGCCCGGTGAGTTCGTCTGCCTGCTCGGCGCCTCCGGATGTGGGAAGTCCACCCTGCTCTCGCTGATCGCCGGTCTCAACGCACCCACCTCGGGCAGCATCGACGTCACGGTGGGCCGTCCCGCGCTGATGTTCCAGGAGCCGGCGCTGCTGCCGTGGCTGACCGCGGCGGGCAACGTCGAACTCGCGCTCAAGGCCAGGCGGGTCGCCCGAGCCGAGCGCCGCGCCGAGGCCGAGCGGCTGCTGGGGCTGGTCAACCTGGCCGGGCAGGGCCGCAAGCGGGTGCACGAGCTCTCCGGCGGCATGCGCCAGCGGGTGGCGCTGGCCAGGGCGTTGGCACAGGACAGTCAACTCCTGCTGATGGACGAACCGTTCGCCGCGCTGGACGCGATCACCCGCGACGCGCTGCACGAGGAACTCGCGCGGTTGTGGTCGGAACAGGGGCTGTCCATCGTCTTCGTGACGCACAACGTCCGGGAGGCCGTCCGGCTCGGGCAGCGGGTCGTGCTGATGAGCTCCCGGCCGGGCCGGATCGTCCGCGAATGGGACATCGAGCTGTCCCAGCCCAGGGCGATCGAGTCGCCAGGGGTGAGTGCTCTGGCCACCGAGATCACCCATCACCTTCGAGCGGAGATCAGCCGCCATGCCCGGTGAGGCCCTCGTGCCCGGTGAGAATGTAGGCACCACCCTCGACGAGGGCCGGGCCGCCGGGGACAGCCGGGCCTTCGGGGCGGGGCTGGATGCCCTCGACGCGCCCCCCGCGCTGCCGCCGCGGCCCGGCCCCTGGACGGTCTTCGTCCGGTCGGTGCTGCCGCCGATCGTCGCGTTCGCCGCGTTCATCGGGGTGTGGCAGCTCGCCTACCAGGTCGGGCTCAAACCGAAGTACGTGCTCCCGAGCCCGCTGGACGTGTACGACCTGCTCGTCCAGATGATCGCCGACGGCCGCGCCTGGGACGCCATTGTCACCAGCGTGTCCCGCGGAGCGATCGGCTTTCTGGCCTCTCTAGTCATCGGCACGCTGCTCGGGCTCCTCATGTGGCGAAGCCGCTGGGTGCGCAGGGCTATCGGCCCGTTCGTCAGTGGGCTGATGAGCCTGCCCTCGGTCGCCTGGGTCCCGGCCGCGATCATCTGGTTCCAGCTGACCGACGCGGCCATCTACTCGGTGGTGCTGCTCGGTGCCGTTCCTTCGATCGCCAACGGGTTGCTCGCGGGTTTCGACCAGGTGCCACCGCTGCTGCAGAAGGTGGGCCGGGTGCTGGGTCTCGGGCCCATCGGGCGGATCCGGCACGTGCTGCTCCCGGCGGCGCTGCCCGGATATCTCGCCGGGCTCAAGCAGGGCTGGGCGTTCGCCTGGCGGTCGCTGATGGCCGCCGAGCTCATCACCTATGCCCCGAAACTGGGCATCGGGCTGGGGCAACAGCTCAACATCGGCCGGGAACTGTCCCAGATGGACCTCGTGATCACGTCGATCCTGCTCATCCTGGTGGTGGGGGTCGCCATCGAATTGCTGGTGTTCGCGCCGCTGGAGCGCCGGGTACTGCGCACCCGCGGACTGGCCCCCGCCCCCGCAGGGACCTGAGCACCCGTCACGCGCCGGTGGCGTCCACCACCGGTGGCGAGGCGCCGGACGCCGCCGCGGTGCTCTGATCAGACGACGGGGGTGGGTCGACGACGCCGAGTTCCACCGACGCCCGGGTGGTCCCCTCCGGGGCGAGTTCGGTGGCCGCCTCGCGGAGTACGTCGGCCATCGCGACGAGATCCGCGGGGCTCAGGTCGGTCGGCTCGTCGACCTCGACGATCAGGACGACGCGGTGCATCGGCGGGGCCTGCTGCACGAGTCTGGCTGCCTCTCCCACTGTGGATCGGTGGCTGGATGGGGATTGGGGACTGGAGCGGGGGGACGTATGCGACGGCGGGCACCGATACGGCCACCGCGCACCGATACGAGCTGTGACCGGGGAAGTGGCGTCCGCGCTAGACGGGGCGAGCACCGAGGTCCTCCGGGCGCCGCGGTCGCGGCTGGCCCGGCCCTGCCGCGTCACCGTGCTGGACCCGCGCTGCCTGCGATGTGTGCGCACATCGGAAGGGTGTAAATCACGGTGGGCCTCCATCGCTTTCCTGGCACTCCATCCGCTTCCTGGCACTGGCAGCCGCGGCCCGCGAACAACAAGGGTGCTTCGTCAACTAGTCAGGTCTCCAGGCCGCCCCATATGGGCAACACCGACAGTAGCCTGCGTCGTGCGGTCGATGTCAAGCAATATGCCACAACTAGGCCGCAGGTCTCGGATTTCATCCCGAGCTGGATCCCGCACGCCGCCGAGTCGATTCGTGATGTGATGCGTACAATACTATGTGTGGTGGCTTCGTTTCGGACACGGCTCGTTTCGGACACGGCGCGTTTCGGCGCCACTGCGTTCAGTGCTGTGCCGATCCGTCGCTCCTCATTTTATGTGTCCTCTAGGTCCGATCGGTCGCTGGAGGGGGAGGGGCCGGCGGTCGACCGGGGACCGTTCAACGCCGAGAGGCTTGCTATTCGCGGGGGAGCGAATGAGAACGCCACGGCGGGCGGTCAGCTTGCGGCGGGTCAGCGTGGGTTGAGGTGGCCGGTCGGGTCTAACCGAGGGCATCGCGCCGACCCGACCGGGGGTCTATAGGGTTACCGATCGAGACGATCCGCACGTCCTGGAGGGGGACGCCGGCCCGGAGCGCTACGATTCCGGCCGCTCGTCGTGTGTCGAGAAGTTCTGTTCGCGGGAGCGCTACGATGATCCACCGGTCGTGGTGAGGACGCTGGTGGACCTTGAACCGGATGCGCCGTTTCACCAAACCACGTTGCACGGCGTTCTTGCGTTTCCTGGTCATCTCCGATTCCTTGAGTAACAGTGCGGGTCGGGACACGGCGGGAGCGGCTCGAACTCGGCCCGTGTCAAACACCCACCGGACACCTGGCCCCACGCCATCAGCCGGCAACCGGTGCTCTCCTGGCTGCGCAATCAACGCGGCCCCCGCAATGGAGCCCTTGACCAGTTCGCCCGCCGGCTGCACCTGGTTCGGTAGCCGCGGCGCATCCAGGCACCTGTGGAGCAACGCGACTTCTACATAAGGCTCCTGGGATATCCCGGGCGGCTGTGTCGAACGTGGTGAATCCCCCGCCGCAGCCTGCCGTCGCGAGCTCGCCGAAGAGCTCGATCTCGACCTCGAACCGACCTCGAACCGCAGCGTATTATCGCTGTCGACTGGGCACTGAGCGATCATGAAGGCGAGAAACTTCTATTCCTCTTCGATTGCGGCGATCTAGGAGAGAAGCAGCTCGACGACTACCTCATCCCTCGCATTGCTCGTCGCATCCGCACCGCTGCGGCGCTTAACCGTGCCAGCGGAGACTACCTCGAACACGGCCACTACGTCGTGACCGTCGGCGGCCACAGGTGAGACGGTCCGATGCACTCACGCCTTACCCGGTCGGGGCCCCGGTGGCGCGGAGCACCGTGGGGGGCGTCCTACACGCTGGTAGGCAGAGACGTGGGCTGTACGGACCACAGTGGACGCAGCTAGTATTATGCCTGCCATGCCGTCTCCAGAATCCCTGCTCACCCACGTGGGACTGCTTCGATGAGCGCGAAGACGAAGATGTACGTGCAGTGGACGGTCATTGCATTGGTCCTCTATTTCGTCCTTCGCTCCCCACTACAGGCGGCCGGGCTTGTGCATTCCGGCGTGCACCTGCTGCACCTGGCGGCGAATAACGGAATCACGTTCGTCCGGGCATCGACTTCCTGACCATATACGGGTGTTGACTGCCCGGAGTCGTCGGCCACGTTGAGGACCGCGGCAGTGCTCGATCTGCTCGCGCTGCGGGTCACCACGCGGTGACGGTCGGGCTGATGTGAGCCGGGCGTGCGGCGTTCCTGGGTGTCGCCCGCGACGCCGGGGTGCGGCACCTGGTGTGTCGCACGGGTCCCACCATCCGTAGTTGTCATGATAATCATTTGCAACTATGCTCGCGGCGGCGAGACGATCGGGTGGGTCGTCGCTCGGTGGCGGCAAGGGGCCGATCAAGGAGGCGGAACGTGTTCGGAAGACGGCGATGGCATCCGCTGATCAGGGGCGTGCTTGTTGCCGCGGTGACGGTGGGTGCAGTGGCCGGATGCGCCACCTCCCGGCCGGCGTCGAGCGGCGGGCCCGATGGCGGCAAGGTCGCGGTGGTGGCCGCCGAGAACTTCTGGGGCAGCATCGCCGCGCAGCTGGGCGGTGAGCGCGTATCGGTGCGCAGTGTCATCAGCAATCCGGATGCCGACCCGCACGACTACGAGCCGACCGCGGCCGACGGGCGGACTGTCGCCTCCGCCCGGTACGTGATCACCAACGGCGCCGGTTACGACCCGTGGGTGGCGAAGCTGGTCGCGGCCAACCCACCGTCAACACTGCCCTCGCGGACGGTGCTGACGGTGGGCGACCTGGTCGGGGTGCCGCAAGGCGGCAACCCGCACCGCTGGTACTCCCCGGCCGATGTGCATCGCGTGGTGGAGCGGATGACCACGGACTACCAGAAGATCGACCCGGCTGACGCCGGGTACTTCGAGCAGCGCAAGCAGGCGTTCGAGACTCAGTCACTGGCCCGCTACGACCAGCTGGTCACCGACATCAGGACCCGGTACGCCGGCACCCCGATCGGGGCCTCCGAATCGATCGTGACTCCGCTGGCCGAAGGTCTGGGCCTGACTCTGCGGACGCCGGAATCGTTCCTGGACGCCATCAGCGAGGGAACCGACCCGACCGCCGCGGACAAGTCGACGGTCGACGAGCAGATCAGAGACAAGCAGATCGCGGTGTACCTCTACAACAGCCAGAACGCCACACCCGACGTCAAGGCCCAGGTCGACGCCGCCACCGCCGCGGGCATCCCGGTCGCCACCGTGACCGAGACGCAGGTCCCGGAGACCGCCACGTTCCAGGACTGGCAGGTGGCGCAGTTGCAGCGCATCGAGCAGGCCCTGGCCAGAGCCACCGGCCGGTGACGGGTGCACACGATGAAGCAAGTATCGGGACGTGTCACCGAGGGCCAGCACGTCCTCGCCGCGGCGTCCGACACCGGTTCCGCACCCGTCGTCGCGGTGCGCGATGTCGCTGTGGACCGGGCCGGCCGCCGGCTGTGGAGCGGCCTGACCCTCACCATCTGCGCCGGGGAGTTCGTGGGTGTGCTCGGTCCCAACGGCGTCGGCAAGTCCACTTTGATCAACGTCGTGCTCGGGATGCTCCCGCCTGCCGAGGGTGACCTACGGGTGCTCGGCAGGCGGCCGGGGGCCGCGAACGGCCGCATCGGCTACCTGCCGCAGCGGCGGAGTTTCGATTCCGCACTGCCGGTTCGTGGCCGCGACATCGTGCGACTCGGCCTGGACGGGGCACGCTGGGGGGTAGCACTGCCGGGCCTGGGGCGCTGGGCCGCCCGGCGAAGGGCGGCCGCGGCGCGGGTCGACGAGGTGATCGAGCTGGTCGGCGCCTCCGGCTATGCCCACCGCCCGATCGGCCGGTTGTCCGGTGGTGAGCAGCAGCGGCTGCTGATCGCGCAGGCACTGGCCCCCCGGCCGGACCTGTTGCTGCTCGACGAACCCCTGGACAGCCTCGATCTGTCCAACCAGGCCGCGGTGGCCGCGCTGGTCGGCCAGATCTGCCGGGACCAGCAGGTGGCGGTGATGATCGTCGTGCACGACGCCAACCCGCTGCTGGCGTACCTGGACAAGGTCGTGTACCTCGCCCCGGGCGGCTGTGAGGTCGGCGCTCCGGAAGAGGTGATCACCAGCGTCACCCTGACCCGGTTGTTCGGCACCCCGATCGAGGTGCTCAGGACGTCGGACGGGCGGCTGGTCGTGGTCGGCCAGCCCGAGCCACCCGCGATCCACACCGATCGGCACTCCGGCGCGGGCCGGTTTCCCGGCGCAGCTCGATGAGCACCGGGGCGATGGGTACCGTGCTGAGCTGGAATCCGATCGTGGTTCTGCAGGATCTGTGGTCCTACCCGTTCATGGTGAACGCGTTCCGGGCGGGGACGATCGTCGCGGTACTGGCCGGGGTGCTGGGCTGGTTCATGGTGCTGCGCAAGCAGACCTTCGCCGGCCACACCCTGTCCCTGGTGGCCTTCCCCGGTGCCGCGGGTGCCACCCTGCTCGGGATCGGCGCCGGCTACGGCTACTTCGCCTTCTGCCTGGGTGCGGCGCTGGTCATCGGCGGGTTGCCGGGCCTCGGCCGCAACGGGTTCAGCCGGCAGAGTGGGTTCAGCCGGCAGAGTGGGTTCAGCCGGCAGGGCGGGTTCAGCCGGCAGTCCGCGGTCACCGGCACGGTCCAGGCCTTCGCGCTCGCCTGCGGGTTCCTGTTCGTCGCGCTCTACCGGGGATTCCTCGGCGGCATCAACGCGTTGCTGTTCGGTGGTTTCCTGGGGATCACTTCCGGCCAGGTGCTCGTGCTGCTCGCGGTCGCTGTCGCCGCACTGGTGGTGCTGGCGGTGATCGGCAGGCCGTTGCTGTTCGCCTCCATCGATCCCGACGTCGCGGGCGCGCGCAATGTCCCGGTGCGCGCCCTGTCGGTGCTCTTCCTGCTGTTGCTCGGGGCCGCGGCCGCCGAAACCAGCCAGATCACCGGCGTCCTGCTGGTCTTCGCGCTGATGGTGATGCCGGCTGCGACCGCGCAGGCGCTGACCGCCCGTCCGGCACTGAGCCTGGGCCTGACGGTCCTCATCGGGCTGGTGGTGACCTGGCTGGGACTGGCGGTGGCCTACTACTCGGACTATCCCATCGGGTTCTTCGTCACCAGTTTCGGTTTCGCCGGTTACCTGCTGGCGCTGGGGGCTCGCGACGGCCTGCCGAGAGTCCGATCCATCGCCGCGCCCCGAGGGCCGTCATGGCAGTGATGATTTTGCCGATGATTGTGCACTGGCCACCGTTCTTCGTCCGCGCTCTGCTGGCGGGTACTGCGGTGGCGGCCGCCGCCGGACTCGTGGGCTATTTCCTGGTCCTTCGTGCCCAGGTCTTCACCGCGGATGCGCTCAGCCATGTGGCATTCACCGGTGCGCTGGCCGCACTGGTGATCGGGATCGACCTGCGGGCCGGGTTGTTCGCCGCGACCGTCGCCGTCGCACTGGCCATGGGAGTCCTCGGTCGCCGGGGAAGCGCCGACGACGTGGTCATCGGCACCATCTTCGCCTGGGTCCTCGGACTCGGGGTGTTCCTGCTGACCCTCTACACCACCACCCGGAGCAGCGGAAACGGCAGCGCGGGGGTGACCGTCCTGTTCGGATCGATCTACGGGATCAGCAGGTCGCAGGCGATGACGGCGGCGCTGATCGCCGCCGCCGTCTGCGGGTGCGTGGTCGCGATCGCCCGGCCGCTGTTGTTCGCCAGCATCGACGAAGCCGTGGCGGCCGCCCGTGGCGTCCCGGTCCGGCTGGTCGGGTTCGGCTTCCTCACCCTGGTGGGCGTGGCGGCCGCCGAGGCCAGCCAGGTCGTCGGAGCG
>DASXOV010000130.1:0-18621 GCA_036494005.1 Pseudonocardiaceae bacterium | reverse complement strand
CCGCTTCCTGGCCGCCCGCCGCTGGGGTCGCCCTGATCCGCCGATTCCCCCGCTATTGTCGGCGGTTACTTGCTCGGCGCACGCGACGTGAGCGGTCACGGGGTGGTAGGTGTTACCGCGTGCTCAGCTGTGAGCCCTGTTGAAGGAGATACTCATGCTTGTCGATGACGCTCGGAAGATCGCCGCCGCGATCGAGGAACGGTTCAATGCCGGTGCCGAGACCTCCCCGGCGGTCACGGCCAAGGTCAAGTCCGAGGAGTTGAGCCCGAAGTCGATTCCGGCCGGCGCCGGGCGCCCGGTCTTCCGGCGCTACTTCATCAGCATCGCCGACAGCACCCGCATCGCCGTTCTCGACCTCAACCAGGCGGGCGGGTTGCTCGACGAGGTCGGGGAGGATTGGGATCCGGACCGGCTCTTCGAGGCGATCCGGGCTCGCGATGTGCCCGTCGAGGACGCCCCTGCCCCGGAGTCGAGCTGAAACAGCCCCGCACTACCGGTACGCGGGGCTGTTCATCGTTGCGGTCTGGGCTGTCATGGTCCGAGCGAGAGGTGGGAATTGGACTTTTTGGCCTCCTCCGCAAGGTCGGAAATCTCTACGACCGCTACGCCGGCATCGACGAGAAGCTCGTAACCCTGGCAATCCGCAACAAAAAGGCTGGGCTCTCGCCACGCCATGACAACCCGGGATATTCCTGCCGCCAGGATGAGTTGCGTACATGTGAGCGGGCGCGACTTTCGTTGAGAACAGGGTTCCAGCGTGCTGTAGATCGTCGCAGTCTTCAACCGTGGATCGTTGCTTGCTACTTTTGCCAGTGCGGATTCTTCGGCATGGACGTGGGCGTCGGTCTCCCGGGAGTACCCCCGGCTGATCTCTTGTCCATGCTGGTCAACGATGACAGCGCCGACCGAGAAGGCCCCAGGGCTCGCTGGGCATTGGTAAGCCAGTTCTATGGCAAGTCGCATCCACTCGTAATCAGCAGGAATGGGCTGGCTCATCTAGTCTCCTTCTGTGTTCGCTAACTTCGATGCCGGGGCCGCCACGCGGGATAAGTCCACCACACCACACGCAACCCATCGTCATCGGAAGCTGACGCTGCCTGCATCGAGCAGTACGTATTCGCTGAATCCGCCGTCGAGGATGCCGAATACCTCAGCTTCCAACTCGGCGCGGTTATCATCCTCGGTGCCCGGGCGAGTCTCCCTTACTGATCACAGGGATGCTCCACCCTTCCAGGTGAGTGTGAGGAGGTTAAGTCGGTGATTAGGTGATCGGGGTGGTCCAGCCATACCCATTGCCGCGTGCCGACTGTGACGCCGAAGCGGTCACGTTTCGGCTGACCGAGATTCTGCCATTCGCTGTAGGCGGTTTCGATCTTCTCCCATAGCGGGCCGTCGGCGATGGCTTTGGTGGTGCCGTTGGCACGGATGAAGGCGAAGGTGGAACCGTCTGTGCCCACTCCCCAGGTCTGGGTCCCGGTGCTCTGATCGTCCGGCGTGAATTGGATAACCTGGTATGGGCAGGGGCAGCGCAGGGAGAGGTAGAACGAGGCTGGGTGGCGGTCGCCGAGGGCCTCCGGTGGCACGTCGGTGGGGTGGGCAGCGTCCAGCAGGTACGGCCGGATCTTGGGGCGGAGGGGCTGTGGGTTGCTGCGGACCGGCATGAATCCGCCGTACTGGGACAGGAACCGTCCGCTGGCTCCTCCGGCGCGGTCGCGGGACAGCATCAGCCCGCCGTGCCCGGCGAAGCTCAGCGGGATGAGGATCAGCCCGTCGTGGCGGGTCTGTTCCAGCCAGGCGGATGGGACGCGGGGCAACGCAACTGTGGCGATCACCCGGTCGTACGGCGCGTGCGCTGCGACCCCGGCTGTTACCGTCGGCGCAGATCACTCTCGGGCGGTATCCGGCGGAGGCGAGCGCTCGGCAGGCACGGTCGGTCATTGCCGGGTCGACCTCGATGGAGGTGACGTTCTCTTCGCTGAGGCGATGTGCCAGCAGGGCTGCGTTGTAACCGGTCCCGGTGCCCACTTCGAGCACCTGTTGACCGTCGCGAACGTCGAGCGCGGCCAACATGGCGGCCATCAGACTGGGCGCCGAACTCGACGAGGTGGGTGTGCCTTCGACTCTCTCGCCCCGCCGGGCGGCCTCAACGGCCGAGTCCTCGCCACCCAACTGGGTGACGAGCGCCACGTCGAGCCCGAGGACGCGCGCGGCGGCGGCGGTCAACGCCGGAGTGGCCGGGACGTCGCCGCGCTCCACCTGCCAGACCACGCCGCTGCTGACCCGCGCCCGAGCGGCGAGCTCGTCCCGCGTCAGCCCGGCCAGCTCACGCGCCGTGGCGAGCCGGTGACCGACGGCGCCGACCGGCGCGCTCCGTTCCTCCACGGGCGGCCTCCAGGGACTCATATCGACAGTGTGCGACACCCAGTGCCCTAGCGGGCACCGACAGCAACGCCTTGTGACTCCTTTGCGTGTTCCGGCTGACCAGCGGCCGTCTGGTGACGCGCTGTAACAGTCTTGCGAGTCTATTGTGACTTGGTTGTCTGATCTGTCTCCAGAGTACTCGGCACACGACCGGATGTGACCGGCGAGGCCACGGCCTCGACGTGTCTGGCAGGGCGACGTGTCTGGCAGGCATCGCGTCCGGATGTGGCCGGCCGGGCCGCGCGGTGCCCCTCCCCCTCCCGCATGGCCCGGCCGGTGTCCCATTCACAGCGAGGGGAGCGACTCGATGAGGCCGGAACTGGCCCGCTCGGCCGCTCGCGGCGGGAGCTCCCGGTGAGCTGCGCGGAGGCCGGGTACGGCGAGGTGCTGGCGATGGAGGTTTACGACCAGCTGCACCGTCTTGAGTTGGTGGCCGCCGGCGAGCGTGGGCACTCACCAGCCGACGTCGAGCGGATCCGCGAGGAGATGCGCCGGACGGTCGCGATGTGGCGCCGCCTGCTTGAATGGCACCTACCCGCCGACGACCGCCGGCCACACTCACCTGAGACCGGCCTGGCCGGCCTGTTGTGACGCTACTGGTCGCGGTTGCGCCGCAGCTCAGCGAGCTGGCGACGGAGGTCGTCGAGATCCCAGCGGTAGTGCCCCGACGGCAGGATCACGGTCGGGATGAGCAGCCCCTTCTCGGCGTAGCGGGCAAGGGTGCGGCTCGACACGCCGAGCGTCTTCGCGGCCTGCGTCGTGGGGAGAAGATCCGGCACCCGATGACCGTAAAGGCCGACGTGGCCGACTCCGGCGTCACTGGCTTACCTGGCGCACAGTGCGCATCTGACTTATCTGACTCGCGATGATCGACCTGCGGGCCCACCGTCGGCTGATCTACGTGACGTGCCGCCGGCGCTACGAAATCCTCGGGGAGTGGCTGAGGTGAGAGCCCTCAGGGTAGGTCGGGCGAGTCGCATTCAGCATCGGCGGGCCGGCTGATCGGGGTGATCCGGACCCTGGTCACTCGGCGGCTGTCCATCTCCAGCACGGCGAAGCGCTGGCCCAGCGCCTCCACGCTGTCACCGATCGCGGGTGTGTGACCGAGCCGGCTGATGACGAAACCGGCGAGGGTGTTGTAGTGGCCGTCCGGGAGTTCGATTCCGATCAGCGCTTTCACATCGTCGCGGTGCAGCAGCCCGTCGAGTTCCGTGTTGCCCTCGTGGAACCGGTGGCTGGGCCGGTTGCTGGGGTCGTACTCGTCCTCGATGTCACCGACGAGTTGCTCGATGAGATCTTCCAGGGACACGATGCCGTCAGTGCCGCCGTACTCGTCGATGACGATCGCCAGGTGGCCCCGGCGGCGCATCTGGGACAGCGCGGGAACCAGTGGCAGGCTTCCGGGCAGCGCGGGCGCGTCTCGTGCGACGTCGGCGACGGTCTTCGGGCCGTCCGCGTCCGGGCCGTACCCGTGTGCCGCGATGAGCACGTCCCGGATGTGCACCACCCCGAGGATGTCGTCGGGTGAGTCCCCGATGACGGGGTAGCGGGAGTGCGGGCGCTGGGCGACGTAGTCCGCGGCCTCGTCGATCGGCGTCGATCCGGGCAGGAACTCCGCCTCGGTCCTCGGCAGCATCACCTCCCGCAGGACGCGGTCGGTGGCGATGAACACGTCGGTCAGCACCCGTCGTTCCTCCGGGGTGAGTTCCTCGTGTCCGCCCACCAGGTCGCGCAGTTCCTCCTCGCTGACCTCGTCGGCCCTGGAACCCGGCTCGATGCCGAGCAGGCGGACCAGCGCATTGGTCGATACCGAGAGCAGCCAGATGAGCGGGCGGAACACCCGCGCGACCCGGCTCAGGACCGGTGCGACGAACAGGGACACCGCTTCGGGCCGGTGGATCGCCATCCGCTTCGGGACCAGTTCCCCGAGCACGAGCGAGACGTAGGAGACCAGCAGGGTGATGGCGATCAGGGCCAGGGTCGCGCTGAGATTCTCGGACAGGCCCCAGTGCACGAAGACCCGCTGCAGACCGGCAGCGAAGGTCGCGCTGCCATAGCTCGCCGCGAAGAACCCGGCAAAAGTGACGCCGATCTGCACGGCGGACAGGAACCGGCTGGGATCCTCCCGCAGGCGGGCCACCGCGCGGCCGCGCCTGCCCTGCACGGCCAGCCGGCGGGCCTGGGTGTCACGCAGCGAGACCAGCGCGATCTCGGAGGCGGCGAAGTATCCACCGACCAGCACGAACAGCAGGACCAGGATGGAATTGAGGAGCCAGCCGTTCATGTCGACATGGTTCCCCGCTCAGCGGGCCCGCACCCCGCCCAGAGCGGGGGCTGTTACCGGCGTCACGTACCCGTCGCGGACCGTGCCCGATGCGCTGACAGTGCGTCGAGGGTGAGCGCCACGGTGAGCATGGTCGCCAGCGCGACGCAGGTTCCCGCGATCGTGTCGGTCGCGTAGTGCACCTGCAGGGCGATCAGGGAGATCGCGGCCGCGCCCGCGGTGGCGAGCGCGGCCAGGCTGATCACGAACCGCACGGCCAGGCTGCGGGGCCACGGGGCACCTGCCAGCAGGATGGTGACCGCGATAGCGATGGAGACCACGGCCGTGGTGTGGCCGCTGGGGTAGGACAGCGCCGCACCGTCGTGCCGGTCGATGAGTGGCTTGAGGATCACTTCGGTGATGGTGACCGCACCGAGCGTCCCGATGATGGTCAGCAACACAGCTGACCAGCGCCGGGCCGCAGCGGCCGCCCCGGCGACCAGCGCGATCAGCAGGGCGGCCTGTGGCGGGTCGCCGAGTCTGATCAGGACGCGGGTCACGGACCGTTCCGGGCTCAGGCGAGTTCCGATCGAGGCATCCAGATAGCGGTCCAGGTGTCCGGGCAGCCCATGATGGGCGTAGTGCAGCCCGAGAACCATGATCACGATGGCAGCCAGCACGATGATCACCAGTGCCGGTCGCCGTGCGCGCTCGCCGAGCAAGGGCCGCTGGACGCTCAGATCGGAGGGCACGGCTTCCAGGATGCCCCAACCCCCGGCCGTCGCTCGCAGGTACGTCCGCTGCGCGGAGGTGACGAGTGGTGTATATAGCTCAACACCAGATCAGGTGTTTGCCTGATCGCCATGGAGGGAAGACCGTCATTATGGGCCTGATTATTGCGCTACTTGTTCTCTGGCTCTTGCTGGTCGTTGCCGGATTCGTCATCAAAACCCTGTTCTGGCTGGCCATCATCGGGATTGTGCTGTTCATCGCCACCGGTATCTATGGAGCGATCCGCGGTCGTCGCAATTGAGGTTGCGCTCAACAGGGCCGGCGGCTGAGAGAGGATTGTGCTCATGACCCAGGGGTCCGTCCGCCAGGAAGGGTCTGGTAATCGGTCCGGTTTCCGCCGAGAAGTCGGCCTGCTGGCGCTGATGTTCGTCTCATTGGGGTCGATCATCGGGTCGGGGTGGCTGCTGGGGGCGTTGACGGCTGCCAAGTCGGCCGGCGGGGCCTCCATCGTGTCCTGGGTGCTGGCGGGTGTGATCATCGTGCTGCTGGCGCTGGTGCATTCGGAACTCGGTGCCGCCTACCCCCTTGCCGGAGGCACAGCCCGGTGGCCGAGGATGGCGTTCGGATCGCTCGGAGGGTTCACGGCCGGCTGGGTGGCCTGGCTGCAAGCCGTGACGATCGCCCCGATCGAAGTCGAGGCCGCGCTGAGCTACCTGGACCACAAGTGGCACGGGTTGATCAACGAGGCCGGCGCGCTCACCCCGACCGGGCTGGGAGTGGCCACCGCACTGATGTTGTTCTTCACCGTCATCAACGTCCTCGGGGTGCGGTGGCTCGCGGAGAGCAACACGATCACCGTGCTCTGGAAGGTCGCCGTGCCGGTCCTGACGGTCGTCGTCCTGATCGTGGTGGCGTTCCAGTCCTCGAACTTCACCGCGGGCGGTGGCTTCGCCCCGTACGGCGCGCACGGCGTGCTCGCCGCGCTGCCGCTGGGCGTCGTGTTCGCGATGCAGGGCTTCGAGCAAGCGGTGCAGATGGCCGGTGAGGCCCGTGATCCGCAACGCAACGTGCCGCGTGCCGTGATCGGTGCCGTGATCATCGGAACCCTGCTCTACCTGGCACTGGAGATCGCGTTCATCGGTGCGCTGAACCCGGCCAACCTGCTGCAGGGATGGTCGAACCCGGTCGGGAAGGGGGACTACGGGCCGTACGCGACCCTGGCCACCGGGCTGGGACTGGGCTGGCTGGCGACCGTCCTGTATGTGGATGCGTTCATCTCGCCCGCAGGTACCGGGCTGATCTACGTCGGGACCTCCGCGCGGCTGTCCTACGCGCTGGGTCATGCGGGTTACGTCCCCAAAGGGGTGAGCCAGATCAGCAGTCGGGGCGTGCCGTACACCTCGATCTTCCTGTCGTTCATCGTGGGCCTGATCTGTTTCCTGCCGTTCCCGAGCTGGCAGAGCCTGGTCGGGCTGGTCACGTCGGCCACGGTGATCATGTACGGGTTCGCCCCCATCACGCTGACGGTTCTGCGCCGGACCGACCCGGGTCGCGCCCGCCCCTACCGGTTGCCCGCGGCGACAGTGGTGGCGCCGCTGAGCTTCATCGCGGCCAACGAGATCATCTACTGGACGTCGTGGTCCACCGTGGAGAAGCTGATGCTGGCCATCCTGGCCGGCTACGTGCTGTTCGGGCTGACCTACCTGCTGGGTCGTCCGGTGGAGCGCCCACCGCTGGACCCACAGGCGCTGGCCTGGATCGTTCCCTGGTTCGCCGGTCTGACGATGATCTCCTACCTCGGGCAGTACGGCGGTGAGAAGATCATTCCGGAGTGGGTCGACCTCGGCCTGGTCGCGGTGTTCGCTCTGGTGATCTTCTATCTGGCGGTCCGGCTGGCCCTGCCCGCACAGCGGGTCGCCGCCGCGGTCGCCGCCGACGAGCACGAGACTGCGGTCGAGCCCGAACTCAGGACCGCGTGACCCTCGGCGCACCAACTGGGTAGGGGCGCGCCTCGCCGCCGCACCGTCGAGTTGCTGGACGTTTCGCAGCCAGCGTGGCGGGGAATTGAGGGAAGTGTCCTGTCCTCAACCGGTGCCCCAGGCACGGAGCGCGGCGCCCGAGGATGTCGCGGAGAACATCTCCTGCGGGCCCGACGTGGGCGCGCACGTGGCGGCGGCACGGCCGTTCGCCGAGGCCGGGTTCACCGATCTGGCGTTGGTGCAGATCGGTGGGGACCCGCAGCATCAGGAGCCGCTCTCACGCGTGCCGCCGGGTGCGGGGCCAGGCACGATGATCCGGGTCTCCATCCCCTCGCCCCGGTGCCCGTCGACCGGGCAGTACACGTCGTAGCTGCCGGGATGCAGCGTCACCATGAGGCTGGCCGACTGGCCCGGCTGCAGGATGCCCTGGGTGTGCTGATCGACCACGCCCGGTCCGTCGATCGCGAGGGCATGCCCGGTCTGACCGGCGTTGACCGCGACGAAGGTGTAGGTGCCTGGTGTGAAGGTCTCCTGGGGCAGCGCCAGATGGAAGTCTGTCATCTGGACGGTCACCTGTTTGCTCGGCGGCTTGGACGGGGAACCCGTGTCACCGGCACAGGCCACCACCATGAGGGTGAGGCCCGCGACGGTGGCGGCCCAGGCCAGCGACTGATTCCTGACGTCGGGTCGCCTGGGCGTGTCTCGGCTGTCCGCCTGCATCTGCCACCTCCGGTGCCGGCCTGCTCCCTGAGCGGATGAGCGCAGTACAGCGTGCCGCATTCGACCGACCCGACCCGCATCGCGTCGCGCCGCAAATCCGGGGACTCTGCGGGGCTCAGACGCGCCGGCTCTCAGACCGTCTGCTGCCGGGCGGCATGCTCCTTGCGCACCTCGTCCATGTCCAGAGCGCGGGCCCGGCCGACGAGCTCCTCCAGGGCATCGAGCGGAAGGGCGCCCGACTTCGCGTAGAGCACGATACCTTCCCGCATGATCACCAGAGTGGGGATGGACCTGACGCGGAATGCGCCCGCGAGCTCGCGTTGGGCCTCAGCGTCGACCGTGCCGAAAACCGCGTCCGGGTGACGTTCCGATACCTCGTCGAAAACGGGTCCGAAGGTGCGGCAGGGTCCACACCACCCCGCCCAGAAGTCGACGAGTACCAATTCTGCGCCGTCCACGACGTCGGAGAAGTTCTCCTTCGTCAGTTCGATCGTCGCCACCGCTACCTCCGTTGCTGCCCCGGTTTGACTTGCTGCCCCGGTTTGACGTCCTGGTGGTATCGGACAACACCGACCGGCCGTGGAGCATTCCACCAGGACGTCGCAGGTCGGTGCCCCGGCGAGGGAGAATCTCGTCGAGGTGCTCCAGGAACTCGTCGACATCGGAGAATCGGGTGGCCACCCGAGGATCGGTGGCCAGCGCGATGAGCGCATCGACGTCGCCGGGAACGACGTCCCCTCTCGCGGATGTCGCCGCTGCCCGCGGTCGGGTGCAGTCCGCCTTCGTCGGTCAGCCGTTCCATCAGCTCGGCCCGGTTCTGGGCGGGTGGGTGCCCGGTGAGCAGCAGATAGGCCGTCGAACCCAGGCCGAAAACAGGCCGCGGGCGGCGGTCTGCCATTCCCCGACCCGCAGGCGAGGGGTGTCCCCTTCCTGCTCGATCACCAGCGCCGGGCCCCTCTCGTGGTCGAGCAGGTCGTGCGGCACCAACAGCCCCGGATGCTGTATCCCCTGACCGGCGCTGAACTCGCGTTGTGCCGCTCGCCGAATGGACGCGCGGGTCTCGGGATCGGACTCGCGCTCGTAGAGGTAGATGCGGATACGCCGATACGCCTCCGGGATGTCCTCCCGGTGGGTGTGGTGATCCTGCCAGGTGGGGCCCTGGTCGTAGGGGCGCGGCTCGATGCGCCACGGTCCGACCGAGATGCTGCGCTCGGTCCGGTAGCAGATCTGGACATGGTTCAGGCCGGCCCGCTCGTGCGGATGCGCCGACGGGGTGATCTCGCGCCAGCGCGCCGAGTCAGCGTCCACGTCACGCCCTCCCGCACTGCGCTCGCGCCACCGTGGTCGGCCGGCCCGTCCGCACATTACCCGGCCACCTGACCAGGGCGACGTTCGCACCCGGGTCAGGTGGCGCTCACCCGGACATCACGGGGTGGCCAGAGCCGACTTCGCTCTCCAGTCGTCCCACGGCACTGTCCAGTCGTAGATGTCGCCGTCGGCCGCGGTCATCGGGTACGGGCTGTGGGTGACCTCGACCGGATCTCCGTAGATCGCGGTACCGAAGTACTGCCGCGCGTTGCTCGTGGACAGGTTCACGCAGCCGTGAGTGACGTTGGACGAGCCCTGCACCCCGGTGGTCTCCGGATTTGCGTGGATGAATTCGCCGTTATTGGAGATCCGGACCGCCCAATGCTCCCGGACGTTGACGTAGCCGTAGCTGGGGTTCGACATCAGCACGGTTTGGGCCTTGCTCATCACCACATGGATTCCGTTGGTGGTATTTCGGTTGGGGTCCGAGCTCAGTCCGTAACTGGCCGGGACGTTCATCACCTGCACGCCGTCCCTCACGACGATCATGCGGTGTGTGGTGACATTGGCCTTGACGATCTGGGCTCGGCCGATGGTGAAGTGGGTGCTCAGGTCTTCCTTTCCGTATGAGCCGTCGCCGTAGGCGAGTCCGTAGAGCTTGGCGACGACCGTGATCGTGGTGCCGGGCTGCCAGTAGTCCCGCGGCCGGTAGTGCACCCGGGAGCCTCCGGAGCCACTGTCGTCGGGCAGCCAGGCCCAAGCGCCCTCCGTCGGCACCGACGCCTGCACCTGCAGTGCCCGTTCCACCGCTGCCTTGTCGGACACGTGATGGTCGAATTGCAGGATGACCGGCGCGGCGATGCCGACGGTGTCGCCGTCACCGACGTTCAGGGTGCCGCGCACCTGGCGCACCGGCGCGACCGTGGTGAAAGAGCCCGTGAGGGGCACCAGCAGACGGTCGGTGCCGACCGCGGTGCCGCTCCATCTGTAGGTCTCGTCGTAGTCCAGTGGCTCGCTGCTCTGCCAGCTGCGCCCGTCGACGGCGACCGCGCCGGCCACGATCTTGCCGGTTCGGTCGGTCAGCGTCACCTGCTGCAGGACGCCCCGGGTGACCCGGGCCGAGGCGGGCAGCACCGGGTTGATGTCCGCCGCCCGGTCACCCGGCTGGGTGCTGATCTGCGCCACCGGGCGTGGCTTCGGGCCGGGACCCGTTTCCTTGTGCCCCCATTCCGTCCAACCGGCCCATCCGGACAACACCACAGCGACAATGGCAAGCGACAGCGCGCCGACAATCCGATTCCTCTTCACCGATTCCCCCGACATTCCCCGATAATGTCCCCGTGAACAGGCGTGTCCCCCCGCCTATCCACAGCATATCGGCACCGTCAGTCGCACTCGATTCGGGGAACTCACTGGATCGGGGTGCTACTCGCGGGTGAACATGGCGGCGGCTTCGCGTTCCAGGTCGATGTAGGGCCGCCCGCTGACGTCGATGGCGATTCGTTTCAGGGTGCCGGTGAAGGCCCAGGGGGCGGTGCCGGCGTAGTCGTCGGTGACGGGCTCGCCCGCGTCGCGGCCCGCGTTGAGTCCTTCGCCCGCGATGGAGAACCTGCCGGGCTGGGTCCGGATCTCGCCTTCGCCGACCACGCGGTCCCCGTGGTAGAGGGACAGGGTGCCCTGGGCGACGCCGGTGGGGTGTTCGCCGGTCTTGACGAAGCCGGCGGAGAGCACGAGGTCCTCGCCGACAGAGACGTCGGTGGTGGCGATGATCCGCTGCTCGGTGAGTCCGACGAAGTTGTAGACGTAGTGCAGGCGGCCGTCCTTGACATACAGGGCGTGGCCACCGAACCGGCTGCCGTGCGAGAACAGCACGCCCTGGGTACCCCGCCGCGGCACGTCGACCAGCGCGCCGATGGAGTAGGACCGGTTGCGGAGGTTGACCGCCACCGCCTCGGGAATCTCGGCACCGCCGGGCCGGTAGACGTACCGGTCCCGGGGCGCCACCAGCTGCGGGCGCGGCGTGAGGAATATCTCCAGCGCGGACCGGTCGTCGAGCGGGAACGCGTGGTTGACCCCTGCCTCGTAGAACCACAGCCCGATCAGCTCGGTAACCTTGTCCGGGTGCTGGGCGGCGAGGTCGTGCAGCTCGGAGCGGTCGGTCTGGGTGTCGTAGAGCTCCCAGATGTCCTGCTCGTAGTGGTTCCAGCCGCTGAGCGCGGGGTGGGTGGTCACCGCTTTCCACCCGTCGTGCCAGAGCGCGCGGGTGCCCAGCATCGAGTAGAACTGCGTCTTGCGGGCCGTGGGGATGGTGGCCACGTCGAAGCTGTAGCGCATGCTCACGCCCTGGATCGGCACCTGACTGACGCCCTTGACCTCGTCGGGCTGGGTGATTCCGAGGCAGTCCAGGACCGTGGGTACGAGGTCGATGGCGTGGTGGTACTGGTCGCGGATCTCACCGCGGGCACTCACGCGGGCGGGCCAGGAGACGATGCAGGGGTCGCAGGTTCCGCCGTTGAAGGAGTAGCGCTTCCACATCTTGAACGGCGTGTTGAACGCCATCGCCCACCCGGTGGGGTAGTGGTTGTAGGTGTTGGGGCTGCCCAGTTCATCGAGCATGGCCAGGTTGGAAGCCATGTCGTCGGGGATTCCGTTGGCCATTTTCATCTCGTTGACCGACCCGTTGGGGCCGCCTTCCCCGCTGGCCCCGTTATCCGAGACGACCATGATGATCGTGTTGTCGAGCTGCTCGATCTCGGCCAGGTAGTCCAGGAGACGCCCGATCTGGGCGTCGGCGTGGGACAGGAACCCTGCGTACACCTCGGCCATCCGGGCGAACAGCCGCCGCTCGTCGGGCGACAGGCTGCCCCACGGCCTGGTGTAGTCGAGCTGCGGGAACGGCAACCCGTCCGGGCCGGTGCGGGTATCGGGTGTACCGATCGGATTGATCGGTGGCAGGTCGGTACCCGCCGGGACGATGCCCAGCTCCCGCTGCCGCGCCAGGATGTCGTGCCTGGCCTGTTCATAGCCCTCGTCGAAACGGCCCTGGTAGCGCTCGATCCATTCCCGGGGAGCGTGGTGCGGGGCGTGTGCGCAACCCGGCGCGTAGTAGAGGAACAGCGGCCGGTCCGGGGCGATCGCCTTGACGTCGTCGATGAAGGAGATCGCCTTGTCGGTGAGGTCGACGCTGAGGTGGTATCCCTGCTCCGGAGTGGCGGGTGGGTCGACCGGGTGGTTGTCATGGACCAGGTCGGGATACCACTGGTTGGTCTCCGCGCCCAGGAACCCGTAGAACCGGTCGAACCCGCGCCCGACCGGCCAGTTCCGCTTCGTCGAGGCCATGTTCATCTCGTCCTCGGCGGTCAGGTGCCACTTCCCGACGGCGGCGGTGCTGAACCCGCGCTCGACCAGCATCTCGGCCAGCGTGGCGCACTGCGGCGGGATGTGGCCGTTGCCGTTGGGGAAGCCCACCGCCGCCTCGGTGATGCAGGCCATCCCGTTGGTCGTGTGGTTGCGCCCGGTCAGCAGGCACGAGCGGGTCGGCGAGCACAGCGCCGTGGTATGCCATTGGGTGTAGCGCAGCCCGGTGGCGGCGATCCGGTCGATGTTCGGAGTGTCGATCATGCCGCCGTAGCAGCTCAACGCGCCGAACCCGACGTCGTCGAGCACGATGTAGACCACGTTCGGCGTGCCCGGCGCAGCCTTGGGCTGCTCGTATGGCGCCCAGTCCGGCACGGAATCGCGAACGTCCAGATTCACCACACCACGAAACGGCAGCGTCATGGTCGCGGCCTCCTTTTCGCCCCACCATCCTGGAGCCGGTCGCTCAGCCGCATCACCCGCTACGGACGAGCAGCCTCGTCGGCCGGCGCCGTGTCGCCGTGGGCCTGGGCCGCGCGGACATGCAGCCGGGAGCGGACCTCGTCGGGGGCGTACGCCCGGCGGGTGCGTTCGGCTCGGGCGATCAGCACCCCGGTCCCCGCGACCCCCGCGATCCCGGCCAGTCCGACGATCTTCCACCACTTCATCGCTTCAGCCTCCCACTCTCCTAGCCTGTGGCCATGTCAGGCATCCCGATCACTCTGGACGTGGCGCTGGAGACGGCGCGCACCGGCGACATCTGGCTGTTCCGCGGTCGCTCGGCGGCCGACCGCGCCATCCGCGGCTTCACCAACAGTCCGGTCAACCACGTCGGAATGTCAGTCGTGATCGACGACCTCCCGGCGCTGATGTGGCACGCGGAACTAGGGCGCTCGGTGGTCGATCAGTGGACGGGTACCCATCAGCGAGGTGTCCAGCTGCACGACATGGGTGATGCGGTGCGCACCTGGGCACACCGGTACGGGCAGCAGGCCTGGCTGCGTCAGCTCACCCGGTCCGTCACGACGGACATGGAGGACGCGGTCCTGCGGTGCGTCGCCCGGCTGGACGGCACGCCGTTCCCCTCCACCGCGCGAATGATCGGCCGGTGGGCCCTCGGCCGGGTGCCGCAACGACGAGATCCCACCCGTGACCAGCGCCTGGAGAGCGCGTACTGCGCGGAGATCGTGGCGCTCACCTACCAGGCGATGGGATTGCTGCCCACCGCGCGCCGGGCGAACTGGTACGACGCCGGGCGGTTCTGGAGCGGCGACGACCTCGACCTGGCCCAGGGCTACGCGCTCGGCGACGAGATCCCCGTCGAGGTGCCTGGCCCGCAGGACGGGAGCCCCGGTTATCCGGTCTCGTATCCGGTGTCTTCGGCGTCGCGGAGGTGGTGGTGGAAGAAGCGCAGGATGCGCGCCCAGGCGTCCTCGGCGGAGGGCTCGTGGTAGTTGAGGCCCGCGACGCGTTCCAGCACGCTGAAGGGTCCGCTGTTGTGCCGGTTGAGGAAGGAGTGCCCGGCGTCGGGGTACTCCTTGACGTCGTGCGCGACGCCGAGGCCGGTGAGCACCCTGTCGAGCTGCTGCGCAGCGCCGCGCATGCCACGGTCTCGGCGGCCGTAGCTGGCGACCACCGGGCAGGCGCCGCGTAGCACGGTCTCGGCGTGCTTGGGGACCAGGCCGTAGTTCGGGGCCGAGACGTCGAAGCCGCGGGTGGCCGCCAGTAGTGCGAAACCGCCGCCCAGGCAGAAACCGATCACGCCCACCGCGCCGGTGCAGTCGGCCCGACCGGCGAGCCAGCCGCGGGTGGCGTCGATGTCGGCCCAGGCCCGGCCCTGCCCGCTGATCAGCGCGGCGAAGGTGGAGCGCAGGCAGCGCAGCGCACCGCCCGCGGTGAACAGATCGGGTGCCACGGCGAGATACCCGGCGGCGGCGAGCCGATCGGCCTGCTGGCGGATGTCGTCGGTGAGCCCGAACACCTCGTGGAGTACCACGACGCCGGGCCATGGGCCCGCACCGACCGGCGGGACGGCCAGGTGGGCGCGAAGCTCGGGCGCGCTGGCCGCGCCGGGGATGGTCGTTGCGGGCACAGGTGTCCTCCGCGTCGTCAGCTCGTTGCGGCACTCAGGCTAGCCTCGTCGGCGTCGTCCCAGTAGCGACGGACGGACGTCCCTCCGGCCCGAAGTGGCGTTGCCGGTAACTGTCAGGGTCCGTCGGTACCGTTCCCGGCATGGCTGGTATCGCACGTTTCAGTCTGGTGGCGTTGGACTGTCCCGACCCGCGAGCGCTGGCGGATTTCTACGCCGCGATCACGGGTTGGGAAATCGACAGCGACGACGGCGACTGGGTGCAGCTGCGTAGCGACGGCGGCGCCACGCTGGCTTTCCAGGACGCGCCCCGGCACCGGCCCCCGACGTGGCCGAGCGACGACAATCCGCAGCAGGCTCACCTGGACTTCGACGTGCCTGACCTGGATATCGGCGAGGAGCAGGTGCTGGCGCTGGGTGCCCGCAAGGCCGAGGTCCAGCCCGGGACGACCTTCCGGGTGTACCTGGACCCGGCGGGACACCCGTTCTGCCTCGTGCTCGACCAGGGCACGGCGTAGCGACCCGGTAGCGTGGGGCACTCATGAAGCTCACGATCTTCGGCGCGACCGGAGGAACTGGCAGGCAGCTGGTCAGCCAGGCGCTGGATGCCGGGCACGACGTCACGGCTGTGGTCAGGGACGCGGCCCGACTGCCGATCAGAGACGAGCGGATGCGTCTGGTGGCCGGCTCGATGGCCGATCCGACGACGGTCAGCTCCGCGGTGCAGGGTGCCGACGCGGTGCTCTCGGGCCTGGGTGCCCGGCCGAAGGGCATCGGCATCTGCTCACAGGGCACCAGGGCGATCGTGGATGCGATGCAGGCAGCGGCCCTCATGGAGGACGTCCTGCGGGACAGTGGCCTGGACTGGACCTCGGTTCGGCCGCCCCGGCTGACCGACAAGCCCCTGACCGGCAGGTACCGGACGGCGATCGGGCGCAACGTCCGGCGAGGTTACTTCCTGGCTCGCGCCGACCTCGCGCACGCCATGCTCGGCACCCTCGACTGGTCCGAGACGCTCAAGCAGCCACTCGGTGTCGCGTACTGACACCCGCCCGTGCCGACGGTCGCCGAGCAGTTACGCGCTCACCCGGACCTGACACCGCTGCCGACGGAACCGGTCCGCCCGTTGCCAGTGCGGGCACGCTGTCAGCCGAGCCCGCGGGTGGCGGCGGGTATCAGCCCTGGGGGCGCCTGGTACGCCGCAGTACCCATATTGCGATCGGCACAATGATGATCGTCCCGATGAGGGCGCTCAGAACGCCACCCCGGTCGAAGATGTCGCGGTCACCGATGCCAAGAATGATCGTGAAGATGAGATAGCCGACCAAGGATCCGATCAAGCCGAGCGCGATCGAAACGAGCCAGGACAACGGCCGCCCATGTGCCGGAAGGCATCACACCCGGAACGAGCATGCGGGCCACGACACCGCAGAACAGTCCCAGTAGGATTGCTCCAATCACGACGACTTCTCGCGTCGGGCAACGGTATGGGTTCCGTACTGTACAACAGGAATCCGATGGAGCGGGATGAGCTACCGTGGCTACAAATCAGGTTCCACAGCCGATAGACGTTTGCCTTGTGGGAGGGGTTGACCAACAGGATCACCCACGCAGCGCTTGATTGATCCGCGCTGCCTGTCGGGTGAGGTGGTGACGTTCGGCGAGGTTGGGGGCGGACCGGGCGGCGTCGGCATACGACCGTGCCGCGGTCAGAAGGTCGCCTGCCTTCTCGTGGAGGTACGCCGAGGCGGCGGTGTGGCGGGGCAGGCCAGGGTCCACCGTTGCCAAGGCCGCGAGGCCGGCTACTGGGCCATCGGCCTCGCCGATCGCGATGGCCCGGTTGAGCGCCACGACCGGGCTCTCGGTGAGCCGGAGCAGCTCGTCGTACCAGCCGACGATCTGCACCCAGTCGGTCTCCTCGGCGCGCGGCGCGTCGGCGTGCAGGGCGGCGATAGCGGCCTGGGCTTGGAACTCACCGAGTCGGTCGCGACCCAGCGCTGTCTGCAGGATGGCGACGCCCTCGGAGATGAGCGAGGTGTTCCAGCGGGAGCGGTCCTGCTCGGCCAGGGGGACCAGGCTGCCGTCGCGCCGGGTCCGCGCCGGTCGCCGAGCGTGGTGCAGCAACATCAACGCCAGCAGCCCCGCGGTCTCCTCGTCATTGGTCATCGACGCCAACTGCCGGGTGAGCCGGATCGCCTCGGCCGCCAGGTCGACGTCGCCGGTGTAGCCCTCGTTGAAGACCAGGTAGAGCACCCGTAGCACGGTCGCCAGGTCGCCTGGCTCGTCGAACCGCACGTCACCGACCGTGCGTTTGGCCTGGCTGATCCGCTGCGCCATTGTCGCCTCGGGCACGAGATGGGCCTGGGCGATCTGCCGGGTGGTCAAGCCACCGACGGCGCGCAGCGTGAGGGCCACCGCGGAGGCCGGGGTCAGCGACGGATGGGCGCACAGAAAGAAGAGCAGCAACGTGTCGTCCGCGGTCTCGGTCGGTCCGGGCGGCGGCTCAACCTCGATCCGCTGCTCCCGGTCGCGACGCGAGGCCTCGGAGCGGTGGGCGTCGAGGAACTTGCGCCAGGCAACCGTGACCAGCCAGCCCTTCGGGTCGGCGGGCTGCCGGTCCGGCCAGGTCAACGCGGCCTGGATGAGTGCTTCCTGCACGGCGTCCTCGGCCGTCGTGAAGTCAACTCCGCGACGGGTGAGGACGCCGATCACCGCGGGAGTCAGCTCCCGCAGCAGCAGTTCGTCCATCACCTGATCTGCCTGGCCGGTCCGGTCACTCGGTGACCGTCGGCGGTGCGCTCAGGAACGGGCGCACCTCGAGCCACTCGTGGATCGGCTTGCCGCCGGCTCCGGGGGCCGCCGACAACTCGCCGGCGAGCGCGAGCGCGCGCTCGTAGGTGTCGACGTCGATCACCATCCAGCCGGCGATCAGGTCCTTGGTCTCCGCGAAGGGCCCGTCGGTGACCGGCGGTCGGCCCTCCCCGTCGTACCGGACAAACGTGCCCTCGGGCGAGAGCGCCTGGCCGTCGACGTACTCACCGGTGCCCTCGAGCCGGGTGGCGAAGTCGGCCATGTACTGCAGGTGATCCTCGATCTCCGCTGGGGTCCACTGGTCCATCGGGACGTCGTTGACGGCCTCGGGTGCGCCGCGGTAGTGCTTGAGAAGCAGATACTTCGTCATGCTGGGTCTCCTTGGTGTGGTGCGGCCACGGTGGCCGCATCTGCCCCTGGGACGGAGCCGCCAGGCCGGTCTCGACATCCTCGGCCGCATCTTCTTCGAGAACCTCCTGATGCAGCACGGCCCGAGCCACACATCGATCGTCTAACGAGACGCGGCTGGTGTCGTCGTTGCACTGCTAGCAAAGGTGTTCAACGAGGAGATCGTCGAGTTGGCGCGCAGCACGGCGGTGCGGCCCAAGTCCGGGGAGCGCACATGGACGGTGCTCGGCGACGATCACCACACGGTGGCTCCCCAGCAGTACCCGCCCAACGCGGCAGGAGCGCCCCGTGGCAGAAGAGGACAGTGCAAGGCGACTCAACCTGCATGACTATGCGGTGGCTTGCAGCCGCTGAGGGCACTCTGTCCAAGCCCAGAGGTAGCAGTGCGTCCGGAGCAGCGTGCTCGGTAGCGGCATGGACCGAGCACCAGGGTGGATCAGTACCCGTCCGTCGGGCTGCCTGTTCAGCTCACACCTCGCTTGCGGCCCCAGACAGAGATCATCGGCGAGGTGGCGATATCGAGCAGACCAGCG
>DASXOV010000129.1:0-33803 GCA_036494005.1 Pseudonocardiaceae bacterium | reverse complement strand
CAGCCGGGCACGCAAGCACGAAGTGGTGAGCACCGCCTCCGCGACCCGGGTGGCCAGGGTGGACGGATTCGTGGTGCGTCCCGGTCCACCCCGGGTGGCGCTGCTGCGTCTGGGCAAGGTCAGCGGTGCGGGCACCCTGCTTGACTGGGCGGACGTGCAGGGATTCGGGCCCGACGCGGTGACGGTGGCCGACGAGGCGGCGATACACCCGGCCGGTGACGCGGTGGAGCACCGGGCCGAAGCCAACGAGCTGGAGATCCTGAACAAGCGGATCCTCACCGAGCGCGGTACGGATCTGGGCACGGTCAGCGATGTGGACTTCGACCCGGAGACCGGTGCGATCATCGCACTGATCACCACGAGCGAGACCATCGCCGGTGATCGGCTGATCGGGCTGGGCGGCTACGCCGTCGTCGTCACGGGCTAGTCACGGGCTGGCTGGCCAGAGGCCGGCGGGCGGCCCGCAGTCGGCGCACTGACAGGTTCGCCGAAACACGGGGAGAGCTGACGGGGAGAGCTGGAGGCCATGCCGGTGACCACGCACGGCGACGACGATCCCGAGTCCTCGCGTGAAGCCGACGGCGCAGAACCCGCCGACGGTCACCACAATTTGATCGCGCAGCCGCACAGCGACACCGAGGGCCCCATCGCGGAGGCCGAAGCGGGCGCGGCTCAGATCAGGACCACACAGAATCCTCTCGGCGAACCCGGCGAACCACTTGATCGCAAATCCCCACTCATCATCGGTCTCACCGCAGCGGCAGGCGTCGCCATCACAGCCGGGCTCGTGGCGATGATCGTCAGCATCAGCGACGAGTTGGTGCTGATCGGGCTGTCGCTGTTCCTTGCAATCGGCATGGAACCCGCTGTTTCCTTGCTGGCGCGGCGCTGGATGCCACGATGGGCCGCGGTCACCGTGGTGTGCGTGGGATTGGTCGTCGCAGTGGGTGGCTTTCTCGCCGTCGCCCTCTCCCCGCTCATCGAGCAGGCGAGTGGATTCATCAGGCAGGTGCCCAGATATCTGCAGTCCGTCCAGGACCACAGCTCCCTGATCGGGCGCCTCAATGATCGGTTCCATCTGCAACAGAGCGTCGAGCAGTCACTGAACACCGACCAGCTCAGCTTTGCGCAAACCGTGCTCGGCGCAGGCGTCGCGGTGGTCGGCGGAGTGGTCGACACGCTGATCGTGCTGGTCCTCACCGTGTATTTCCTGGCCGCCATGCCGCAGTTGCGCAACGGGTTGTATCGCCTGGTCCCCCGCTCGCGGCGACCTCGCGTGATCCTGCTCGGCGATGCGATCTTCGTCAGGTTCGGCGGCTACGTATTGGGCAACCTCGTCATCTCACTGATCACCGGCATCGGCACCTACATCTGGTTGCTGATCTTCGGGGTTCCGTTCCCACTGGCGCTGGCCATCCTGGTCGCACTGCTCGATCTGATCCCCGTCGTCGGATCGACCGTCGCCGGCGTCCTGGTCTCGCTGGTGGCGCTGACCGTGTCCGTCCCGGTGGCCATCGCCACCGCCGGGTTCTACGTCGCGTACCGGTTCATCGAGGACTATCTGCTCTTCCCGAAGATCTTCGGGAAGGTGTTGCGGGTACCTGGAGTGGTCACCGTCCTGGCGTTGCTGATCGGCGGTGGACTGGGTGGCATCATCGGGGCGCTCGTCGCCCTCCCGATCGCCGCTGCGGTACTACTCGTCGTACAGGAAGTGGCCTTCCCCCGACTCGATCACATGTGATCTCGCCGGCGCACCGGCCGTACCGGCCAGGTAGGCCACGCAATCCGCGACGCAGTCGCGGACCGGACGGCCCGTGTCGACGAGGAGTCTGGGACTGGTGATCGGTTCTGCTCCGGATCGGGATTCGCGGTACAGCGTCGCGTCGCGGTTCGCGGCTGGATGCCGCCCGGCCGCCCGGTCGTCGTCGATACGCGCCAGCGCGATCTCCTCGTCACAGACACATTCGATGAGCCGCAATGCCGCGCCGAGATCAGCGGCCAGCCGCCGCAACGTGCTGATTCGATAGGCGTGGGCATAGGTGCAGCCATCGAGGATCACCACGATCGAAGGGTCCCGGCTCAGGATCCAGCCCGCCGTGCGGTACATCACGTCGAGGCAGAAATCGCCTTGCTCGCGGCTGTAGTCCACCTGTGACGGCGGGAACAAGCCGGCGCGGATATGGTCTTTGTCGAGCACAACCGCGCCGAGCCTGGTGGCCAGGGCCCGCGCCACGGTGCTCTTGCCGACTCCGGGTAAACCCGCCATCGCGACGATCATCGGCCGCTTCCCGGCGGCGAACCGGCCGGCGTGGTGGTCCGTAGGTGACTCATGCAGTTCGCTCGACGGCAGTTCGCTCGACGGGGTGCTCGCACTCGTGCCCCGTACGATCATCCGGACAGGATACCCTTCGGTATGTACCGGTCCGGTGAGGAGGGGATACCGCTATGTCCGACCCGAACAGCGTCCCGGCGACCGGGTTTGAGGAGAACGGTGCCCGGGAGAACGGGGCCCAGGACAACGAGCCCGAACTGCCGTTGACCCTGCTGGACGAGGCCCTCCTGCATTTGCAGAACGCCCGCTCGCAGTGGAATGTGCAGTTCGAACTGGGCACCGGCCATCACGTGGACGAGGAGGCCTTCCGAAAGGCGGTCATGTCCACCTGTCAACGTCACCCGCTCACCAGGGCCCGGATCGCACCCTGGAAGAAGACCGACAACTCATATCAGTGGAATGTGGTCGACGATCTGGACATCGATCCCGTCTGGGTAGCTGACTGTCCTGACAATGCTGCCCTGGCCCACCTTCGTACCGAGCTCTACACCCTGCCGATCGACCTGGAAGTGGCCCCCGGACTACGCATCGCACTGGCCCGGCGGCCGCACGGAGATCTCGTCCTGCTGTCGGCCAGCCACATCATCGCCGACGGGGTCGGCGTCGTGCGCCTGATGCAGTCGATAGCCAGGGCCTACCGAGGTGAGCCGGATCCGCCCGACCCGCTTCCCCTCGCCGAGGCTCGCGACCTCGGATTTTTTCTGGCCCCGAAGACCCGGAACGAGAAGTGGGCACGGAACTGGGAAGCGCTGCGCCGCCTTCGTGAGGCATTCGATTCACCGAGCCGGATCGCCGTGGTCGGCGGTACCGACAGCGAGGACTTCGGTTTCGTCTTCCGCACCCTCGACATCGGCGACACCACGACGCCGGGGCTGCTGAACCGGAAATCAGGGACGACGATCAATGACGTACTGCTCGCCGCACTGCACCTGACAGTGCAGACCTGGAACACCAGGTATGACATGTCCACACATCGAGTGGGTGTCATGATGCCGGTCAACGTGCGCCCCGCCGATCGGTTCTGGGAGGTGGTCAGCAACATCACGTCGATGGTCACGGTCTCCACGAGCGCGGATGACCGAGCGGACCTGGAAACGGCCACCGCCGCGGTCGCTGGGCAAACGACTCAGGTACGAAGAGAGGACCGCGCATACGGTCTGTACGACCTTCTCGACGCCACCAAGATGGCACCTCTGCCGATCAAGCGTGTAGCACCGAAACTGCTACCACACACCGGTGACCGATTCGTGGACACCGCAATGCTGTCCAATCTGGGCCGCCTCCCGGAAACACCGTCGATGGACCCTCCGGACTCTGGCGAGCGTTCACCCGAGCTGTGGTTCTCCCCGCCGTGTGACCCGACCTGCAGCGTGGCGATCGGAATCATCACGAGCGGCCGGCGCCTCTCATTGGTCACCCGATACCGCAACGACCAGTTCGACACCGAGGCTGCCGCGGAATTCACCGATCTGCTGATATCACAGTTCACCGGGCAGAACGGCTCCGCTCAGCCGTAGCGTGCCGAAGCAGCGGCCGAGCGGCTGCGGACCACCGAGGCGTGGCGGCGGGCCCGCACGCTCAAGTGCAATCCCGACGCCGCGCAGTGGCCGGTGCGGCAACGTGCACTGCAGGACGGCAAGATCGTCTCCATGGCGGTCGGCCCGGATCCGCTGGGATGAGCTGACCGAGGACAAGGTGGCCGCCATCCCGCTGCTCGGACAACTCTGCCGCGCCCGCGACGATCTGTGCGGCACAACCGGGTGTAAACCCGCCGCCACGCCGACCCGCGAGTCCGCCGACGACTGTCCGCGCACACCTGCTGAGCAGCGAAGATCCCTCGGTCACCCGTATGAAATCCGCACAAGCGGAATGGTGGTCCTTCTGAAATCCTCATTCGCGGGGGTACTCTCCGTCGATCGCACCACACTTCCGAAACTCCAGTCGGGTGATGGAGTCGAGAGTGCGGCAACAGCGGGCAACGAAGCCTGCGGCAGCTCGCCGGGACCACGTCCCGACGGTATCCGCACGGCGCACACGGACGAGGAGGCACACGGTGAAGAAATGGCTGGTGGGGATCGCTGCCGGCGGGCTGCTGCTCGCGGGCTGCACGGGAGGCGGCGGTAGTCAAGCCAGCGCGCCCACGACGTCGGCGCCGCCGACGAAGGTCCCGGTGACGGTCTTGGCGGCCTCTTCGCTCACCGACGTGTTCGGCCAGCTGAAGCCGGAGTTCGAGAAGGCCAACCCCGGCGCCGACCTACGGTTCAGCTTCGGTGGTTCATCCGATCTGTCCCAGCAGATCGTGAACGGGGCACCGGCGGATGTGTTCGCCTCGGCCAACCCGAAGCAGATGACCGTGGTCTCCGACGCCAAACTGGTCGACGGCACCCCGCAGACCTTCACGACGAACGTGCTGACCATTGTCGTGCCGAAGGGCAACCCGAAGGGAATCAAAACCTTCGCCGACCTGGCCCGCCCGGGGGCCACCGTGGTGGTCTGCGCACCCCAGGTGCCCTGCGGCTCGGCAACTCAGACCCTCGAGAAGGCCACCAACACCACGCTGAAACCGGCCAGTGAAGAGCCGGACGTGCGCTCGGTGCTGTCCAAGGTCACCGCCGGAGAAGCCGATGCGGGCCTGGTCTATGTGACCGACGCGCGCACCGCGAAGGGGAAGGTGGAGCAAATCGACTTTCCCGAGGCCGGAAAGGCCATCAACAACTACGTGATCGCGGCGCTGAAGAACTCCAAGCAGTCGCAGTACGCCCACGAGTTCGTGGACTTCGTCCTCGGCCCGGAGGGCCAGCAGGCCCTGGTCGACGCGGGCTTCAGCAAGCCCTGAACCAACGGCCCTGAACCAACGGCGGGGCCGGAACCCATCACATAGCCCGCGTGGCAGCGGGGCAGGCAGTACCCAGTGCCCCGCTGCCACGGGCTTCCGAACCGATGAGCGGCCCCTGCTTCGCGTGTGCGGGCCGACGACCGCATTCGATCAGCCCGGCGGGTGGCCCTCGCTCCGGGTCGCCGCTTCGTGAGCCTCGGCCAGCTGGTCGGGCTTGATCCCCGCGGCATCGAGCGCTTGAGCCAGTTCACCAGACGAGGCCCGCACCGCGTCGAGCGCCTGGGCCATCTCGTCGGACGTCACAGTGCCTGTGTCCTGCGGTTCTGTGTCCTGCGGTTCGGCCACGTCATCAGACATGACACCTTCGGCCTCTAGCGATCCGGACAGTTCCTCCTGATCCTGTTCGCTCATGCACCAAGCGTAACCGCGCTGTGCACACAGCGCAGCGCGTGCCGCAGACAACTGGTCAGCGCCGGATAGGACTGAAAACCCCTTGAGTTTCCGCCCGGCTCGATAACGATCTCAGCCGGCGTGGTCGCGTAGCGCCGCCAGGAACGCCCGGAG
The DNA here is from genome assembly GCA_036494005.1 of Pseudonocardiaceae bacterium. Taxonomy (GTDB): domain Bacteria; phylum Actinomycetota; class Actinomycetes; order Mycobacteriales; family Pseudonocardiaceae. Next base: position 28,071 of record DASXOV010000129.1, on the reverse strand, counting down.
ATCGGCGGGCCCGCCCGTCGCCGCAGCGTGTACTCGGCGCATAAGCAGATGACGATCCACCGCCGCCGCGCGTTCGGCGAGCAGTTCGCGGTCGATCGCGACGCTCACCCGAGCGCGGCCGGTACGTCGTCGTGCGCACTGCGGATGACGGTCTCCGTGTCGCACCAGAACTGAACGGCCTCCAGCTGGAAGCGCTGGAACTCACCCGATGGACGTTCCAGCAAGGGGATGCCGTCACGAGCCGCACGGTAGCGCAGCAGCGCACTAGTCCGGCTCAGGTCGACCACGTCGACCTCGTCGGTACCCAGGAGCTCGGTGAGCGTTGCCGACAGCGTCGGCAGGTCCGGGGGGTTGTCGGCAACCACGCCGATATCCCAGTCGGACCCCTCGGTCCCGTCCGTACGCGCTCGGGAACCATGCAAGACAGTGAGCCGCAGCGCCGCGGCTGCGGGATCCATCGACAGCCTGTCGCGCAGCTCCGCCGGGGTCACCAGCCTACGGCGGGCCGCCACCGCCGGTGACACCACCTGCGAGCACGAAAGGGACGTCGCGAGTCCGGTCCGGCAGGGACCGTTGTGGGTGGCGGGGGTGGGTGCCCCCGGTGGGATTTGAACCCACACTGAGGCCCTTTTAAGGGACCTGCCTCTGCCGGTTGGGCTACGGGGGCGCTTTCGCAGAGTATCCGCGCCACCGTGCGGTTCGGTTCAGGGCGTTGTGGCGGTGGCTCGGACGAACTCGGCTTTCGGATCGTTGACCTGGCCTAAGGCCACCACCTCGCGGGGGAAGAACAGCGCTGCGGTCCAGTCGGCCAGGATACGAACCTTGCGGTTGAAGGTCGGCATCCGGCTGAGATGGTAGGTGCGGTGCATGAACCAGGCCACGACACCCTTGAGCTTGATCCCGTAGATCTCCGCGACCCCGCGGTAGAGCCCGAGGCTGGCCACCGATCCCGCGTACCGGTGCTGGTACTCCTTGAGCGGCTCGCCGCGCAGGTGGGCGACCAGATTGGCAGCCAGCACCTTGGCCTGCCGGACGGCGTGCTGCGCCGATGGGCTGGTGGTCGCCGCCGGGTCCGGTGAGGTCAGGTCGGGCACGGCCGCACAGTCCCCCGCGGAGAAGGCGTCCGGGCAGTCCACCACCTGCAACGTCGCCGTGCACCGCACCCGCTTGCGGTCGTCCAGCGGCAGGTCGGTGCGCTGCAGCAGCGGGTTGGCCTTCACTCCCGCGGTCCACACGATGGTGTCGGCGTCGAACTCGGTGCCCTCGTCGAGCACCACATGCCCGCCGATCATCGAGGTCACCCGGGTGCCGAGGAACACGTCGATACCGCGCTCCTGCAATCGCTCCACCGTGTAGCGGCCCAGGGTCCTGCTCACCTCGGGCATGATTCGGTCGGTGGCCTCGACGAGCACCCAGCGCATGTCCTTCGGCTCGATCCCCGGGTAGTAGCGCGTGGCGTAGCGCGCCATGTCCTCGAGTTCGGCGAGTGCCTCGATCCCCGCGTACCCCCCGCCGACCACCATGAAGGTGAGCGACTTCCGGCGCAACTCCGGATCATGGGTGGCATCAGCGGCATCCAGCCTGGACAGCACATGGTTGCGCAGGTAAATCGCCTCACCGATGGTCTTGAAAGCGATGCCCTGCTCGGCGAGTCCCGGGATGGGCAGCGTCCGGGCGATGGAGCCCGGCGCGATCACCAGCACGTCGTAGCCGACCTGCTCGATGTGCCCGGCACAGTTCTCGACCGTGGCGACCCGGTGAGTGTGATCGACACCGGTGACCCGCCCGCCCAGCACCCGGCAACGGCGCAGCACCGGGCGCAGCGGCACCACCACATGGCGCGGTTCGACCGATCCGGCGGCGGCCTCCGGGAGGAACGGCTGATAGGTCATGTTCGGCTGGGTATCCACCACCGTGACCGACGCCTCGCCCTTGCGCAGTTTCCGCTGCAGTCCGAGCGCGGCGTACATCCCCACATACCCACCGCCGACGATGAGAATGCGTTTCGGATCAGCCCGCACAGCCATACCGCAGTATTCTCCCGGCACCCGCCCGGTATGCGAGCCCCCATGCGGTGATCCTGGTCGCTATCGGATGTTCCGCGCGGCGATCCCGGCCAGCGTGGCGGCCCGGTGCAGCACCTCGACCAGCATCGCGGGGGTGAGCCGCCCGGTGAAGGTGTTCTGCTGGCTGACGTGGTAGCAGCCGAGCACGTGCAGCCCGTCCAGGAGCACGTCGGCGCCGTGGGCGAAGCGTGGTCGCGGGCTCGGCACTCGCCATCCCGCGGCCCCCAGCGCGGGCAGCAACGCCTGCCAGCCGAAACCGCCGAGCACCACCACGGCCCGCAACGTCGGGCGGAGCAGTTCGAGTTCCCGGATCAGCCAGGGCCGGCAGGAGTCCCGCTCGGCCGGGGTGGGCTTGTTGGCCGGGGGCGCGCACCGCACGGGAGCGGTGATCCGGGTGCGGTGCAGCCTCAGGCCGTCGCCACGGTGGGTACTGACCGGCTGGCTGGCCAGGCCGACGGCATGCAGCGCGGCGTAGAGCACGTCGCCGGACCGGTCCCCGGTGAACATCCGGCCGGTCCGGTTGGCGCCGTGCGCGGCCGGCGCGAGACCGACGATGGCGAGCGCGGCGTCCGGCGGGCCGAAACCCGGTATCGGACGGCCCCAATAGGTCTGGTCCCGGAAGGCGGCGCGCTTCTCGGCCGCGACACGCTCCCGCCATTCCACCAGCCGAGGGCAGGCCCGGCATCGGGTCACCTCGTCGTCCAGGGTGGACAGATCTGGGAGCTCGGCTGCCCGGCGCGGTGCGGCCACGCTGGACCTTAACGCGGATTCAGGCGAGGCGCGGATTCAGGCGAGGCTCAGCGCGATGCCGTCGAGAATGTCGTGCTCACTGACCACGAGTTCCCCGATACCTGCCCGGGTGTGCAGGTGCTCGGCCAGTACCCGCACGATGAGCGCACCGCCGCCGATCACGTCGACCCGGCCGGGATGGATGACCGGATTGCGGGCGCGCTGCTCGTGCGTCGATGTCAGCAACTCGGTGGCCGTGTCACGCAGTTGCTGCAGCGGCATCCGGGAGAGGTGGATACGTGCGGGGTCGTACTCGGGCAGCCGCTGCGCGAAGGCGGACAAGGTGGTGACAGTGCCCGCCACCGCGACCCAGGTGCGCGCCTTGTCCACCGCAACGTCCGCGAACGCGTCCTGCAGGGTCGCCGCCGCGAACTGCTCGGCTGCGCTGACCTGGCCCGGTGTCGGAGGGTCGGAGGTCAGGCACCGCTCGGTGATCCGCACACATCCGACGTTCACTGACCGCGCCGCCACCACGTCCGGCCGCGTCCCGTCCCAGTGGCCCAGCACCACCTCGGTGGACCCGCCCCCCACGTCGACGACCAGAAACGGCCCGTCGGTGGGATCCAGATCGCCCACCGCGCCGGTGAACGACAGCCGGGCCTCCTCATCGCCGCTGATCACCTCCGCGTCGGTGCCCAGAGTGTCCCGGACCATCGCGAAGAAATCGTCGCGGTTGGCCGCATCGCGGGTCGCCGACGTCGCGACCATGCGGAGCCGCTCGACGGCGGCGTCCCGGGCGAGGGCGGCGTAGTCGGCCAGGGCCACCCGGGTGCGTTCGAGCGCCTCGGGGGCCAACCGGCCGGTGGCGTCGACGCCCTGCCCGAGCCGGACGATGCGCATCTCCCGCCGCACGTCGCGCAGCATCGACCTGCCGTCCCGGGGGACCTCCAGGTCCGCGACGAGCAGGCGGATCGAGTTGGTTCCGCAGTCGATCGCGGCGACTCTGATCATGCCTCACCTCCACGCTCGACGACCACCGTAGCCACCGCCGGACAGCGCGGACGCCCGAGGATCCCCGCAGCCCCGGCCCGCCGGTTACTCTCCAGTACATGACCGCGACGCATCCGCGGCGCAGCACCCACGAGGTGACCAACCAACCCCCGCCATTGGACGGCTTCGACCCACTCGGCTGTGACCCGGCGCTGGCGGAGGCGGTGGTGCGCCACGCCGGACCGGGCCCGCTGATCGCGCTCGGCGAACTCGCCGGGCAGGCCGGTTCCTCGACGGCACGCGAGCACGGCAGGCTGGCCGAACGCCATCCCCCGGCGCTGCGCACCCATGACCGCTACGGGTACCGCATCGACGAGGTCGAGTTCCACCCGTCGTGGCACTGGCTGATGCAGCGCGCGGTGGCGCACGGCCTGCACGCGGCACCGTGGGGACCCGAAGCGCAGCCGGGCGCCCACCTGCTGCGGGCGGCGGGTTTCTACCTCTGGAGCCAGATTGAGGCCGGTCACGGCTGTCCACTGTCGATGACCTACGCGGCGGTCCCGGCGCTGCGCCACAGCCCGGCGCTGGCAGCGGGGTGGGAACCGGGGCTGTGCTCGCGGGTCTACGACCCGGGGCTGCGGGTGCCCACCCAGAAGGCCGGCCTGCTCGCCGGGATGTCGATGACCGAGAAACAGGGCGGATCGGACGTCCGGGCGAACACGACCACCGCGACCCCCACCGCTGAGGGCACCCACCTGCTGGCCGGGCACAAATGGTTCACCTCGGCGCCGATGAACGACGTGTTCCTCACCCTCGCGCAGGCACCGGACGGCCTGACCTGCTTCGCGGTCCCCCGGGTGCTGCCCGACGGGACTCGCAACGGCATCCGGCTGCAACGGCTGAAGGACAAGCTGGGCAACCGGGCCAACGCCTCAGCCGAGATCGAGTACGACGACGCGGTGGGCTGGCCGGTGGGTCCGGAAGGCCGCGGGGTGGCAACGATCATCGACATGGTGTCGATGACCCGGCTGGACTGCGTGCTGGGTTCGGCGTCGACGATCCGCGCGGCGCTGTCCGAAGCGGCGCACCACGTTGCGCACCGTCGCGCGTTCGGTGTTCGGCTGGCGGACGCGCCGCTGATGGCGGCCGTGGTGGCCGATCTCGCGGTGGAGAGCGAGGCCGCGACCGTGCTGGCGATCCGGCTGGCGGCAGCTGTCGACCGCGCACCGGACGGCGCGGAGCGGGCCCTGTTGCGGCTGGCGTTGCCCGCGAGCAAGTACTACCTCTGCAAGCGGGCCCCATCGGTGGTGGCCGAGGCGCTGGAGTGCCTCGGCGGCAACGGGTACGTCGAGGACTCCGGGCTTCCCCGGCTGTACCGGGAGGCGCCCTTGAACTCCATCTGGGAGGGTTCGGGGAACGTCACGGCGCTGGACGTGCTGCGCGCCCTGTCCCGGGACGCGGAGACGGCGGAGGTGTTGCTGACCGAGGTGACGGCGGCCGGCGGCGCGCATCTCGGCCTGGACCGTGCGCTGCGTCTGCTGCGCGCGGAGATCGCCGACCCGAGGCCCGAACGGGCCCGACGGCTGGCGGAGCTCATCACGTTGTGCCTGCAGGGATCGCTGCTGGTGCGGTATGCGCCGAATGCTGTGGCCGACGCGTTCGCCGGTTCCCGGCTCGGCGGGGACGGCACCGGCCGGACGCTGGGTGTGCTGCCCGCCGGCACGGACACCCGGGCACTGGTCGATCGGGTCACCCCGGGTTGACGGCCGTGTGCGCGTGCCGCTCCGACCGGGCGTGCACCAGGGCCTGACACACCGTGCACCACGGCCTGACACACCGTGCACCACGGCCTGACACGCGGGGAGAGGGTGGGTCAGGCGCAGGGGCCTGGGGTCCACCAGTCGCCGATCTGGTCGAGTATCTCGTCGCCGAACGGGTTCACGCCCGATCCGCGGGCCAGCGCGTGGGCGACGTGGACGTGCAGGCATTTCACCCGCACCGGCATCCCGCCCGCGCTGACCTGGGTCCCGAGCGGTTCGAGCGCGTCCCGCTCGGTGAGGTAGGCCTCGTGCGCGGCCCGGTAGGCCTCGGCGAGCACGGGGTCCTCGGCGAGCCGATCGGTCATCTCCCGCATGGTCCCGCTCGCCTCCGCCGTGCTGACCAGACCGGTCAGCCGGCTGCAGGTCAGGTAGTAGAGCGTCGGGAACGGGGTGCCGTCGTCGAGCCGGGGATGGGTCTGCACCACAGTGGGCAGCCCGCACGGGCAGCGGTGCGCGATCGCCCGCACCGACCGCGGCGGACGGCCGATCTGAGCCGCGACGGCGTCCCGATCAGCCTGGTCCACCTCCGCGGGGCCTGGCTCGGGCCGCTGCTCAGCCACCGACGATCGAATCCCAGAGCCAGGAGTACCAGGGTTGCTGCGCACCGGGGTCGGTGCCGGGGATGACCACGGGTGCAGGAGGCAGCTGCACCACGTAGGGCGTCTCTCCGGGCCGCACGTAGCGCAACCGCTCGCGGGCCTGCGCCTCGATCTGCCGCGGATCGGCCAGCAAGGCACGCCGCCGCTCCAACTCCCCGACCTTGTCGGCCAGGATCTGCTGTTGCTCGTGCACCTCGGCCAGCTCGCTGCGCTGACTCAGGTAGTTGCGCAGCGGCACCGCCACGCTCAGCGCGACGGCGACGACGACCAGGGCGAGCATCGCGGCCCGGCGCACAGAGGTGACGCCCAGCGCGCGCCCGACCCGCACCCCCAGCGGACGGGCCACCGTCCGGGCGGCGGACGCCGTCCCCCCGGACGCCGCTGCGCGCCCGCGTGGACCGGCACCACCGTCCCGCATCCGACTCAGCCTGCCGAGGTCAGGCGGGTGAACGCCAGCTCCCCGGCGTAGCGGGCGGCGTCACCGAGAGCTTCCTCGATCCGCAGCAGCTGGTTGTATTTCGCCACTCGCTCGGAGCGAGCCGGTGCTCCGGTCTTGATCTGCCCGCAACCGACGGCCACCGCGAGGTCGGCGATGGTGGTGTCCTCGGTCTCTCCCGAGCGGTGGCTCATCATGCAGCGGTACCCGTAGGACTGGGCGAGCGTCACCGCGTCGAGGGTCTCCGACAATGTGCCGATCTGGTTGACCTTGACCAGCAACGCGTTCGCCGCCCGGCGGGTGATGCCCTCCTCCAGGCGTTCCGGGTTGGTCACGAACAGGTCGTCACCGACCAGCTGGACCCGGTCGCCGATCTCGCTGGTGAGCCGGACCCAGCCGGGCCAGTCGTCCTCGGCCAGTGGGTCCTCGATGGAGACCAGCGGGTAGGCGTCGATCAGCTCACTGTAGTAAGCGATCATCTTCTCGGCGCTGCGCTGGGACTTCTCGAAGGTGTACGAGCCATCGGCGAAGAACTCGGTCGCGGCCACGTCCAGGGCGAGCGCGATGTCCTCGCCCACGGTGTACCCGGCCTTCTCCACTGCGGTGACGATGAGATCCAGTGCGTCTCTGGTGCTGGACAGATCGGGCGCGAAACCGCCCTCGTCGCCGAGCCCGGTGGACAGGCCCTGCGACTTCAGGACCGACTTCAACGCGTGGTAGGTCTCGGCGCCCCAACGCAGCCCCTCGCGGAACGAGTCCGCGCCGATCGGGGCGATCATGAACTCCTGCACGTCGACACCGGTGTCGGCGTGCGCGCCACCGTTGACGATGTTCAGCATCGGCACCGGCAGGAGATGAGCGTTGGGCCCGCCGAGGTAACGGAACAACTCCAACCCGCTGGACTCGGCAGCAGCCTTGGCGACCGCCAAGGAGACCCCGAGGATCGCGTTGGCACCCAGCCGGGACTTGTCCGGCGTGCCGTCCAGGGTGACCAGCTTCTCGTCGACCACCCGCTGCTCGATGGCGTCGATGCCGGTCACCTCGGGCCCGATCTCGTCGAGCACGGCCTGGACCGCTCGTTCCACGCCCTTGCCCAGGTACCGCTGCGGGTCGCCGTCGCGCAGCTCGACCGCCTCGTGTTCGCCGGTCGACGCACCTGAGGGCACGGCAGCACGGCCGAGCGTGCCATCGTCGAGCGCGACCTCGACTTCGATGGTGGGGTTCCCGCGGGAGTCCAGGATCTCGCGGGCTCCGACCTGTTCGATGACGGCCACTTCGGTGCGCTCCTTTGTCTGCTCATGGGGAACCCGCCGGGGCGGATTCCAGCCTAACCACCGCCCCGCGCGGACCGCTGGAGGCGCGCAGGTGGGTCAGGCCGATGATCGATTGTCAAGACTCGTGTGATACGGCATCGCCGCGTACCGTTGGTTCAATCATGACTGCTGCCGACCCCCCCGCGGATGTCGTCGAGCAGTATCGGCTCGCCGAATCGTTGGTCTCCAAGCGGCGTCCCCTGGAAGCCCTCCGGGAACTTCGGCCTGTGCTGGACGCCGAGCCCGACGCGCAGAGCGTACAGCTGCTGGCGGGCCGGGCCTATCTTCAGTCTGCCCAGTTGCGGCGCGCGGAGGAAGCATTCCTTCGTGTGCTGGAGCACAACCCGTCTGATCACTATGCCCGGTTCGCGCTGGGTCGCACCTTGCAGCGGCAGAGCCGGCTGAATGAGGCGCGGACGCAGTTCGCCATGGCTGTCGCGATGAACCCGACACCGGACTACCAGGAAGCGCTCAACGAGGTGCGGATGCGGTTGGCCGCCCGGAAGGAGTGACGTCCACTCCGCTGGTCACCTCACCCATGACCGGTCACCTCACCCATGCCCTTGAATGCTCCGGGCGTAGTCCTGCGACGCGGTGTACACGCTCTGCACGTAGTCGACCGAGTTGTTGTAGGACATGATCGCCTGCAACCAGCCATCGCTCGTGGCCAGGTTGCGGTTGTCCGCGCACAGGTACCGGGCCGCAGCGATCGCGGCATCGTCGATGTTCTGCGGGTCGGCCTTCCCGTCACCGTTTCCGTCGGACTGCCACGCCACCCAGGTGGACGGGAGGAACTGGAACGGCCCGATAGCGTGGTCCCATTGCGGGTCGTGGTCGAAGTAGTAGCCCGGCGGGGTGGCCGCGACGCTGCGCACGCCGGGCGCACCGTTGAGCGGCACTCCGATGATGGGTGGGGACACTCGCCCGTCCGGGAGGACGGTGCGTGCCCCGATGGTGCCGTGGTTGGACTCCACCTTGGCGATTCCGGCCAGCGTCACCCAGGTGAGCTGGCATTTCGGCTCGGTGGCGGCCATCGCGGTATGGGCGGTGGCGTAGGCCCGCATCGCTCGCGGCGAGATCCCGGTCAGCGCGGCCATCCGGTCGGCCCATGCGGAGAAGGTGACCTGCGTCGCCGAGCCCGGCAGGCTCGGGTCGAACGGCTGTCGGGCCGGCCGCGGCCGGGGTTGCGCCGCGACCGCGCCGGGCTGGGGACCAGCCGAGCCGGTCGATCCCGCGACGGGTGCAGCCGGCTGCTGCGGCATCGTCACGATCCCCACCGGATCCGGGACGCTGGGCAACGCGGCAGGCGCGGCGATCGCCGCCGTCGCGGGCCGGGAAAGCCCACGGTCGGGCAGTGGCGCGCCCACCTCACCCAAGGTGGCCAGGACCAGGCCCGCGCAGGCCAGTGCCCCTGCGGAGAGCAGGCCACGTAACAGATAACCACCGACTCCGGAGAACCCGGAAGCTGGGCTGCCGGCCACGTCGTTGTCGGGTTGGCCGGTACGCGCGCCGGTACGCTCGTCTCCACCCATCGTCGAACTCAACGACCGATCAGCAGTGCGGATACGCTGCATGGTCCGGTCGCGGCCAGTGTTCCCGCCATTGCGCAGAGGTTAGCGCAGCCGGATCCAGACCACTCATCCGAGCGGAGCGCTCGGCGGCTCGAACGTCGTCGGCGAAGCGCCGGGCGGCCGAGCGCAGCGCCGCCTCCGGATCCTGCCCGGCCAGCTTCGCCGCTCCGGCCAGCGCGAACAGCGCCGCGCCGCCGCCACCGGCGGCCCCGGGCAACAGATCCGCGGGTAACCCGGCCCTCGCCGTCCGAGACACCAGCTTGGCCGCCAGTGCCAGCGCGGGCTGGCCGAACGCCACCCCGTCGACGCTGGACTCCCGGCGCTTCTCGGTGCGTTTGAGTTCTTCCCAGCGGATTTCCTGTTCGGAGGCGGTAGCCACCACCTCGGTGCCCGCGAAGACGTGCGGGTGCCTGCCGATCAGCTTGGTCACCAACCCGGCGGCCACGGCATCGATGTCGAAACCCCGGTCACCGCCCTCCTGGGCCACTCGCGCGTGGAAGAGCACCTGCAGCAGCACATCGCCGAGTTCCTCGCACAGCGCGTCGCCGTCGCCGTCCTCCAAGGCCTGGTACAGCTCGTAGGTCTCCTCGATCAGGTACGGCATCAGCGACTCGTGGGTCTGCGCACCGTCCCAGGGGCAGCCACCCGGGGAGCGCAACCGGTCCATCACGCCGACCGCATCCAGCAACCCCGCACCGGGCGGTTCCGGAGTACCCAGCACGGTGGCGCCCGCCGACACCCATCGGGCCGCCATCCCGGTGCCGGGGTCCATGGTGAGCAGCAGCCCGTGGCGCCGCTCGCCGACCGGATCCGCCCCGTACTGCCCGGCGAGCTCAGCGGTCACGTCGGTGTCCGCCAGCAGGTCCACCCCGGCCCGCACCGCGCGGACCGCGACGGCGGGCAGCACGGCCCCGAGCCGAAGGGACAACACGACAACGGCCGCCTCCGCCCGATCAGGCGGGCCCGGCGACGTCACGTCTTCGGTACGGCGCCCAGCGGTGCGACGAAACCACCGATGTCGTCCTTGTTGATCGCCGCCTTGAGGTTCACCGGATCCCAGACGCCGTAGCGGGGGTTGATCCGCACCCCCACGTCCTGCGCGGTCTGAGCGAGCTGCCGCAGGCCGACGGCTTCGAGCACCGAGGGGTCGATCTGATTCGGGTCGGGCGCCTGAGCGGACGGCTGGGCACCGGTGGCGCGGTTCCTGATCACGGTGATCAGCCACGGCTGGTCGTCCGCGAGCTGGAAGGCGATCACGTTGTTCTTGGCGACACCGAAGGCCGGGCTGGCGGCGAAGATCGGGTCGTCACCGCCGACGACCCGCTTGCTGACCACGGCGTCCCGCTTGGCGTCGACGTCGGCGCTGATGATCGCCCGGGACTGCTGCGGCCCCGCCTCAGCGAGCTGCTCGGCCCGTTTCATGGCGGCCGTGCGGGTGCCTGCGGTGGTGTAGTCGAAGGTCACCGCGGTACTCAGGGTCCTGCGGCCGAGCTGCTGCATGAGCAGTTCGTCGCGGGCCTGCTCATGAAACCCCTGGGCGTCCCAGACCGTCCCGCGCGACGCCACCTCGGGGCCGCCCAGGTCGTAGAGCAGCTTGCTGACCTGCGCCGAATCGACGGACAGCCCGGCACGGTGGGCTATCACCTTGATCAGCTCGTGTCTGACGCGCAGGGTCACGATCTGGCGGGACACGTCGTCGAGCTGCCGACCGGACACCAGCTGCGCCCGAACCTGCTTGCCCTCTTTGTTCAGCACCGTGTCGAGCTGGCTCTGCACCTGCTCGATCGGTATCGCGGTACCACCGACGATCGCGGCGGCACTGGGTTGACCAGGCCCGGTGCTCACACAACCGCCCGCCAGCACAGCGACGGCGAGGATCGCGACAGCGGCTCTGCTGACGGCACGGAGGAGGCTTCGCACCGCGGCATTTTCTCACGCTGGATCAACGCCCAGTGTCAGTGGGTCCGTCTGTCGTGCCTTCTCAGAGGGTAGGACGGCACCCGACGGCCGATCAGCGGGGCTGCACGGCGGCGAGCAACCGTTGCACACCGTCATCGAGCCGCCGCGGATCGGCCGGGCTTATGGTCAGCATCCCGGGTCCTCCCGGCGTCGTGCTCACCGTGAACTGATAGCGCCCGTCCGGATAGTCGCGCCAGCTCAGGACGGCCGAGCGGTGTGCCTGACCAGCCGCGTTCCGGACGTTGACGGCGATCTGGCCGGCTCTGGTGTGCGGCCGGCTCAGGATCTCCTGGGCGGTGGTGGCGGCACGATCAGCACTGGAACGGGCGGAGGACGCGGTGACCAGCACCCCACCCGGCTCGGGCTTGGCGGTGCGTCCCGCGATCGACTCCACGGGCACCGTGACGGCGGGGCTGCGGCCCGGTGGATTCGCCGGGAGCCTCCGGATCACCGCCGCCACCAGGTCCGGGGCAGGAATGATCTCCAGCAGGGTCGCGCCCGGCTGCTCCGGATGCTGCACGGCGCAGACCGCGACAGTGTCCGCGCGTCCGGCGACGACGCGAACCAGCTGGCCGGCGGGCGTGGGCAGGCCCCACACCGAGTGCACCCAGCGGGCAGGCCGGTGCAGCACGTGCAGGGCGCCCGCCAGATCGGGCTCCACCTGCCCGGCGCGCAGCAGGCCGAGCCGGGTCAGCTCGGCGCTCGCCTCGGCCCTGCTCCGGCTGCGCTCGACGTCGGTACCCCCCGGAGTGCGGACCTCGATCGGCGCGGGATAGACCTGGATGCCGAAGTTACCGGGGAACAGCGTCTCAGTGAGCACCTCCCACTGCGCGGCGCTGAACTGCCACCTCATCGGTTTCCCCCCGTCCCGGCCACCGTCAGGTCCCCGCCTTCGGCAACCGTGGCTCGATCATCTGCGCAATCCGCAACGCCTCGCCACACGTATCGATCGGGGGGCCCTCATACCTTCCGGACGGTGCCACCGCAACGGCCAGCGACACCGGCCCGCCATCCATCAATTGCACGCAATCCGTACGGTCCTGCTCGACGCTGAGTTGAATCCCAGCCCGCCCATTGACCGTGTTCTCCCGGAAACTGGTGAAACGCGGATCGTTTCGGCGAGTGGCGTACTTGGCGACGGTATCCGCGTTCCGCTCCAAGCTCAGTGTGATGGGATTTCCGACCCACTGGCAGCCGATCGCGCCAAGCTCATTCACTGGTTCGCTGCTATTCAGACTGATGCCCAGCCTCCGCAGGTCAGCGTCACTGAGGATGGTGCACATGTCGACCTTGCTGGCGTCCCCCACCTGGGGAACCGCCGAGGACCCGGACGGTCCGGAGCTACAGCTGCCCACCAGCAACCCAGGAATCGCCAAAAGGGCGGCCAACGCCGCACGACCGCGGGTCATTCGGATCGGCCCTGGAACGGCTGTGCACTCGTCACGTCCGCTTCGGTCACCGTCCGCCCGGCCTCCCGGTAAGTGTCCGCCATATTGCGCAATACACACTGAGCACCCCGCATCGCCTTCATGAAGTCCTGCGCAGCCACAGCGAACCGGTCCGCTGCCGCCCAGCCATCTTGATTGTCACCGAATGGCAACAGCCGGGTGAGTCGATGCGCGTCGTTCAACGACTGGTCGATCTCATCAATAGCCCGCTCGCATCGTTGCGCGGCGCGCTCGGCTACGCCGGCTTCCATCCAGAGGTCGCCGGAGGCGACCGCGCGCTGCAGGTCGGTCTGATTCTGGGCGAGGCCGGTCAACTGGGCGTTGGCCTGCTGAAAACCCGACGTTGCCGGCATAGTGCTGTCTCCTCGCGGATGCTGGGGGTGACCGTACTATGACGCGCCGAGCTGGGGTGGTGGTTCCGGGTCAGTCGAACTCGCCGGTTCGCACGCCACGGAGGAACGCGTGCCACTGGGAGCGGGAGAAGGCCAGCACCGGTCCGGCGGGATCCTTCGAGTCGCGCAGTGCGATCCGGCCGGGAAGGGCGACAACCTCGATGCAGTCGCCGTTGCCGCCGTCATTGCTGCGGCGGCTCTTCTGCCAGGCGGCGCGGGACAGGCCGGACGAACGCATAGTGCTCGCCTCGCTCGTGCTCGGTGGTTACAGCTCGGCGGCCAGCCGCTCGACGAGGGCCACCGAGTCCTCTGGGCTCAGCGCCTCGGACCGCAGCCGGTCGAACACCAGAGTACAAGTGCCGACCTCGGCCTCTTTCTGCACATGCAGCGCGCTCGCGGCGTGCTCGATGTAGGCGACGTCCGGTTCGCCGGGCTCGCCGAAGCCGAGCACGGTGAACGAGCCGTTCAAGCCGGAGTGCACGCCGAGCGAGACTGGCAGAACCTGTAAGCACACCGACGGCAGCGCGGCTCGGGCCACCAGGTGCCGAAGCTGGGCGCGCATCACATCCACCCCGCCGACCGGACGGCGCAGGACGGACTCGTCCACGACCGCGATCAGCTCCAATGGTGACTCCTGAACGAGCCTTCGCTGCCGCAACCGACGGACCTGCACGTCCCGGTCGATCTCGGCGGCGGTGAGATTGCGCCGGGAGTTGCGGAACAGCGTCCGCATGTAGTCCTCGGTCTGCAGCAATCCCGGCACGTAGGCCAGTTGATAGGTGTGCACGACGGAGGCCTCGGACTCCAGACTGAGATAGCCCTGGTCACGGATGCCGTAGGCGTGCCACCAGCCCTTCTGCTTGGCCTCGCGGGTCAGGTCGATGATCTCGGTCCAGCGGTCGCCGCCCACGTCGTAGAGGTCGAGCATGCTGCGCACCCCGTGCACGTCGACGCTCTGCTGGCCGGTCTCGATGCGGCTGAGCTTGCTGGTGGACCAGTCGAGCTGCGGCGCGGCCTCGTCCAGGGTCAGCCCGGCGTCCTCACGCAGCCTGCGTAGCTCGCGGCCGAGCTGGCGCTGGCGCAGGGTTCCGTTGCCGCCCACCGTCACCTCCGTCCGCCCGGCAGTCACGGGCCGATCATGACCGATGGGAAAGCCCAGGTGGGAACCCACCTTCGCCCGGCCCGGCGGCGATTTCCCATGCGGAGATTAGATCGCACCCACCGCCGATCGAGGGAGGACAAGCGGATGATCAGGGAACGGCTCGCCTGTACGGCGCCCGAACTGGCAGCGCTGTGCGCGCTGGACCGGGCCCGCCGCCGCCGGGTGGTCGGCTGGGCGATGCTGGTCGGCGAGCGGGTGGTGGCCTACGTCCCGGACCATCCCCGGATCGCCGGGGGCACGCTGCTCAACACCTACTCGTCGCTGGACGCCACCGATCGGCTGCTCGCCTACGCCGACATCCGCTCGGTCCGGGATTTCTCGGCGCTGCTGGACCGGCCCGCAGCGCCGTGATGTCAGCCGGCGCCGTGATGTCAGCCGTAGTACTCGGGCGGGTCCTCCCCGATCACCGGGGGTGCCACCTTGCGCCCGTCATTGAAGACGTCGTCCATCTCGATCAGATACGACGGGCGCCGGTGCTCCTTGTCCTCGTCCTTGCCCCGGCCACCCGCCCCGCCCATCGGCGCCTCACCGGCACCCCCGGCGCCACCGCGACCCCCCGCCGCGCCACCCGCGCCCATCCGCCCTTCAGCGGTCTCCGCCGCCGCGGCAGCCGCGGCCGAGCCCCGTGGCCCGAAACTGCCCCCACTCCCGGCCCGGCCGCCGAACCGCCCACCGGCCGACCCCGCACCGGCCGACCCAGCACCCCGGAATCCCCGCCCGGACCGCTCGATTTCCCCGTCCCCACCCGCACCACCCATGGGTGCCAGGAACGGCATCCCCGCCGCTGCCGCGGCGGCCCCGGCCCCACCACCCCCGGGATCGAAACCGCCGCCACCCACCGGCTGGCCCGGTGCGCCGAACTGGCCAGAACCGGCCACTCCGCCCGGCGGCAGCCCCGATCTCCCGGTCACATTCTGCAAACCCGACGTGGCCGGTGGCTGGTACCCGCCACCACCCCCCGGCACACCACCCGCACCCCCGGGCACGGACCCACCGCCGCCGGACCCGCCGCCCCCGCCGGTCCCACCACCACCCGGAGCTGGCGCCGTCACCGGGGCAGGCTCCGGGGGCCGCAGCGTCGGGTCGACCAGCGCGGGATAGTCGGGCACCGCAGACCGGTTCTCGTTGATCGGCGACGAATACACATTGCTCATGATCCGCACCGCGTCGGCCCGCGCCGACTCCTGCTCCTCGTGCTGCCCGACCGCGTCGACGATCGCGCCACCCGGCCCGAACACGGCGCCCGTGGTCACCGTCTCCGTCCAGTCGTGCGAGGGCGCAGGCGGCACCGTCGCCTTCGCCTGTCCCGCGTAGTAGCCCGAATCGGACGCCAGCTGCGAGGTGTGGTCGGCCGCCTGCTTCACACCCTCGGTCCAGTGGTCGACCGGCCCCAGGCTCGCGTTCGCCGCGTCGGCCGCCGCACCCCGCCAGCCGTTGGACACGATGCCACGCAGGTCCTGAGTGAGGCTGGACATGATGGTGCGGGCGTCGCTGCCCAGCGCGGCCCACGCCCTCGCGCCTTCCTCGATGTCGGCCGGTTGGACGCTGTCGTCCAGCATGGAGCGGATCTCGGCGTGCCCCCAGGAGGCCCAGTTGCTCGACCCGTGATCGTTCCCGCTCGGATCGCCACCACCGAACAGCCCCTCCACCGCCCCCACCGGGTTGGTGACGGCCTTCTTCGCCCCGTCGACGATGTCGCCCAGTCCCATGCCACGTCCCCACTTTCGGCAATCCAGGCTCGACCCACAGCTCACCAGAGGCCACCGCCCCACCGCGCGGCCACCGTACTATGACGCACCCCGACCCCTCAGCGGTTCCGGGTTCCCAAACCTGACTTCCCGATTCACCGCCACCAATGCTTGCCACCCACCGTCGGACGCCGCGACGGTGCCCTGGCCTGCGGAAGTCGGTGGCGAGTCGCACTGAAGGAGTCACGATGCGACCTGGCCCGTTCCCACCTCCCGATCCCCTGCGATACGGTCCCTATCCACCCAATTTCCTGGACCGCGACCACGGCGGCGAGGCCGCGGCTCGCCCACTGACTCACCTACTGAGATGTGTTCTCAATGGCGCCATGTGATGATGGGCCGAGGACGCCGGTGATCAGGTTGGTGCACCAGTCGAGCAGGTCGCGGTCGCGCAGCGGGGGGGCGCCGATCCGGTCGGAGCCTTCGGTGGGCCGGGGCACGGACAGGGACCGGACGGTGGTTTTGTACACCGCTCTGGGGTAGATCCGGTTGAGCCGCACCACCTGTGAGTCGCGTAGTTGTACCGGGGCGAAACGCAGCGTGCTGCCCTGCACGGTCACCTCCTGGATCCCGTACGCCCGGCACAGCAGACGCAACCGCGCGACGTCGAGCAGGGTCACCACCGACGGTGGGAGCGCGCCGTAGCGGTCCACCAGCTCCTCGGTGATCGCGGTCAGCCCTTCGGTGTCCACCGCCTCGGCGATCTTCCGGTACGCCTCCAGCCGCAACCGCTCGCCGGGGATGTAGCCGTGCGGCAGGTGCGCGTCGACCGGCAGCTCGACCCGCACCGGCGCGGGCTCGGGAACCGCGTCCGATGGTGCCGCCCCCGCCGCAGCCCGGAAGGCCTCCACCGCTTCGCCGACCAGCCGGACGTAGAGGTCGAAGCCCACTCCGGCGATGTGCCCGGACTGCTCGCCGCCCAGGATGTTGCCCGCGCCGCGGATCTCCAGGTCCTTCATCGCGACCGCCATACCCGCGCCGAGCTCGGCGTGCTGGGCGATAGTGGCCAGCCGGTCGTGCGCGGTCTCGGTCAGCGGCGTCTCCGGCGGGTACAGGAAGTAGGCGTAACCGCGCTCCCGGGCCCGCCCGACCCGTCCGCGCAGCTGGTGCAGCTGGGCCAGCCCGAGCAGGTCGCCACGCTCGACGATGAGCGTGTTGGCGTTGGAGATGTCCAGGCCGGTCTCCACGATCGTGGTGCACACCAGCACGTCGTGGGCCCGTTCCCAGAACCCCGCGACGGTGCGTTCCAGCTGGTCCTCGTTCAGCTGCCCGTGCGCCACCGCCACCCGTGCCTCCGGCACCAGCTCGCGGATCCGCCGGGCGGCCTTCTCGATCGAGGACACCCGGTTGTGCACGTAGAAGACCTGCCCGTCGCGCAGCAGCTCGCGCCGGATCGCGGCGCCGACCTGCTTGTCGTCGTAGACACCGACGTAGGTCAGCACCGGGTGGCGCTCCTCGGGAGGGGTCAGGATGGTCGACATCTCGCGGATCCCGGCCAGGCTCATCTCCAGGGTGCGCGGGATCGGCGTCGCCGACATGGTGAGCACGTCGACGGCGGTGCGCAGGGCCTTGATGTGTTCCTTGTGCTCCACGCCGAAGCGCTGCTCCTCGTCGACGATGACCAGCCCGAGGTCCTTCCAGCGCACACTGGCCTGCAGCAGCCGGTGGGTACCGATCACGATGTCCACCGAGCCGTCGGCCAGGCCGGCGAGTACCTCGGAGGACTGCGCCGGGTCGGTGAACCGGGACAGCCCGCGCACGGTGACCGGGAACGAGCGCATCCGCTCGGAGAAGGTCTGCAGGTGCTGCTGGGCCAGCAGCGTGGTGGGCACCAGCACGGCGACCTGCTTGCCGTCCTGCACCGCCTTGAACGCGGCCCGCACGGCGATCTCGGTCTTGCCGTAGCCGACGTCGCCGCAGACCACCCGGTCCATCGGCACGCCGCGACGCATATCGGCCTTGACCTCATCGATCGCGGCGAGCTGGTCAGGCGTCTCGGTGTAGGGGAAGGCGTCTTCGAGTTCGGCCTGCCAGGGGGTGTCCGCGCCGAACGCGTGCCCCGGCGAGGACTGCCGCGCGGCGTAGAGCTGCACCAGCTCGGCGGCGATCTCCTTGACCGCCTTGCGGGCCCGGCCCTTGGTCTTGGCCCAGTCCGACCCGCCCAGCTTGTTCAACGTAGGCAGCTCGCCGCCGACGTAGCGGGTGAGCTGGTCGAGCTGGTCGGTGGGGATGAACAGCCGGTCCCCTGGCTGGCCCCGTTTGCTCGGTGCATACTCCACGAGCAGGTACTCCCGGGTCGCGCCGCTGACGGTGCGTTCCACCATCTTCAGGAACCGGCCGACCCCGTGCTGCTCGTGCACCACGTGATCACCGGGTTGCAGCGCCAGCGGGTTCACCGCGTTGCGGCGGCGGACCGGCATTCTCGACATGTCCCGGCTGCCGGTGCCGCCCCGTGCCCCGGTGATGTCGGTCTCGGTGAGCACCGCCAGCCGCAGCGCGGGCGCCAGGAAACCGTCTTCCAGGGTGCCGCGGACCACGGTGACGATCCCCGCGGCGGGCGGTCCGGTCAGCCCGTCCTCGGCGTGCACCGTGGGCACCTCGGCGTCCCGCAACTGCTCGCAGGCCCGGTGCGCGGTACCGGTGCCCGGCACCACCAGCACCGCGGCACCACCGGTCGCGGTGTGCGCCCGCAGATCGGCGAAGGCACGCTGCACGTCGCCGTGGTAGGGCTCGGCCGCGGTGATCTGCAGCCGCAGCGGACCCTCGGTGTCGGTGGTGAGCGGGCTCAACGTCCACCAGGCCACACCGGTGTCGCGGGCGTGCTCGGCGATCTCGTTCAGGCCCCGATAGGCCGATGCGGAAAGGTCCAGCGTCGCCACGTCGACCGGGGCCGAGCCACCGCCTGCGGCGACCATCCAGGATGCCTCCAGGAACTCCTCCCCGGTGCGCACCAGATCCGCGGCGCGGGTCCGGATACGCTCCGGATCGGCCAGCAGCACATGAGTGCCCGGCGGCATCACGTCGGTGAGCACCTGCAGCTGCGCCGTTCCGGCGGAATCCGTGGCCAGCACCGGGATGAGTGACTCCATGCCGTCGGCGGGCACCCCGGAGGCCACCTTCTCCAGCAGCTCACCGACCGGCCCCGGCGGGGCGTGCGCGGCGAGCTCGGCGGCCCGGCCCCGCACCGCGTCGGTGAGCAGCAGCTCCCGGCACGGCGGCGCGTACAGCTCGCCGGTCTGTTCCAGAGTGCGCTGGTCGGCGACCGCGAACGAGCGGATCTCCGACACCTCGTCACCCCAGAACTCCACCCGCAGCGGATGGTCGGCCGTGGGCGGGAACACGTCGACGATGCCGCCGCGAACGGCGAACTCACCCCGGCGGTCGACCATGTCGACCCGGCTGTATGCCAGGTCGGTCAGCCGGGTCAGCACGCCGTCGAAGTCGTGCTCCTCCCCGACCCGTAGGCGCACCGGAGCGGTCTCGCCGAGGCCGCCGATCATCGGCTGGATCAGCGACCGCACCGTGGCGACGACCACCTTCAGCGCCACATCGGGTGGATCCTCTTCCGGATGGGCCAGCCTGCGCAACACGGCGACCCGGCGCCCCACGGTGTCGGCCCGGGGAGAGAGCCGCTCGTGCGGCAGCGTCTCCCAGGAGGGCAACTCGGCGACCAGGCCGGCGCCGATCAGATCGGCCAGTTCCGCGGTGAGCTCGCCTGCCTCGCGATCGGTGGCCGTGATCGCCAGCACCGGATGGCCGGCGCGGACCAGCGCGGCGATGGTCAGCGGACGGGTGGCGGGAGGTCCCTGCAGCTCGCAACTGGGCGCGCCGGCGCGCTCGACCAGTTCGCGCAGCGACGGATCGGGCAACACGGCGTCGAGCAGGCCGGATAGATGAGCGGATGTGGACGTCGGTAGCGCGGTCGCTACAGGCACCAGGGTCAGCCTTTCGGGCCGGGCACGGTTGGCGTGAGGACTATGGGCTCGAGGCCCACGGGATCCCCCGGGGCACCGTCGGCTCACAAGCGTCCCCGGCCATGATAGAGGGCAGACGGTGGATCACCCTTCGTGGTCGGTTGACGCCTTTCCCTACCCAACGAGATCCGTTTAGAGTGGCGACAGGGGAGCAGAGCTACTGGTCGGGGGTGGCTCTGAAAAGATACATCGAGCGGGGGGGTCTTGTGGTCGGGACGGAAACACAACACCAAGGTCCCCAACACCACGGCCCACAACACCAAGGTCCCGATACCTCACATGGTGGTCGGCCGATTACCCTCGGCGGGTACCCGAAGACCACGCGATGTGGCCGTTGCGATTGTCAGGAAAGTGCTGATCTGCGCGCGGTTTTCCACGACATCAGTAATAATCTGCTCACGTTCTCCATCATACTGGAAACAGTCGATGACGACCTGATATCGGTGGTGAACCAGCGCCATCTGCGCATGATGAGGACGCAAGCCGCACGGATGCTCACGCTACTCAAAGACGCTGTCGAGCAGGACCTGCAACCGGAGCCGGTCGAAGTACGAGCTCTCATCGGAGAAATCGTCTCGGTGGCCAATGCCCGCCGGCTGGCCACGGTGACGATGCAACCCGGGACGATGCAGGCCGGGATGATGCAGGCCGGCACGCAACGATGGCTGTGCACACGTCCGGCCGCGTTGTGGCGAGCGGTCGCCAACGTCGTCGACAACGCGGTGCGGGCAGCCGGGCCCGCCGGACGCGTCGAGGTCCACGTGCACGACGAGGCACCGAACGTGGTGATCGAGGTGATCGACGACGGCCCGGGGTTCGGTAGGGCCCCCGCAGGTGCCGCATCGCTCGGCCTGGGCATCGTGGCGTCTCTGACCAGGCAATGCGGCGGGAAGCTCGACGTCATGACCGCACACCCGCACGGGGTTAGGGTACGGCTGGAGTTCCGCGACCTGGGATCGGAGCCGCTGTCACCGGGTCCGCCCGCACCCACCGGACAGTTCGCAGGCGCTGCCGGGCGAAGCGGCGGACCATGACGAACATCGTCCTGGGTGACGACCACACGATCTTCGTCGAATCATTGGTCTCGATCCTGCTCAGCGAGGGGTTCAGCGTGCCCGCGGCGGCCGCGAGCCTGCAGGAAACGATCGAGGCGGTCCATACCCACCGCCCCGAAGTGTGCCTCCTGGATCGCCATTTCGCCGACGGGGACGGCGTGGCCGCAATCGGCGACGTCAGGGCGGCCAATCCCGGCACCCGGGTGCTCGTACTCACCGCGGATCGGGATACGGACGCGATGCTGCGGGCCATCAAAATGGGAGCGACCGGCTATGTGCACAAGACATGGGGTATCCATGCGCTGATCGAGGCAGTCAAGCGGGTCGTCGCCGGTGATATCGTGATCGATGCTCCCCGGCAGCACCGGCAGCGCCCCCTCATCACTGAAGCCCGCCGTTTGGCCACGCACCTGACCACCCGGGAACGGGAATGCCTGGCGCTGCTCGTCGAGGGACTCGATACGCGCGGGATGACCGACAGATTGGGTGTGTCGGCCACCACAATTCGGAGTCACGTCCAGGGGGTTCTGAGCAAGCTGGGAGTGCATTCCCGGCTCGAGGCCGCGTCACTCGCGGTGCGTTACAACCTGGTGGAACACGATCGGATGGATCTGGACGGGATACCACCGACGGACGAGTGCGCCGGAGGGGGCGGGCGATGACCGGCCGTACGGGCCGGAGCCGACGGATGGGGTGTCGACGGATGGGGTGTCGACGGAATCCTCGGTGGACATGCTCGCCCAGGTCGTGCACTGTGCGAGTGTCGGGCACGCGTATTTCCCTCCCGAACAGCTCGGGCCGAGCCGGCGGGAACTGCGCAAGGACGTTGCCCGGGCACGCCACCGAGCAGGGCCGCTCGACGTACTCACCGCACGGAGCGGGGCGTGCTGATCGGCCTGGCCAAGGGCTGTACCTCAGCGGAGATCGCCGACGAACTGGGGGATTCGCCGAACACCGTGCGGACCCACACCAACAAGACTTCAGCAAGTTGAACGTGCACAGCCGCCTGGAGGCGGTGAGCAGGGCGCGCCGCACCGGGATCGGGCCGGCGGACGACGACGACCCCCGCGCACGACGTAGGCGGGCTACCGCCGATGAGGGAAGACCTGCCGACCAGATGATGCAAGGGTCATCTGAGTCACCGCAACACCACTGAATAGCCCGGCACCAGGGCGAACACGATCCGCATGGGAGGGGATGTTGACTGCACATCGGCTTGCACTCGCCGTCAACCGCCAGGGGGGTGTGTCGATCGACACCACGACGCCGGCCGTGGTCCTCACCCTGGATCGCAACGGCATGCATCACGGCGGGCTGGGTGCGATTCGAAGTCTGGGGCGCCTCGGCGTACCGGTCTACGGGGTGCACGACGAACCGCTGGGCCCCGCGGCCAGCTCGCGCTACCTGAGCGGGCACTGGTTCTGGCGGGCGCCCGCCGACGATGCCGAGCGGTTGCTGACGGGGCTGATCACACTGGCGGAGCGGATCGGAAGCCCTTCGGTGCTGATCCCCACCGACGACGCAGGCGCGATCTTCCTGGCGGAGCACGGCGCCGAGCTGCGGCAATGGTTCCGGTTCTCGGATCCACCCAGTGATCTGCCGCGCCGGGTCGCCGACCGGTACACGCTGTACCAGTTGTGTCGTGAGCTCGGCGTGCCGTGCCTGGCGGCCGCCCGGCCGGGTTCCCTCGCCGAGGCGGACGAGTTCGCCGCCGAGGTGGGCTTCCCGCTGATCGCCATGCCTGGTACACCCGCCGGCGCCTCCCGGCGATCCGCCGGCCGCCGGCCGCAACCGCGGGACCCCTCGATGCTGCACAACAGGGACGAACTGGCCCGCGCCTTCCACGACAGCGAGACGGCGCCCGGCGCGGGCCTGATGTTGCAGGAGTTCGTCCCCCGTTGTCCCAGCCAGGACTACTTCTTCTACGGCTACTGCGACGCAGGTTCCCGCTGCGAGCCGGGTTTCGTCGGGCTCAAGGAACGCTGCTATCCCGCGCTGAACGGCAGGACCAGCCTGGGGCGCTGGGTCGAGAACCCGGACCTGCACGCACAGGCCACCGAGCTGCTGAGCAGGCTGGGCTTCCAGGGCATCGTCGCGCTCGACTACCGGTGGGATCCCCGGGACGGCCAGTACAAGCTGCTCGGTTTCAACCCGCGCCTGGGTGAGCAGTTCCGGCTGTTCCAGGACGACGCGGGTGTCGATGTGGTGGTGGCGGCGCACCTGGACCTGACCGGCCGGCCGATCTCCTCCGGCGCACAGCGAACCGGCAGGCGCCTACTCGTGGAGAACCGGGATCCGGCCGCCGCGCTCGGGTGTCGCCGCAACGGTGAGCTCAACCTGCTGTGGTGGGTGATGTCGCTGCGGCTGGTCAACGAGATGGCCTGGTACGCCCGTGACGACCTGCGTCCGTTCGGGCTGATGTGCCTGCGGACGGGCTGGCGGGCGGTGACTCCGATCACCCGCGGCCTGGCCCGCTCCCGGTCCGGCACCGGATCCAGCAAGCCGCCTCGTTTCCGGCGAGGCCGTGCCGCACCGGCGGCCGCACCACCCCCGCCGGCGCAGGCACCTCAGCCCCAAGAGCCCCAGCCGGACCAGCCACTCCAGCTTCAGCCCGACGTTCGCCGGTTCGTACCACGGCTGCGCCGGCCATGGCAGAAGGTCACGACCGGAACGGCCCACGGGTGACCAGCCCGGACATCAACGACCCGGTCTTCGCCGCCTGGACAGGCGCGGGTCCAGGAGGTGGGTCGTCCGGAGGGCACCGGAGCGCACTCGGTGCGCACTCGGTGCGCGGGGGCGTAGCCCGAGCCGTGGGGGGTGCGGCTCGGGCTCGTCGCGCATCGGTGTGCACGGTGATCTGGTGCGGCTAGTGGGGTCCGACGAGGCCACCGAGGAAGCCACCGCCGACCCGTCACCACATCACGTGCCGGCGGGCGATGATCTGTCGTTCGTGCGGGTCCTGCTCATCGACAGTCACCGGATGCTGACCGACGCGCTGGCGGCCCGGTTGTCCACGGTCACCGACATGTGGGTGGTCGGGACCTGCACGACCGACGATCCCCAGCTGACCGGCGTCGTCCGGATGCTACGTCCCGACGTGATCACGACTGAGGTCGGACGAATAGCCGTCGAGACCGGCCGGATGTTGCGCACTCTCGGCGGTGCCGAACCGCAGGCACATCTCGTGGTGCTGACCGACAGCAAGGACGCCTCCCATGCGGTGGCGGCCGCCCGCGAAGGCGCCGCCGCCTGGGTGTCCAAGGACAGTTCGGTCGACCACCTCGTCGAGGTCCTGCGCGCCGTGCGCCAGGGACACGCCTGCTACCCGCCCCGGTACCTGGGTACGGTCCTGCGTGAGCTGCGCGACGACGTGCGGCACGCCCGTGATCGCAGCGAACGGCTCGACGTGCTCAGCGACCGCGAGCGCGAGGTGCTGTCCGGCATGATCGACGGCAAGCCCGTCGGCCAGATCGCCGTCGAGTCCCTCATCTCCCCCAACACCGTGCGAACCCATGTGCGCAGCATCTTCACCAAACTGGGCGTGCACAGCAGGCTGGAGGCCGTGCGGGTCGCGCGCGGCGCAGGCCTGCGGCCATCGGTTCGACCCGGAGACAGCCCACCGTCCTCGGCGGTGGGTGACCCGGACCTGGTGCCCCGGCCCCGCCCCGCCTCACAGTGAGGCGCGGATCAGGTGCCGTTGCGCAGGTCCCACCCGCTCCCGGCCTGTGGTGGCGCCGTGCCGGGCCGCCCGACGGAGCGCAACCGCGCCTTCGTCGGGGTCCGGGACGGGCGCTGCCGATCGCGCAGTTGGATCATGTACCCGAGGGAGAAGGCCAGCACAATCGCCAACAGGACCCAGGCAAGGATCCCGAGTCCGATTGCGGTGGACGTGCTCATCGGAACTCCTGGTTGTGGTGGAGGCCCGACCATAGCCTCATCCGGCCGGTCGCGCGCGGCGAAGGTTCATCCGCCCGCAGCGCGCGACTCATACCGGACAGATAAGCCATTCGTGTCACTCACCGTTAGGTATACTTGATCTCAGCGCGGTACTGATAACCAATATGGCGACAGGAAAAGCAGGTTTGTCGCCACATGGGTGACTATAAGTATCAATCTTACGCCTATATGGGTGGTATTCGTCCAGTCTCACCGTCGCCGAGTTCCGGTCTGGCGCTCACTCCGCGCCGTCGACAAGTCCGCCCCCTCGAATGGAAGGAGCCACCTCCGCTGTGAACCTGTCCTCGACAGTCGTCGACGCCCACGACATCGTCGTCGCAGATCCGCGCACCGACCCGCGATGGCGGCAACTCGCCTCCAGCCCGCGCGGCAGCCTGTTCACGTCGCCACCCTGGATCGACGCAGTGTGCGGCACCTACGGCTTTGATCCCGGGTGCCGGATCGTGATGGACGAGCGGGAACCGGTGGCGGGCCTGGCCTGGGTGCCGATCAGCGACATCCGTGGCGACCGGCACGTCAGCCTGCCGTTCTGCGACCGGGCCGATCCACCGGTCGACGACGCCGTGCACTGGGCGGTGCTGCGCGACGGCGTAGTAGGGCCGCACGCCCCGTTCACCCTGCGGTGCTTCGACACCGCCGTTCCCGCCTCCGACCCGCAGCTGCACCGGGTCGGCTCGGCAGCGTGGCACGGCACGGCGCTCGATGCGGACACCGAGACGTTGCACGGCCGGCTGAGCAAACACGCCCGGCGCAACATCGCGATCGCGCAGCGCAACGAGATCCGGATCGAGGCCGGCACCGGCCTGGACGCGGTACGCGAATTCCATCACCTGCACGTGCAGTTGCGTAAGCGCAAGTACCGGCTGCTCGCCCAGCCGTTCGAGCTCTTCGAGCGGATCTGGCGGGCGTTCTCCGGCGACGGCGCGGTGGTGACGTTGAGCGCTCATGCGGGCGATGAGCTGATCGCCGGTGCGCTGTTCCTGGTCTGGGGGGACACGCTCTACTACAAATTCGGCGCTTCCCGTCCGGAGTACCTCGGCCTGCGGCCCAATGACGCGATCTTCTGGGCGGGCATCCGCTGGGGAGCGCAGCGCCGGTTGCGCCTGCTCGACTGGGGGTGCAGCGATCTCGACCAACCCGGACTGGTGGCATACAAACGTAAGTGGGCGAGCGAGGAACGCACCATCGTGACCCTGCGGGCCGGCGGTGAACGGGCCCGCAGCTGCCCCGCGACCGGCGCCGTGCTGGGTGAACTGACCCGGTTGCTGACCGATGAGGTGGTTCCCAACGAGGTCACCGAACGCGCAGGCACGCTGCTCTATCGCTACTTCTGCTAGGGGGAACCGTGATGTCACATTCGGCAGGCACCCGATGACGACGCTTCTGCTCGCCACGACGGGCGGGCATCTCACGCAGCTCAATGAACTGTCGCGCCGTTTCCCCGAGGACGGCGAGACGGTGTGGGTCACTCACGAGAATGAGCAGAGCACATCGATGCTCGCCGAGCGGGATGCTTATTTCGTGCCGTATGTGGGAGTGCGCAGCATCTCTGGCGTCCTGCGCTGCGTCCCGGCGGCCCGCCGCCTGATGAACAGCCGGAAGTTCACCAGGGCGGTGTCGACCGGTTCTGGTATCGCCCTGGGCTTCCTGCCGTACCTGGCTGCCCGGGGGGTCGAGTGCCACTACGTCGAGAGTGCCACACGGGTACTCGGGCCCTCGCTCACCGGGCGCATCCTGCACCGGGTACCGGGAGTCCGTACCTACACTCAGTACCCGCACTGGCAGAGCCGGCGGTGGCACTTTGCGGGCAGCGTGCTGGACGGCTACGAAGCCGTCGCGGCAGCGCACGAGCCGACTGAGCGGATCCGGGTCGTGGTGACCCTGGGTGCCGCAACCGAGTTCCCGTTCCGCCGTCTGGTCGAGCAGCTGGTCCCCCTGGTCGCGCCGCACGGCCCGCTGCACCAGGCGACCGGGCTGGAGCCGACGGTGTTGTGGCAGACCGCCGACACCCCGGTCGACGATCTCCCGATCCGCCCGGCCCCCTTCCTGCCCGCGGCCGAACTCACCGCTGCCCTGGCCGGGGCGGACATCGTGGTGAGCCATGCGGGCACGGGTTCGGCCCTCGCGGCACTGGGCAGCGGGCGGGCGCCACTGCTCGTGCCCCGGGATCCCGAGCACGGGGAGGTCGGCGACGATCACCAGTTCCAGCTGGCGGCCGAGCTGTCCCGGCGAAGCCTCGGGGTGCGCAGGGACGCGGAGTCGATCACCGTCGAGGATCTGCTGCTGACGCTGTCCATGGCGGCGCGGCGCACCCCCACACCCGCGCCGTTCAGCTTCCACTAGCCGACGACCATCCCGGTGAATCGCCGGTAGGCGTCGGTCGATGAGCGGTGCGCTGTCAGTGGTGAACGGAGGCCAGCAGCTCCCGGCAGGCGTCTGCGCACTCTTGGGTGCTCTGCGCGCAGATTCGGCAGTGCGGTAGGTGCTCGGCGTGGCTCTGGCAGTATTCGTGGCTGCGTTCGCAGGCCAGCAGGCATGCTTCGAGTTGGGCGCTGAGCAGGCTGAGGTCCATGCCTGCGGCGCGGGTGAGTACCCGGGCGGTTGCCTGGATGACATCGGCAGAGTCCAGGTCGCGCAGGACCCCGCTGGTCATGTCCTCCCCCACCAGAAGCATGGCACCGGAGCAGGCGGTGACGGCTTCTTGGCAATTACTGAGCGCGGTGATCGTGTTACTCCAGCGTTCACCGTCGATGTCAGTGCCAATGGTGATGCTGTCGAACAATTCGCGGGTCTGCAGCATGGTGTCTCCTCGTCGAACGGTCCCCTGTGGGAATGAGCGGTCGAACGGTCCC
>DASXOV010000128.1:0-68740 GCA_036494005.1 Pseudonocardiaceae bacterium | reverse complement strand
CCGATGTGCGACGTCTGCATCTGGATCGCCCACCATGAGGCCGGCCGACTGTGCGACCGGTGCATCCACAGGCTGAACACCCAGCACCCCGGCGTCCGGCTCGCCGTGGGCAACCAGCATCCGCTGGCCCATTCGCACGTTCTGGACACCTGCGTCGACCGGGCAGGTGGGCGCAGGAACCCGTTCATCACGGTGATGGCCACTACCAGACCGCCGTGACAGCCTGGGCGGAGCGCGCTGCTGATCGCTACCGAATCTCGGCAGTCCACGTGCACGACGAAGGCAGTCCGTACCACCGCGTGTCCGTGGATTTCGCCCACACCCCAATGGCCTGGCCGGGTTGACACCGTCAGCACGGCTACTGTAGCGATGGGAACGATCACCGGCCGACTGATGTTCTGGCTCAGTCACCGTCGCTGAACCGACACCATCTCGCGCAGTTCACCCAAACGCGACCAGGGTGCGCAGCCAGGCCGACAGTTCTTTGGCTTCCTCCTCCGATGCCCTGCCCAGGGGTGCCGGTTGGGTGAAGCGGCGAGTGGATACGGCGGTGAGGTCCTCGGTGCGGGCCCAGCTGGGCCGGGACAACCCGGACTCCGGGGAGTCGATGCGTACATGGTGGTCGAGCCCTCGATCCCGGGTGGTGAGTGGGACCATCAAGGCCATGTCGATGGGGAACCGGCAGTGGATGGCTGAGCCGACGATGACGGCTGGCCTGATACCGCCCTGCTCGTGGCCCACGGGGTCACCGAAATCGACCCACCAGACCTGCCAGGGTGCAAGCCGTGGACTCACGGGTTGAGCTCGGGGTACTCGTCACCGGCGGGGGGCAGGCCGTCGCCTGCGGCGTTGTCTGTCAGTCTTGATTCGGCCTGGTAGCCGGCCCATTCATCGGGGTCGGCCCGGAGTTCCGCATACCGGGACATGATCCGGTTGATGCGGTGTTCGGCCAGCAGGTGCCCGACGACCTCACCAAGGGTGGCGCCGTCGAACTCCTGCTTGGCAATGTGCGCCAGTTGGTCGCGCAGCGCGCTGTCCAGCTGCATCGTCGTCGTGGCCATGGTGCCCACTATAGCCTTCGCTATGGCAGGTTCGCCCAGCCTTCGTTCTGGCAAAGCCTTCCTGCGCACCGCCGGACTCGTCTTGTGGCGAGCAGACTGTCAGTGCCGTCGGGCACGCTGGCCTGGATCAGGAAGGAGGGGGACTATGACGGCTATGACCGAACCGATCGGACTTGCCGAGGGTCGCCCGTTCACGGTGCACGACCTGGAGGCGATGCCCGGTGACGGCCGGCGCTACGAGCTCATTGACGGGATGCTCCTCGTGACTCCCGCCCCGGGTTGGTCACACCAGGAGATGTCATTCGCGCTGGCTATGGAGCTTCGCCGCGAGTGTCCCCCGGAGCTGCGGGTGCTGCTGGCACCGTTCGCGGTGCGGACGTCGCCGCTCAACGAGGTGCAGCCCGATGTGCTGGTGGCGCGGTACGACGATCTGACCGAGGCATGCCTGCCGGTAGCGCCGGTGCTGGCGGTGGAGGCGTTGTCGCGCAGCACCCAACTGGGGGACCGCAACACCAAGAAGGCGTACTACGAGCGGCTGGGAGTGCCGTCGTACTGGTTGCTCGACCCGGTCCAGCCGGGCGGGCTGGAGGTCTACGAGCTCGACGAACACGGCCGGTATCAGCTCACCGCGAAGGTGAGCGGCGAGGAGAGCTACGTCGCGACGCGCCCGTTTGCGGTGCAGATCTACCCGGCGCGGCTACTCGACGGTCTGCGACCGCGATGACCTCGCCGGTAGTCAGCTCAGGGTGACGGTGACCCGTTCGGCGGCACGGCGGCGCTCCAGCGTGGCGGGGTCGGTGCCGGTGCACTGCACCAGCGACGCGTCGGCGGCGAGCACCGCGAGCAACACCTCGCCCGGCGCACCGCCGTCCCAGCCTTGGGTGCTCAGAACCCGGTCACCCGTGGTGAGACCCAGCATGGCGGCGCGCGCTCGCGCGGCACCCAGGACCTGCTCTGCGCCCGGTCCCGAGGCGCCTGCGGTGAACGTGTCGCCGTGCACCCGGACCTCGGTGGCGTAGTCCCGCACCCCAGGCGGCAGCGCCCGGACCCCCATGCCCAGCGCGTCCAGCCCCACCGCCGCCACCTCGTCGGCACCGGAGGCCTCGGCGATGGCGGACACCCCGCACAGCGCGACCTGCGCACCGGCGGCGGACAAGGTCACCGTCGCGCCACACCACCAGGCGCCGAGCAGCACCCCGGCGGTCTGCCAATGCGGCGGCAGCAGGACCGCGACGGTGTCGCCGGGTTGGACGTCCAGTTCGTCGCGCAACCAGTTCGCGGTCTTGG
Source organism: Pseudonocardiaceae bacterium (assembly GCA_036494005.1). GTDB lineage: Bacteria > Actinomycetota > Actinomycetes > Mycobacteriales > Pseudonocardiaceae. The sequence continues at coordinate 66,392 of DASXOV010000128.1, read as the reverse complement.
CCGCCCAGTTGGCCAACGTGGCGCCGGACAGTTCCACCCGGCTGCCTGCGCCGTCGTCGTAGTGGGTGATCCTCGGCCCGGCCGGGTCGGTGCGCAGCAGCGGCCCGAGCACCGCGTCGGTGATGGTCTGGTTCACGTGATCCCTCAGTTGATCGTGATTCCTCAGTTGATCGTGATTCCTCAGTTGATGCAGTGCACACCTGCGGCGTTGATCGGGGGTGGTTGTCGAGCGGCGGCCGCACCGTCCAGGCGGGGTGCGGCGCCCGCGCCGTCCTGCTTGAACAGTGCCGGAGCGGTCGTCCGGCTGCCGGTGCGGTTCAGGTAGTCCGCCCCGACCAGCACCTCGACCTGGTTGCCGGTCAGTTCCGGCTCGACCAGTATCGGAATCCCCCCGCCGAGCAACGTCGAGATCTGCTCGCCGATGGGATTTCCCCGCGGGGGCACCTTGATCAGGGTGACTTGCCGCAGCGGGATGTTGCCGGTCTTGCCCGCCGTGAAACCGGCCGCGATCAGCTTGGCCGAGACCTGCCCGGCCAGCCCGGCCACATCGGTGCCGTTGAGCACGTCGACTGTGTGCGCCTGCACCGCGGGCCCGGCCGGAGCGGCGGACGGGGGGGCCGGGCCGGCCGGACCCGGCGGGGACGCCGTGCTCGGGTCGGCGAGGTGTGCCACGAACTGGCGGACCTGGGCCGGATCGACCTTGATGATGCTCTGGCCGCGGTCGTCGTGGGCAGCGACGTCGGCCACCGGGATCGTCACGAAGTCGACGGCACCGGCGGCGAGACCGTGCATCTGCTGGGCGAATCCGAGGATGTCCCAGTTCTTGTCGAGCACGACCGAGCTGCGCGCGGCGGCGGACAGCGCCGACAGCCGGGTGGGGTCGGTGAGGGTGCCCGCGGAGAGCACCTTGCGCACCGCGCTGGCCATGAAGACCTGCTGTCGCACGATCCGGTCGAGGTCCCCTCGGGGCAGCCCGTGGCGCTGCCGGACGAAGGACAGCGCGTCGCCGCCGGACAGGGTCTGCCGCCCGGCGGGCAGATCCGTGCCGGAGAAGGAATCCTTGGCCGGTGCGTTGAGGCAGACCTCGACGCCACCGATCGCCTGGGTGAGCAGGTAGAAGCCGTACAGATTGACCTCGGCGTAGTGATCGATCCGCAGTCCGGTGAGGTGCTCGACGGTGGTCACCAGGGCACGGCGGCCCGCCTGGGCGGAGTCGCGCTCGATCTGTGCCGCGTCGGTGACGCCAGTGCCGCGTAACTGCCGGGCGGCACGCGTCTCGAACGTCCCGTACACCGAGTTGATCTTGTCCGAGCCGTTGCCGTCCGGCAGCGCGACGTCGGTGTCGCGGGGGATGGAGATGGCGTGCGCGGCACTGCCGTTGTCCGGGATCCGCACCAGGATGATGGTGTCGGTATTGGTCCCCTGAGACTGTTCGGTGCGCAGTGCCTGCAGCACCTCCTGGGGCAGCGGCGCGCCCTGTGCGTCCGTGCGGCTGTCGTCGCCGACCAGCAGGATGTCCGTTGCGCCATCGCCTCCGGGTTTGTCGTTCGCCCCAGCGGGACTGAGCACATCAGTGCTGTTCAGGCCGCGGTCGATCGATCCGACCGTCGCCCAGCCGACGCCCGTGGCGAGCAGCACCGTCGCCGAGAGCAGCGTGGCCAGTACCCGGGCGGGCAGCGGGCCGTGTTCGGCCAGCAAGAGCCACGCCTGCGACGCCATCCCGGTGCCTCCGGTGCCACTGCCGGTTACGGCATGTCTGCCGCGCCGCCGCCCGCCGGACGAACGCCGCCGCTGGGACACCGGAACCTCCTCCCGTCATGCGCCGCTCAGATTAGCCCTGGCGGCTGACCCGTTCGCGGCGCAGCGCGCCGGCCGGACGGCCTCGTCGTGGCGGGCGGGTCAGTACACGCACGGTACGTTGCTGGCTACCACGGGTTGTGTCGGTGGCGGGGGTTCCTGGGCGGGTGAGGTGGTGGCGACGGCCGGGACGACGTTGTGTGCGCTGCCCGGCTCCCCGGTCGCTGCTTGCCCGTTCAGCCGCAGCACCGCCGGTGCCGCCAGGCCGTTGCGCCCCGGTCCCGAGTAGTCCTCGCCCAGGTAGACCTGCACGGTCCCGGTCTGCAGATTGGGGTTCTCCTCGGTGGGTATGCCGCCCAGGGCGGTGGCGATCGCTTTGGCCGAGTCCTGCCCGCCGGTCGGGTAGCGCACCACACTGACCCTGCGGGTGTCGGCGTTGCTCACCGTGCCGGGGTTGAAGCCGTGCCCGGTGAGTTCCTGGGACACCGTACCGGCCAGCCCGCTGACCCCGGACGCGTTGAGCACGTCGATGGTGACCTGCCCGGTCTGGGGTGAACTCGGCGCGGCTGCCGGGGAACCACCGGTGATCGCAGCGGCGACGAAGGACCGGACGGCTGCCGAGTCGACCTTGAGTACCGCGCCGTCGGAGTCGCTCTCACCGTCGCCGAGTACGGGCACCGTCATGAACTCCACGTTGCCGGCCGCGAGGCCCTGAATCCGGGTGGCGAAGTCGAGCACGTCGAAACCGTTGTCGAGTACCAGGGACTGCTGGGTCGCCTCGATCAGTTGCTGGATCCGGCCGGGGTTGGTCAGCGTCCCCGCGGAGAGCACCCGGTGAGCCAGCGAGGCCATGAAGGCCTGCTGACGAACCACGCGATCCAGGTCGCCGCGGGGCAGCCCGTGGCGTTGGCGGACGAATGCGAGTGCGTCCGGTCCGGAGATCGTGTGCGGCCCAGCGGAGAAGCTGGCGCCGGAGAACGTGTCCTTCACCGGTTCCTTGAGACACACGTCGACTCCGCCGACCGCTTCGGTGAGCGATGAGAAGCCCAGCAGATTGATCTCCGCATAGTGGTCGATGCCCACCCCGGTGAGATTCTCGATCGTTCTCAGTAACAGCTTCCGGCCCGCCGCGATGGATTCGGTGCGCACCGTATCCGGATCGGCTCCTTGTTTGCTGAGCTCTGCGGTGGCCTCGCCCTTGCCCCGGGAGTACGCGGAGTTGAGTTTGTGAGTACCGAACCCATCGGGGATCTGTACGTACAGATCTCGGGGCAATGAGATCGCCACTGCCCGGCTTCCGTCGTTCGGCACCCGGACCAGGATCATGGTGTCGGTGAGTTCGCCCTCGTTGGCACCGGCGCGCAGCCGGGTCAGCACGTCCTTGGGCAGTGGGTTGCCGTGCGCGTCGGTCCGGCTGTCGCTGCCCACCAGCAGGATGTCGGTAGCGCCGTCCGGTGCGCTGAACCCGATGATGTTGGCGGTGCTCAACCCCTTCTGGAGACTCTGGAAGGTGGACCATCCGTACCCGGTGAGGCCGAGTACCAGCGCCGAGACCATGGCGAGGACCAGCTTCGCGCCGCGAAACCCTCGGCCGGGCCTGCGGGTCACCGGCGGTGCAGAACGCTTTCCCGCAGGCCGGGCGGTGCGGTCGCCGGGTGGTCGTGCGGGGCGGCGTCCGGTCGGCGTCTGCCCCGTGCGGGGTTGGCCGGTGCGGGGTTGGCCGGTGCGGGGTTGGCCGGTGCGGGGTTGGCCGGTGCGGGGTTGGCCGGTGCGGGGTTGGCCGGTGCGGGGTTGCCCGGCGACCGACCTGACCGGACGGGCCCGACCTTGTGCGTCTGGGAGCGACGGGCCACCGTTGGCGCCACGCTTATCCGTCCGCCCGGGCCGCCCGGCGGGGTTTCCCGGCCCGGATGGCCTGTCATCCACGGATGCCCTCCTGGATCCTGCGGCTGGTGCGGCGGCAAGGTCAGGCTATCGGTGCCCCGGTCGGGACCATCGATCACGCCCCGTCATCGGGGCCATCCGACGCTGCCCCCATAGAGACAGACGCACCAGCCCCCCTTCGCGTTGTCATGACACACTCGATTACTGCTATCGAACGGGACCGCCCGCCACATTGCCCGCCACAGGGGAGACGAATCGATGCAGCTGCTGGTCACCTGCGGTGCCGGAGTCATCGGATCGACATTCGTGCGGCGAGTACTGCGTGGCGAGGAGCCGACGCCGGCCGGTGCCGAGGTGGTGGTGCTGGACGCGCTGACCTATGCGGGCAACCGGGAGAACCTGACCCCGGTCGCCGCTGACCCGGTGCTGCGCTTCGTCACGGGGGACATCGCCGACGGGCCGCTGGTAGCGGAGCTGATGGCGGGTGTGACCAACCTGCTCGACGAGTACGCTGAGCACCGCGACTGGTGGGTGCCGCTGAAAGCCGGCGCGGCCGCGATCGCGCGGTGAGCGCTCCCGAGGTCACCCTGCTGGTGCCCGGCGGGCGCGGCCAGTTGGGGCGCGATCTGGTGGGCGCGGCCGCTCGGGCCGGGATCACCACCGTGCAGGCCCCCGGCTCTGCCGAACTCGACGTCACCGATCCGGCGGCGGTGTCCGAAACGGTGGCGGCCCTGGCGGACGGCGCCACCCGGCTGGTGGTGATCAACGCAGCGGCGTACACGGCGGTGGACGCCGCGGAGGGTGCGGGCGCTGCCCGGGCGCATGCGGTCAACGCCGAGGGCCCGGCGCACCTGGCCCGGGCGTGCACCGCGCACCGGGCACATCTGGTGCACGTGTCGACCGACTACGTCTTCGCGGGTGACGGCGAAGGTCCCAACCGGGTGGGCGACCCGACCGCACCGCGCACCGGGTACGGGCGGAGCAAGCTGGCCGGGGAGCGGGCGGTGCTGTCCTGCGGCGACGACGCGCACGTGGTGCGGACCGCCTGGCTCTACGGTGCCCACGGCGGCAACTTCGTCCGCACCATGGCGCGGCTGGCGGCCGAGCGGGACACCGTCCGCGTGGTCGACGACCAGGTCGGCAACCCGACCTGGACGCACGATCTCGCCGATGGACTGGTCGCGCTCGCGCTGGCCGCCGACCGGGTGCCCCCCGGGGTGCTGCACTGCGTCAACGCGGGGTCGACCACGTGGTTCGGCCTGGCCAGGGCGGTGTTCACCGAGATCGGCGCCGACCCCGGCCGGGTGCAGCCCTGCCGGACCGCGGAGTTCCCGCGTCCGGCGCCGCGTCCGGCGAACTCGGTCCTGGACACCGCCGGATGGGTGGCGGCCGGGCTGCCGGCGCCACGTCCGTGGCGCCGCGCGCTGCGTGCCGCGATCGACGGCGGCCTGCTGGACCAGTGAACCGCGCACAGGATCGGAACGCGGTCAGAACGGCGCGGTCAGAACACCGCTATCCGCCGACAGGGACGGCGGGGACCGTGCCGGGCAGCACGTCCAGCACATTGCGGGGCAGCCTGGCGTGCATCAGCGACACGTTGTACTGGCTGAACTGGGTCATCGTGAAATAGATGTCCGTCCCGTGCGAGGCCGGATGCTGGAAGCCGCCGTACAGGCTCGGGTATGTGCCTGCCGTCGCGAGCTGGATCTCCGGACTCCACGGCCCGGTGGGCTGCGGCGCCAGTCGCAGGACGATCGCGTGGCGGGATTCGTCCAGATACGTCGTCAGCCAGCTGCCCAGCGCCGGGTCGTAGCGGACCGAGAGCTCCCCCACCGGTCCCGGCATGATCGGGGCCGCGATCGTGCTGCTGCCCCGTTGCCAGCTCGCTCCGGTCCAGTACTGGTAGGCGGTCTGGTCGAGCAGTTGCCGTTCGGGTACCCGGGCCAGGTAGGCGGAGCCGAACCGGCCGTTCGGCGTGCCGAAGACGTAGACGAAGCCGTCCCGGGTGGCATAGGAGATCATCTGGAAATGGTCGTCGAATGCGGTGGTGTTCGGCCGCCGTGTCTCGGGAGCTGATACCCAGGTCTGCCCACCGTCGTCGGAACAGGCGACGGCACTGTAATTGGTGATCCATTTCCCACCTGAAGGGCCGAAATGCCGTACCGACATGTAGGCCAGGTAGTCCCGTCCATCGAGATTCACGCCACCGGTCGGGATCGTGCTGACTTCGTCATTGTCCCGTTTGAGTGAGGGCACCAATTCCTTCGCATGTCCGGGACGGTCGGTGACGAAGTCGAAGGCCAGGCCGTGGCTCGGGTCCTGGTCGCCGCTGCGGGCCAGCGTGTTCGACCGCCAGTCCTGTCGGGCCGGACTCGTCGTCCCGGCACCGGAGCCGGAGCCCGTCCAGTTGGCCCCGAAGGTGTCACCGAAAGCGGTGAGCAGGTTCCCCCGCTGGTCAGACCACATGATACCCAGATCGGTACCACGAACCCGGTAGCGCACATCGGTCTCGTTGATCGATCCCGGTCCGGTGAGCAGGGCCACCTTGCTGGTGTGGAGGCTGGTCTGCAGGGGGCTTGCTTTCGGCTGCGCCGCGGCGGGTACTGCCAGACCGACGGTAGCGGTGGCGACCAGACCGGCCAGCGCGGTCGCGGCTCTACCACGGTGATTAGTCATACATTCCCCTCTTCGGCATGGATGCGCCATGGCGTGCTCGGGACACGCATGCGTGGCGGCATTTGTCAACGAGTGGGATTCGCTGTCACCTGACCTGGCGACAGTTCGTCCGCGTCGGGTATTCGGTGACCAACGCGTCACTCGGAGTCGAGTAACGGCACGCGAACTGATCGACTTGAGTCGATCTCGCGCGAGTGATTTATCTCTCAGGGATCCGTTATTGCCCGAGTGCGAGTGAATAGGCACGCACAGTGGCGGCGGCACAGGCCTGCCAGGTGTGGCGGGCGGCGTGTGCCCGACGCGCGGTCGCCGCGGCCGGGTCGGTCTCAGCGCCGTCGTGAACCGCCGAATCCAGCGCGGCGGCCAGCGCCACCGGGTCACCGGGCGCCACCAGAGTGGCCAGGCCGCCGGACACCTCGCGCAACGCGGGCACGTCGGAACACACCACCGGCACGCCGCTCGCCATCGCCTCCAGCACGGGCAGCCCGAAACCCTCCACACGCGAGGGCAGCACCAGCACCGCCGCACCGGCGACCACCGAGCGCAGATCGGCGTCGTCGAGGAACCCGATGGGGTGGATCCGGGAGGACGCCAGTAGTGGCTGCCCCCACCCGGCGGGGCCCGCGAGCACCAGCGGGGGGAGATCCGCCGCCGCGTGCGCGTCGCACAACACGTCGAGACCCTTGCGTGGCTGGGCGGCGCCGACGAACAGCAGGTAACGCGCCGGCAGGCGCAGTCTCGCGCACAGTGCTCCGGTCGGCGGCCCGGCGGTCAGCCACTCCCGGCCCACCCCCAGCGGGGTCACCACGATCCGGTCCGCGGGGACACCGAGCCGGTCGGCCACCTGCGCGGCGACCGCGCCACTGGGGGTGCACACCACCGCCGCCCTGGCCACCGAGGAGCGGACCAGACCGGGGAGATCGCGCTGTTGCGGGGCCAGCTCCCCGGGGCGGTCCAGGAAGGCCAGGTCGTGGATCGTCACCACGCCGCGGGCCCGCCGCGAAGGGGGCAGCACGAAGTTGGTGGCGTGCACCACCTCGGCGCGGCCGGCGAGCAGCTCCACCGGGGGCCAGGACAGGCGCCGCCAGGCCGCCCGCAGCGCCCGGGCCGGTACCGGGCCACCGCGGGCTCGCACCCCGTCGGGCAGCGCCGCCCGCAGCGCGCCCTGGCCGCGGGCGGTGAACGCGGTGACCGAGACGTCCAGATCGGATCGGGTGGCGAGTTCGGCGAGTAGCGCGGCCGTGTAGCGCCCGACTCCGCTGCGCTGCCCGAGCAGCGGGGTGCCGTCCAGCAGCACCCGCGGGTGCCCCGGCACGGGGATGTCGCGCACCGGCATCTCCGACCTACTCTCTCAGATAGCTGTATCGCTACCGGGTAGCTATGCTGGCGGGCGTGGGCGAGATCATCAGGCAGTCTGAGCTGCGCAACAACAACGCGGAGATCATGCGTCGAGTGGCCGACGGCGAGTCTTTCACGATCACCGTGCACGGACGGCCGGTCGCCGACCTGATGCCTCACCAGCGACAGGCGACAAGCCAATTCGTCCCGGTTGTCGAGTTCGAGGCCCGGATCGCTCAACTGGGGCCGGTCGACGGCGATCAGTGGTATCGCGACATTCGGGACGATGCCGACCACGTCTTCGGTGCCGATCTACCGGCCGATCCTTGGCGGGATGCGACAGAGAAGAATGACCGGTGACGGCTCCGATAGCTAGGGCTCTACTGGACACCTCGGCGCTGATCGACCTCCTGCAGGGAAAAGCTCTGTCGGCCATCGTGAGCGATGCCGCGGTCAGTGCGGTCTCGTTGGGTGAACTTCATTATGGTGTGGCAGTCACTGACGATCCTGTGGTGGCGCTGCAGCGGAGGAAACGAATCGAAGCTCTGCGGGCGAGCTTCGACGTGTTGCCGTTCGATGCCGAGGCGGCTGAGCAGTACGGGTTGCTCAGCAATCTGGTGTACCGAGCTGGTAGAGATCCGCGTCCACGAAGGATGGACCTCCAGATCGCCGCTACCGCCATGCGCTTCGAGCTTCCACTCGTCACCAGGAACGCAAAGGACCTCCGCCATCTGGAGCGGGTGCTGGTGATCATCAACGTGAGTTGACTACAGTGCGCATTCTCTTCACTTTTTCCGGTGGCAGCGGCCACCTCGAACCGCTCATCCCGATCGCCCTCGCCGCGCGGACCGCGGGCCATACGGTCGGCTTCGCGGGTCAGCGGTCACCGGGCGCGCCGACCACCGCGAGAGGTGACTGGATGAGCGGGCCCCGGTACCAGGTCAGCGGCGGAGTTCCCGGAGGATGCGGGCCAGGTGCGCGCGGTCGGCTGGGCTGAGCCCGCCGAAGAAGCGTTCGGCCTCGGCGCTGCGCGCGGACCGGATGGCCTCGCTGACCTTCGTGCCCTGATCGGTCAGTGCGACGAGGGTGGCCCGCCGGTCGTTCGGGTCGGGGCGTCGTTCGACGAGTCCACGCTGTTCGAGGTCGTCGACCACCTCGGTCGCCGATCGTGGCGCGATGTGCAGGTGATCGGAGAGTTCGCTCAGCCGCAGCACGCCATGCGTGGTGAGGACGCTCAGCGGGCGGGACTGGGACGGGGACAGCTCCCAGGGCGCGAGGGTCTCGCGGGAGAGATGCCGGAGCCGGCGGGCGACGCCCCAGAAGGCTTCGGAGAGCGTCTCGTCGTCGGCCATGGGAAATAGGCTACCAGCGAATCCTGTTGTAACCTCATGTTGAGGTTACCTCATCAATACTCGGGCCTCATCACTACTCGGCGCTGGCCGAGGCGGGCGGCCGCCGGACAGCGGCGTCCGTCCTGGACGGAAGGGGGTTCCCGCTTGGAACCGAACTACCGCGAGGTGTCGTTGCGCCGGATCGGCCGGCTCTTCATGCCCTACCGCTGGCCGCTGGCGGGGGTCACCGCGATCATCGTGGCCTCATCGGTGGTGGCGATGGCCTCGCCGTTCCTGTTGCGTGCGGTCATCGACAAGGCCCTGCCGGAGCAGAACCTGACGTTGCTGGTCTGGCTGGTCGTCGGCATGGTTGCGGTGGCCGCGGTGACCTCGGCGTTCGGCGTGGTCCAGACCTGGATCAGCACGAAGGTCGGCCAGCAGGTCATGCACCGGCTGCGGACCGAGGTCTTCACCCACCTGCACCGGCAGCCGATCGCGTTCTTCACCCGCACCCGCACCGGCGAGGTGCAGTCGCGCATCACCAACGACATCGGGGGCATGGAGGCGGTGGTCACCTCGACGGCCGCCTCCATCGCGTCCAATCTGACCACCACGGTCGCGACCGCGGTCGCCATGGCCGCATTGTCCTGGCAGCTCTCGCTCATCTCACTGGTGGTGATGCCGCCGTCGATCTATCTGACCCGCAAGGTCGCCCGGATGCGCCGCACGATCACCGCGCAGCGCCAGCGCGAGCTCGCCGACCTGAATGTCACGATCGACGAGGGCCTGTCGATCAGCGGTGTCCAGCTCAGCAAGACGATGGGCACCGGCGCCGCGATGGTCGAACGCTTCACCGCATCGTCGGAGCGGTTGATCGACCTGGAGCTGCGCTCAGAGCTGGCCGGGCGGTGGCGGATGGCTTCGATGAGCGTCATCTTCGCCGCGATCCCGGCGGTCATCTACCTCAGTGCCGGCCTGCCGGCGACGACCGGACGGCTGAGCATCGGCACCCTGGTCGCCTTCACCGCGCTGCAGACCGGACTGTTCCGTCCGCTGCTGGGACTGCTCAACGTCGGCGTCTCGCTCACCAGCTCACTTGCGCTGTTCGCGCGGATCTTCGACTACCTCGACCTGCCGATCGAGGTCGACGACCCCGTGACACCCGTCGAGATCGATCCGGCCCGCGTCACCGGACACCTGCGGTTCGAGGACGTCACCTTCACCTATCCGGGCAGCGACACCGCCGCGGTCGCCGGCGTCAGCCTGGACATTGCGGCCGGGACGACGCTGGCGCTGGTCGGCGAGACCGGCTCCGGCAAGAGCACCCTCGCCGCCCTGATCACCCGCCTCTACGACCCGGCGGCCGGCCGCGTCACGATCGACGGGATCGACGTCCGCGACCTGAGGCTGGCCGACCTCGCCGACGTGGTCGGTGTCGTCAGCCAGGAGACCTACCTGCTGCACACCACGGTGCGCGAGACCCTGCGCTACGCCAGGCCCGGCGCCACCGACGCCGAGATCGAGGCCGCGGCCCGCGCCGCCCAGGTGCACGAGCTCATCACCGCGCTGCCCGACGGGTACGACACGGTCGTCGGATCCCGTGGGCACCGCTTCTCCGGCGGCGAGAAGCAGCGCATCGCCATCGCCCGCACCCTGCTGCGCAACCCGCGCGTGCTGGTGCTCGACGAGGCCACCAGCGCACTGGACACCGTGACCGAGCGCGCCGTGCAGCGGGCGCTGGACGTGCTGGCGCAGGGCCGCACCACCATCACCATCGCCCACCGGCTCTCCACCGTGCGCGACGCCGACCAGATCGTGGTCCTCGACCACGGCCGCGTCATCGAATCGGGCACCCACACCAGCTTGATCGACGACAACGGCCGCTACGCCACCCTGGCGGCCTGACGGCCCGCCGGCGACGTGACTGAGGTGCACGTGACTGAGGTGCACGTACGGACAACAATTGGGCCCTCTGATCCAACAAGTCCGTGATCGGCCGGTGGCATAGTTCTGAGTAACGCGACCGATATCCCGGCGGCAAGTTCGAGGGGACTGCCGGGGTGCAGGCGCGGTCATCGAGTCCGGTCGCTTCGCGTATTGCTCGGCCGGTTCCCGACCCCTCCGCCCGGGCCGTTCGGCCAGCGGAGGTGGCGACCCGGGACGACAACTGGGCGTACCGAAGCGCAGGTCCTCGCGGACCCTAGCCGACTCTCATGTTAGCCACTAACGTGTTAGCGACTAACATAAAGGAGTCGTCATGGAGCGGGACACCGTGGTCGTGGTGGGCGCAGGTCCGACCGGGCTGACGCTGGCGTGCGCGCTGCGCAGCGCCGGTGTGCCCGCGCGGGTGATCGACGCTGCTGAAGGACCAGCCACCACGTCCCGCGCCCTGGGTCTGCAGCCGCGTGGGGTGGAGGTACTCGACCGGCTCGGCGCGCTTGCCGACCTGCCGGAGCGCAGCCTGCCGGTGCACCAGGTGATCGTCTCGGTGTCGGGCCGCGAGCTGACCCGGCTGCAGGTGGGGCAGCGGACCCGGCTGGGCGGGCACCCCGGTCTGCTCATCTCCCAAGCCGAGATCGAGGGTGCGCTGCGCCGCCGATTCGCCGAACTCGGCGGAGACGTCGAATGGGGACGTGCGGTGACCGCCGTCGACCAGGACGTCGACAGCGTCGTGGCGAGGTTAGGCGACGGTGTCACGATCCGGGCGAATTGGCTGGCCGGATGCGACGGCGCACACAGCGCGGTGCGCAAGGCGGCCGGCATCGAGTTCCCCGGCGTCCCACTCGTCGAGCGCTTCCTGATCGCCGATGTGCGCGCCGACCTCGACCGGCCGCGGGACGCGGTCTCGGTGTGGCTGCGCGGCACCGGCATGCTCGCCGCATTCCCCCTCCCCGGTGACGATCTGTGGCGGCTGATGACCCCCGCTCCACCCGGCGGACCGGTCGACCCGGATCCCGTCGCGGTGCTCACCCTGATGCGCGAGCGGGTCGCGGAGGAGATCTCGCGCTCCGTCCGCGCGGTGGAGTGGACATCGTCGTTTCAGATCCACCGGCGGCTGGCCGGCACCTACCGCCGCGGCCATGTCCTGCTCGCCGGTGACGCCGCGCACATCCACAGCCCGCTCGGCGGCCAGGGGATGAACACCGGGATCGGCGATGCCGAGAACCTCGCCTGGAAGCTGGCCCTCGTCGTGACCGGCCGCGCCGGCGCCGGCCTGCTTGACACCTATCAGGCTGAGCGGCGCCCGGTCGCCGCCGACGTGCTCGGCGCCACCAGCGGTGCCACCAACCTCATGTTCGGCGACAGCGCCGTCGCCCGGTTGCTGCGCGACCATCTCTTCGTCCCCCTGATGAACCGGCCGTTCGTCCAGCGGATGATCGCCGAGCGCTCCTCACAGCTCCTGGTCTCCTATCGTGGCGGGCCGCTGGCGGGTGGCGTCCGGCGCCTGTCCACGCCTCGGCCGGGTGACCGGATACCCGACCTGCCGTGTCACCGGGCCGACGGCACCCCCACCCGGCTGCATGCCGAGCTCCGGGGCCAATGGGCCGTGCTGGTTCCGGACGGCTGCGCCCGGATGGACGTGGCCCGGGCCTGGCTCGGCACGTCCGTCACGGAGCTGGCCGCGGAGTCGACTGCTGCCGGCCGCGAGGCGCTCCTGGTCCGGCCCGACGGACACCTCGCCTGGCGGGGCACCGATCCGGCCGGTCTGCAGCGCTGGCTGTCCGGCGCGCTGGATCGGCTGGCGCCGTCGCACGTTCCGGCCGGTACCGGGATGCTGCCGGGGTGACGCGGGCGGACTGGCGGGAGCAGAAGAAGGCGGCTACCAGGCGAGCGATCCAGGAACACGCGCTGCGCCTGTTTCTGGCGAAGGGCTACGAGGCGACGACCGTCGAGGAGATCGCGGCGGCGGCCGGTGTCTCCCACATGACCTTCTTCCGGCACTTCCCGCGCAAAGAGGCGGTGGTGGAGTCCGACGACTACGACCCGCTGCTGGCCGAGCTCATCGCCGCCCGCCCCGCCGGCGAGGACCCGCTCACCGCGATCCACCGGGCGGTGCACCACGCACTCGCGGCGGTCCTGCCTGAGGACCGCGAGACCGTGCTCGTCCGGACGCGGCTCGTCCTCGGCACCCCCGCGCTGCGCGCCCGGCAGTGGCAGAACCAGGACGCCACCCGCGACCTGTTCGCGACGGAGCTGGCCCGGCGGGAGGGTGTGGCCGAGACCGATCTGCGGCTCCGGGTGCTCGCCGCGGCCGCCCTGGCCGCGGTCACCACTGCCATCACCACCTGGGCCGACGGGGACGGCACCGCCGACCTGGTGGCGCTCGTCGACGAGGCGTTCGCCGCGCTGGGGGTGCCGGTGGATCACGCCGTCAGGCGATGACCGCGGACCTCAGGCGCTATCGTGCCGGACATGTCCGAGGTATCTGAGCGACGAAACCCGGGCCTCCCAGCTTGTGAATGGCCGGTTCGGAGCGCAGCCGTTCGAGGCTGTCGTCGGTAATCTGGTGTGCGCCGATACGCTCGTGCACACCTGGGACCTCGCCCGGGCGACCGGCCAGGATGAGCGCATCGATCCCGATGCGATATCGAGGTCCCTGGAGTTTCTCGCCCCGCTTGACGACGCGATCCGGCGCGCGGGTGGGTTCGCCGCGAAGATCGATTCCGCGCCGGATGCGGACGCGCAGACAAGGCTGCTCAACTTCTGCGGCCGTGTCGTCTAACGCCTGGCTGAAACCGGGCCTGTCTGCTTACCGTGTGCGGCGTCCGGTGAGTCTGAGCAGCCGCCCAGCGGCTCTGGATCTGAGCAGCCGCCCAGCGGCTCGTCGGGCCACTTCACCGGGTCCGCCCTCGGCGAGGTAGGAGCGCAGCAGGGCGGCGTCACGGCGCAGCGTGCCGGCCACCCCCAGCGGGACCGACGTGCTGAGCGGGCGGCCCGAACGCCGGTCGGCGGCGGGTTGCGGGTGGCGGCAGAACTCGGTCAGCGGGGCCAGCGCCGCCTCCCAGGTGTAGCGCTGCGCGACCGTCGCGATCCGGTCCCGGCAGCCGGCCGCGAACTCCTCGTCGTAGAGCACTTTCTGCAGTGCGTCGGCCAGCGCGGCAGCGTCCTGGGCGGGTACCACCACACCGAGTTCTTCGGCGCGGACCAGTTCGGCGAAGGAGTCGCCGTCGGTGGTGACGATCGGCAGCCCGGCCCACAGGTAGTCCAGCACCCGGGTGCGAAAGGCGAAGGTGGTCTCGACGTGCTCCATGTGCGTGGTGACCCCGGCGTCGGCGTCGAGCAGCCAGTTCTGCCGGTCCGCGTAGGGCACCCAGGTCTCGTTGAAGTACACCTGCCGTCCGGTCAGCCCGAGCGAATCGGCCAGCCGCCGGGTCTGCCCGGCCATGCCCATCTCGGGTACGTCCGGGTTGGGGTGGCGCATGCCGAGGAAGACCAGCCGCAGGTCGTCGTGCTCGGCCCGCACCGCGTGCACCGCGCGCAGCAGGGTGAGCGGATCGAACCAGGAGTAGACCCCGCCCGCCCACAGCAGCACCTTCTCCCGCGAGCCGAGGCCCAGGGTGTCGCGCAGGCCGGGGCCGGTGCGCTGCGGCGGCTTTCCGGACAGTCCGAACGGCGCCACCGCGAGCAGTGAGCGGGTGGTGGGGTCGGCGTCGTAGACGGTGGGGGAGAGCCGGCCGATCGCAGCCAGGTGCCCGAGCCAGAAGTGCCGCTGCCGCTCCGAGGCACAGAGGAAGAAGTCGCCCCGGAGCAGTTGGTTCGACAACACCTCGGTGACCACGTCCACGACATGGGCGCGATGCTGCTCGTCGGCGTCGTTCGTGGCGGTGTTGTTCGTGGCAGAGTCCCGGCCCTGTTCGAGTTGTTCGAGGTGCATCGGGTCGTAGATGTCGGCGATGACGATGTGGTTCGACGTCTTGAGCGCGGCGACCTGCTCCAGCACGTGGCCCTGCAGCACCACCACCTGCGCCCAGTTCAGCTCGGGGGCCATCGCGCGGGGCGCGACCTGGCGGACGTCGAATTCCGCCAGGCGGCGGATGCCCGAAAAAAGGTCACAGTGCGGGTTGAGGCTGATCAGGCGCACCTCGTGCTCCCCAGCGAGCACCTCGGCCATATGCCAGGCCCGGATTGCCGGACCGGCCATCCGTTCGGAGATCGCATCGGAGGTGATCACCAGGATGCGCCGCCGCGCCCCGTACACGCCCTGCACACCGAGCAGGTCGACCAGCAGTTCGTGCGCCCGCAGATAGTCGGGGTGCGAACAGGCCGGTTCCAGCGCGTTGCGCATCAACGGCAGCAGGTCGGCGTCGGTCCGCACCCGGGCGGCCTGCTCGGTGCGCCGGGACCCGGCCAGTGACGGCAGCATCTCCACGAAACGGTCGATCGCGTAGACCCCGGCCATGGTCGCCCTCGGCACGCTCATCGGGCCCGCGGCGTGCTCGCTGGGGCCCTGCTCGTCGTGACTGCGGCGGGTCATCTCCAGTTCGGTGGGATCGCACTCGCCGCGGGCGGTGGCCCGGCGCACGGCCAGCGCGAGCGCGGCGGGCAGCGTGGCGGCCAGCGTCTCGTCGGAGACGTTCTTGTACAGCGCGGCCAGTGCGTTGCGCTCCAGCAGATAGGTCTCCCTGGCCGGGTCGGCGTCGCGCAACGAGGCGTGGTGGCGATGGTAGGCGACCGACCGGGGTTCGTAGCGCACCCGATACCCGCGCAGGTTGAGTCGCCAGCCGAGGTCGACGTCCTCGTAGAACATGAAGAACCGCTCGTCGAACCCGTCGACCTGTTCGAAGATGTCCCGCCGGACCAGCAGCGCCGACCCGGTGCCGAACAGCACGTCGCGCGGGGTCTCGTGGGCGCCGTCGTCGGGCTCGCCGACGTGGCGCTTGTACCCCATTCCGTACCAGGTCAGGCCGCCATCGACGAAGTCGATCAGCTCACCGTCCCAGTCCAGTACCTTGCTGGCCACCGCCGCGACATCCGGCGCGGTGTGGAACACCTCGACGGCGGTGCGCACCCAGTCGCGGTGCGGGCGGGCGTCGCTGTTGAGGAAGGCGAGGACCGAGCCGGTGGACTTGCGCACTCCGAGATTGCAGCCGCCGGCGAATCCAGTGTTGGTCTTCGAGCGGATCAGCTTGGCCTGGGGTACCGCGCCGGCGATCCGGTCGGCGCTCCCGTCGCCGGAGGCGTTGTCCACGCAGATCAGTTCGAGCCGATCCGCGGGCCAGTCCAGCTCGTCGCGCAGGGCGCGCAGGGCGGTTATGGTGTCCTCGGCGCCGCGGTAGTTGACCACGATCACCGACACCTTCGGCGCACGCTCGCCCACGTCGTGTTCCTCCCTCAGCGAGCGCCTAGCGTGCCCCATCTCGCATTCAGCGCACCAAGCGGGGGTTACGGGAGCTCGACAGGCGTCGGCCCCGACTGGCCTGCACCGGGGCCGCGGTCCGGACTCCGCACGCGATGTCCTCGCAGCGCGGGAAGTGAGTGATGCTCCACGGTGCCGACCTCGATGGGGGCAACTACTGGGTCACTTCCGGAATGCCGCGGGTCGCACGGAGAAACTCCAACGCCTCCACTGCAAGTCCACCGAAGAGACCCCAGGCTGCGTATACCCAGACCACCGCGTATACCCAGACCACCGCGCCAAGCTACCAGCGGGATCGCGTTCTCGGGACGTGATCGCGGTAGCCGGTCCCGCCTGTCACGCGCTGGTGGCCATGATCGGCGGAATCATGTTGTCGCACCGAAGCTCCTGCGTCCGGACCAGGACGGGTGGCCGCGAATCGAAACGGACCGAGGAAATGAGTGACGATGACATCAGCGAGCCGAAATTGTCGGAGTGCCCGGTTAGGGTTGGGGCATGTCGACAGCACCGGTATGGCAGGCGAGCGATCGAGAGTTGCTCGCCGAACTCCGGTCGTTGGAGACGCGCATGAATGCGATGTGGGCGGAAATGTTAGCTGTGGTGGCCGAGGTCGATTCCCGGGGGATCGCCGGGAAAGAAGGTTACGGCACCACGGTAGAACTGATCCGAGCGCTGGCGAAGGTGCCGCGGGGTGAGGCACGGGCCCGGGTCGCGGCTGCGGCGGATGTGCTGCCGGGACGAGGGTTGGGAGGTGCGGAGGTACCGCCGCGGCTGCCGCAGACAGCTGCTGCGGTGGCGCAGGGCGCGATCGGTGCGGCTGAGGTGGCGGTGATCCGCTCGGTGCTGGCCCGTATCCCGGCGCACATCAGCGAGCAGCAACGGGGTGAGGTCGAAGCTGAGCTCGCCCGGCATGCTCGCATGCTGGACGCCGGGCAGCTCGCTGTGCTGGGTAGGCGGATGCTGGCCTACTTTGATCAGGACGGTCCGCGACCCAAGGACCAGATCGAGAACCGGCGGCGGCTGCGTTTCACCGATCGCGACGGCGGGGTTGAGCTGTCCGGCTGGCTGGACCGGGAGGCCGCCGAGATCGTTCGTTCGGCGCTGAGTCCGCTGGCCGCCTCGCGCCCCGCCTCCGGGGCCGCCTCGGCCTCAACCTCCGGGGCTGAGACCTCCTCCGAGACCGAGACCTCCTCCGAGACTGAGACCGCCTCCGAGACCGAGACCGCCTCCGAGACCGTTTTCGCCTCCGATGCCGGCTCCGGGCCAAAGAACGAGGCGGACCTGCGCGACTCGGCGCAGCGCGACGCCGACGCCCTGGTCGAACTCGCCCGGCGCGCGTTGGGCAGCGGTGAACTACCCACCGAGGGCGGGGAGCGTCCGCAGGTGGTGGTGACCGTCCCGTTGACCGTGCTGCAGGGCCGGATCGGCACCGGCTCGCTCAGCTTCGGAGGCCCGCTCAACGCCGACGTGGCCCGCCGGATCGCGTGCGACGCGCAGCTCATCCCGGTCGTGCTCGGCGCCCGGGGTGAGCCGCTGGATGTGGGGCGGGCCTCGCAGTCGGTACCCGCGGCGATTCGCCGAGCGGTGATCGTCCGAGATGGTGGATGCGCATTTCCGGGATGTTCCGTACCGGCCCGATGGTGCGAATGCCACCATATCCGCCATTGGGCCGACAATGGCCCCACCAGTGTCTCGAATTGCGTGCTACTTTGTGGCCGACATCACCGGCTCATCCACCATTCTTCCTGGCGAATCGAGATGACCGGTGGTGTTCCGCTATTCCACCCGCCACCCTGGCTGGGTGGTTCACCACGCCGCAACCCGATGCATGGCGAACCTGAGCTCACCCACGTCCGGGAATAGGACACTGATCGGTTCATGGGTCACGTCGGTGCTGGGTCACGTCGGTGTTGGATCACGTCGGTGTCGCGGCGGCGTGCTGCTGTGCGGCCAGGAAGTGTGCGATGCTCTTGGTGGCTTCGTAGAGCTCGCGGTAGCGCCAGTAGAACTCGTCATAACGGGCGTGTCGCTCGGGATCGGGCTCCAGACGGCGCGCGACGGGGTTCCAGGTCCAGACATCGACCGCGGCACCGGTGGCCAACGCGGCGAGCATCGCGTCCCCGAGGCAGGCCCCGACGGTGTGCGCGCAGATGTCCTGCGGCGTGGCGGTCACGTCGGACACGATCTGGGTCCAGAGGTCGCCCCGGGTGCCACCGCCCACCGCGACCAGCCGGGCCGTGCCGTCACCCGGGTCGCCACCCGCATCGGCCATCGCCTCCAGGTTGTGCCGCACGCCGAAAGCGGTCCCCTCCAGCGCGGCCCGGTAGATCTCCGCCCGCCCGTGCAGCGTGGTGAGCCCGGCCAGCACCCCCCGTGCATCGGGGTCGAAGACCGGGGTGCGCTCACCGGCGAAATAGGGCAGCAGCAGCAGTCCGCGACTTCCTGCGGGCACCTGACCCGCCTCGGCCAGCAGCGCTCCGAACTCCCCGGCCACCAGTTCACGCAGCCAATCGGTGATCGCGCCGGAGGTCGCCATCCCGGCGGCCACCGAGTAGCTGCCGGGTAGGGTGCCGACAGTGCCCCACAGCCCGGGATGCGGGCGCACCTTCTGCACCATCTGCACCAGAAACATCGTGGTGCCGTACATCACCATCACGTCGCCCGGCTCGCGGACCCCGACGCTGACGGCTTCGGCCCAGGCGTCCACCGTGCCCGCGGTGACCGGCAGGCCCTCGGGCAGCCCGGTCTGCGCCGCGGCAGCCGCGGTGACGCTGCCCGCCACCTCGGTGGGCCAGAGCAGCTCGGGCAGCTCCAGCCCCGGCGCGACCTGCTCGGCCCATGCGGTGTGCCAGGTCTGCCCGGCCAGGTCGTAGAGCGGCGCCGACTGGCTGGCCGAGTGGTGATCGAGCACGTACCGGCCGGTGAGCCGGTGCACCAGGTAGGAGCTGGCCATCAGCAGCGTGCGCATCCGAGCCGCGACCTCCGGCTCGTTGCGGGCCAGCCAGCGCAGCTTCGGCCCGACGGCCTGGGTGGTCAGCCGCATTCCGCATCGGTTCAGGATGGCCTCGGCGCCCAGCTCAGCGGTCAGCTCGTCGATCTCCGCGGTCGCCCGGATGTCCACGCCGTAGAGGATCGCCGGACGCAACGGCGTGCCCGCGGCGTCGGCGGGCAGCACGCACGGCCCGATCCCGCTCACCCCGAGCCCGGCCAGCGGGCGGCCGGGTTTGATAGCGCACGCGGCGTCGGCCAACTCCCGTGCGATGGCGCAGAAGTCGGCCCACCAGACCGACTCGGCGTCGTGTTCCACCCAGCCCGGGCGCGGCGTCGACGTCCGGTGCGGACGACTCGCCTGGGCCAGCACGGTGCCATCCGCGGTGACCAGCACCCCCTTGGAGCTGGACGTGCCGATATCGACACCGAGCAGCAGCCCCTGTTTCATGCCGTCTCCGCGGGACAGAGTGCGTCGGCGGTGTTCATGCCGCCTCCGCGGGAAAGAGTGCGTCGGCGGGGCTCATGAGCGGGTGAACTCGTCGAGGGTGATGCCGAGCAGTCGGCACACCGCACGCATCTCCGCGCGCACATCACCGGGCACCGCGTGGATGTGGTTGGCGCCGAAGCGGCTCAGGAAGTCCTCGGCGCGGGCGTCGAGCCGGGCGAAGGCGTGCGGCCACTCGAAGGTGGACTGCCGCATCAGCGCCTCGTTGGTGGCGTCGTCGTAGGTTTCGAACTCCCCCGCCATGAGCTGCATCCGGTAGGCCCCGTCGTTGCGGGTCAGCCGGGCCAGGGTCATCTCACCGGGCGCGGCGAGATGCTGCACCGAGGCACCACCGGCGGGGAAGAAGAACACCTCGGGATAGAGGTTCACCCGCGCCAGATTCTCCGCGGGGTCGTCGCTGCGGGCGGCGTACCAGGTGGCGTGCTGGCCGGAGTTGCACAGGTCCCAGATGTCGCGGTCGGCGTGATAGTGCCGCACATCGGCGAACAGCACGGGGGTACCGGTGAGGTGCTTGAACAGCTGCATCGTCAGTGCGCCGTCCATGTCCGCCTCGGTGGCGCACACGTGTGGTTCCTTGGCGCCGTTCCAGTCGTAGGGGTCGTTGAGGAACGCCTCGACGATGTCCATGGTGGCGAAGTACTGCGTCATCTCCGGCTGGCCCTTGATCCCGGAGAAGTCCAGCCGCCACTGCGCGATCAGTTCGCGCATCGCCAGGTAGGAGCGGATCTGGCGTTCCAGCAGCTCGGGGGTGAGCTTCTTGCCGTCGTAGTGCACCCCGGCGGCGTGCTGCTCCAGCCACAGCCGGGCCTTGGTCACCTCACCCTGATCGGCCAGCTCGGAGCGACGGACGATCTCCCACTGGTCGATCTCCTCGACGTCCACGCCGAAGACCCGCTGCCACTGGTCGGTGGCGGCGACGGCGGTGTTCATGCCCATCGGTCGCCCGCCGATCCGGCCGAACGTCGAACCGCGCAGTGCGGAGACGGCGTGCGCGGCGCGGGCCTCGGAACCGATCTGCGTCACGAGGTCATTCTGGGCCGGATCCCCTTCGGCCGGGTCGCCCCACAGCCTGCGGTGCCGCCGCCCGATCTGGTCCAGTGCTCCGCCCGCGGCGAGCATCCCGACCATGCCTGGTTGCACCGGGTCGATGTTGGACAGTAGCAGCAGGGGACCCGGGGTGGCGCCCGCGGCGAGCATCGAGAAGTGCGGGAACGCCCACACGGCGTAGTGGAACACGGTGAGGTCCACGCGCTGGGCGGCCACCTCGCGGGCCACGGAGGTGGCCAGCTCGTTGGTCCACACCGGATGCGAGCCGCGCACCACCTCGTGGCCGGCGGCGGCCAGTTGCTGAGCCAAGATGTCTTCGGTGGACGCCACGAACCCGGCGATACCACCGTGCACGTAGTCGCGACCGTCGGAGAAGCTGATCACGCCGATCCGAGCCACGGGACCTCCCCCGGTAAGGCACACATCCATGCCGGGCACGCCGGCTGCGCGTGCGGAGAAAACGTTTTCTGGCACGCTATTGAGCATCTCTCCGGGGTGTCAAGGGTCGGGGTGTCAAGGGCCGGGGTGTCAGGGCGGAAGGCGGTCGAGGCAACGTGCCTACGATTCACGACGTGGCGGCGCGCGCGGCGGTCTCCACCGCCACCGTCTCCCGCGCGCTCAACGGCAAGTCCAGTGTGGACCCCGAGCTGGTGGCTCGGGTGCTGGCCGCCGCGAAGGAGCTGGACTACCGACCGCACGGGGTGGCCCGCAACCTGCGCCGCCAGGCAACCACGGTCTGGGCGCTGATCATCTCCGACATCGAGAACCCGTTCTTCACCGCCGTGGCCCGCGGTGTCGAGGACGTCGCGCAGGCCGCCGGGCACTCGGTGGTGCTGTGCAACTCCGACGAGGATCTCGCCAAGGAGGCGCGCTATCTGAGGATGGCGGTGGCCGAGCGAGTCGCGGGAGTGGTGCTCTCGCCGACCGGGGTGGCCACCGACATCGCCCCGCTGGCCGAACACGGGATCCCGGTGGTGGCCATCGACCGCCCGCTGCCCGGCATCGACGCGGTCCTGGTCGGATCCCGGACCGGGGCGCAGGTCGCCACCGCGCACCTGATCGAGTCCGGTTACCGCCGGGTGGCCTGCTTGACCGGGCCGCGGCGGGTCTCCACCGCGGAGGACCGCGTCGCCGGCTACTACGACGCGCTGCGCGCCACCGGCCTGCCTGCCACTGCGGGGATGGTGCGGCACGCCGATTTCAAGGTCGACGGGGGACGGCGCGCCGCGGAGTCCCTGCTCGCCGCTGCGCGCAGGCCGGACGCACTCTTCGTCGCCAACAGCCTGATGGCGATCGGCGCGCTGCAGGCGATGGTGGTGCTCGGGCTGCGCGCCGGCCGCGACGTAGGTCTGGTCGCCTTCGACGATGCGCCCTGGGCGCAGCTGGTCGACCCGCCGGTCAGCGTCGTCGCCCAGCCCGCCTATGCCGTCGGCGAGGCGGCCGGGCAACTGCTCGCCGACCGGTCCGCCGAGCCGCGCCGTATCACCCTCGACGCGGAGCTGATCATCCGGGGCAGCAGCAGCCCGTGAGCCACTCACGGCTTGTCGTAGCGGAAGACCAGTGTGCTGTAGAGGGCGGGCATGTTGTCGGTCCCGCCGTGCTCGATGCCGAAGTGCAGCAGGGCCTGGTACGGGATGGCGTCGGTGATCAGAGTCCGGTAGGCGCTGTCGCAGGCGAACTGACAGTTCGGCTGGTTGCCCTCGTGCGCGGTGTCGCCGTTCTGCGGATTGCTGAACGGTCCGCGGTTGAAGTACCAGCCGCCCTCGAAGAAATCCTCGGTTCCGGTGCCCTGCAGCGTCGGGCCGCGCACGTCGTCGGTGGTGACGTGCTCGTCGCCCTCGAGGTATCCGCGTGGACCGTTGAACAGCGAGCCGTCCCCGGCCGTGCGGCCGATCATCGCGGCGCTCAGGCCGACCACCTTGCCCCGGCCGACAGCGTCGGCCAGTCCCCAGTCCTGTCCCTGCGTGGTCTCGCCGCGCCGGGCGTCGGTGGAGAAGTAGCCGGCGTCGCCTGCTGGGTCCAGTGCGGTCACCCACTGCTGGGACGGGGCGTAGGTCAGTTGCGCCTCGCCCGCGCTGATCGGCTGTGATGAGCCGTTGACCAGTTCGACGGTGGCCAGCGCCGCATAGGGCATCGGCCACCAGCTCGTGTACCAGCCTTCCGGTGCGATCTCCATCGCGTGGAACAGTGAGTGCACCTCGTGTTCGCCGAGGCCCGAGCCGAAGAAGTCCCCGATCGGGGCATCCGCGGTGACCCTGCCGTCGAAGGTGAACCGTAACCGGGTGTCGGCGAGGATCTCGTTGCTTGCCGGATCATCCGGTCTGATCTGCGGGATCTGCAGCCGCAGCTCGGAGATCGACCCGGGACCGGTGAGGTCGGCGAGCCGCGCGGTCGCGCCGGGAGCCAGGTTGGTGATCGGCGTCGCGATCTGCTTCGCCCCCGCCGCCGCGGGCTTGGGATCGCGGAACCCGGCGTTGCGCAGCATTCCTATCACGTCGTTCGCCTGGTCGGAAGGGTCGAACGCCGGCACGCCGGAAGCGTCGGCGAACGCCCGGTAGGTGACATGGTAGAAGAACGGGCTGAACTGCGTGGTGATCCGCATCGACTGCTGGAACGGCATCGGCACCTTGATGTACACCCCGCCCGACGACAGGTCCGCGTTGGCGACCAGCGGGTAGACGTAGGGGGCTCCGAGCCGCCCGTCCACCACATCCTGCAACGGCGCGTCGAGCACCACCCGGCCGTCCAGTTCGATCTTGATGTTCCCGGTGCGGCGGACGTCGCCCGCGTCCCGGGTGGACCAGATCGAGGCGATCTCGCCCGCGCCCTGTCGTTCGGCGAGCACACATCCGTCCGGGTCCTGTCGCAGACAGGAGTACTGGCCGGAGAAGCCGTCGTCGTTGCCGCCGGTACGGTCGTAGCTGGAGAACTGCAGGGTCTGCCCGCCGACCGGCAGGTCGGGCAGCCCGTCCAGCCTGCGGTAGTGGTCATAGCCCATCAGGCCCTTGCCCCCGAGGGGCACCGCACTCGTCGCGGGACCCGCCCCGATACCGGGTGCGATCGGGCCGGGCCGGACCAGCCGTGGCGTCCGCAGCGCGACCGGCGGGCCCGCGCTGCCCGCCGCCGACGCCCCCGGGTTCGCGCTCGACGGGGGGAGCGGCGCGGGTGGATCCGCCAGCGCCATGGTGCACCCGAACGCAACGCACAGCAGCAGTGCCGTCACTGGCCGCGCCAGAAAGACGGCAGCACAAGGAGACGATTGTGCCATAGGAGTGCCCCTCGGACGGTAACAGAATGATTACGCTACGTTCAGCGTGACACGTTCCATAGCGCTACGCAATGAACTCGGCGCGGAGAGTTCAGGCTTTTTTAACCGGCGATCCCCATTCGCATTCTTGAGCGCACGAAATCCACGGAGCGGAGACGGTCGCCGATTCGCCAGGTACCGAGGGCGGCGAATCGGCCTTCGGTGGATCGCCGGTGCGGCAGCGGCCCGGTGCTGGCACTGGGGCTGGCACTGGGGACGCTGCCGCGCCCGTCCACCGACGTCATCCAGGCAGGTCAGGTCCAGATGGGTGACGTGAATGGATCAAGTAGCCGGGTGACCCGGCTACGCGATGCGCGTTATCCAGTGGATCACCCCCTCTGAATATCGATAAAGTTTGTCACCGATGTGCGTTTTCCCGCGCATATACCTCGGTGGCGTTCTGGGGGGTGATCAGTTCGGTGGGCAGGGTCTGATTCTTCGGCACACTCTGGCAGCTGATCAACAGCTTCTTGGCCGCTTCGATGGCCTGTGGCCCGCCGGTCGGGTACACGAAGGTCGCCGACAGTCGCCCCTGCTCGACGGCCTTGATGCCACCGGACGGAACCGGGAGTCCGTCGATGCCGATGAATTTCATGCCCTGCACCCGGCCGGCCTCCTGCGCGGCGAGGTAAGCGCCCTCGGCCATCGGGTCGTTCTGTGAATAGACCAGGTCGATGGCGGGCTGGGACTTCAGGATCGCGTCGAACTTCTCCCGGCCCTTGTCGCGCAACCAATCGGCGGCCTGGCTGTCGATGATCTGGACGCGGGAACCCGCGATCCCCTGGCGGAAGCCGTCACCGCGTTCCTGGGCGGGGGTCGAACCGGGAAGCCCGCGCAGTTCCACCACCTTGCCGCCCTGCGGCAGCAGCGTCTTCGCGACGTATTGGCCCGCCTGGCGGCCGATGTCGACGTTGTTGGCGCCGATGAAGGTGTTGTAGGCGCTGCCGTCGACCTTCCGGTCCAGCACGACCACCGGAATACCCTGGCGGTAGGCCTTGGCCACCACCGCCGTCAGCGGGGTGGCCTCGTTCGGGCTGATGACGAGCAGGTCGACCCGCTTGGTGATGAAGTTCTCGACATCGGCCACCTGCTTGGAGTTGTCCTGCGCGGCGTCGGCGAATTCGACGTTGAACTGCGGAACCGTCGCCGCCGCGGTGCGGATGTCGTCGTCCATGCGCACCCGGTAGGGCTCGGCCAGATTCGCCTGGCTCATCCCGATCAGGTAATGATGGTCTGCGCCTTTGCAGGCGCTCGTGGTGCTCTGACCGCTACCACCGCCTCCGGAGTTCTCGCTGGTGGTTCCGCAACCGCCTGCGGCGAATGCGCCGGTGGCGAGGATGGCGGCGACGATACGGGTCGAGCAGCGCATGGTCGGGTGTCCTTTGCTTCCGGTTGCTTCGGGTTGTTTCCTGGGTCCGGGCGCAGTCGGGGTCACGTTCTCGGGGCGAATCTGGCCACCGCCGCGGCGGCGACGATGACCAATCCCTTGATCACCAGCTGTACGTTCGGGTCGACACTGTTGAGTGCCAGGATGTTGTTGAGCACGCCCAGCAGCAGCGCGCCCGCGACGGTGCCCAGCACGGTCCCGCGTCCGCCGGACAGTGCGGTGCCTCCGATCACCACGGCGGCGATCACATCGAGCTCGTAACCGATGGCATCGTTGGGGCTGCCCTGGTTGAGCTGGCCGGCGTGCACGATGCCCGCCAGCGCCGCCAGCAGCCCGCACACCGCGAAGACGGTGATCTTCACCCTGGTCACCGGAACCCCGGAGAGCCGGGCCGCCTTCTCGTTGCCGCCGATCGCGTACACGTGCCGGGAGAAGGCGCTGACCCGCAGGAACAGCATCGCGGTCCCCGCGATCACGATGAAGATCAGCGCCGGGATCGGGACGATTCCGTTGAAGGTGCGCTCGCCGAGCAGGGAGAAGGCGACCGGTGCCTCGCCGGGACCGGTGCCGTACGCGATCGGCACGGCCTGTCCGCCGGACCAGATCCGGGCCAGGCCGCGGGCGATCTGCAGTCCCGCGAGGGTGACGATGAACGCCTGGATACCCAGCACGGTGCTCGCCGCTCCCTGCAGCGCACCGAAGACCAGGCCGATCAGCAGCACCAGGAGCACCGCGGGCAGCACGGACATGTGGTCGTCGACCAGCAGCACCGCCGAGCCCACCGCGCCCAGTGACAGGACCGAACCGACGGAGAGGTCGATGCCGCCGACGAGGATCACCAGGGTCATGCCGACGGCGATGATCCCGATCTCGGACATGGTGCGGATGATGTTGGTGAGGTTCTCCCCGGACAGGAAGATGATCTCGCCGTCTCGCGTCGGCGAGTACGCGATCGCCCCGGCGAACACGACGACCAGGCCCAGCACGCTCTGGAACCGGGCCAGCTGGGCCAGTGGCGAGCGACGTGGCCGCGCGGTCACCGGGTCGTGCTCCGCGGGCCGGGTGGCGGTGTCGGTCACGGCATTCCTCCCGGTTGCGGGGCTCCGGCCGGTTGCGGGACTCCGCCCGGCGCGCAGGCGGCGTCGTTCGCGGGTTGCTCGCCCATGGCGGCGGCGAGCAGATCGGCCTCGCCCGCGGTCGCGGTGTCGAACTCGGCCACCGACCTGCCGTGGCGCAGCACCACCACGCGGTCGCAGACGCCGATCAGCTCCGGCAGTTCGGAAGAGGCCAGCAGCACACCGAGTCCCTCCCGCGCCAGGGCGCCGAGCAGCTGGTAGATCTCGGCCTTGGCGCCGATGTCGACGCCGCGGGTGGGCTCGTCGAGCAGCAGCACCCGGGGGCGGGTGCGCAGCATCCGGCCGAGCACGACCTTCTGCTGGTTGCCGCCCGACAGATTGCCCACCGACTGGGTGATCGCGGCTGCCTTGATGCCGAGCTGCGACGCGGTGTCCTGCGCGGCCCGGCGTTCCCGGCGGCCGGACACCAGCCCGAACCGGCCGACCGCGGCCAGGCTGGCGACGACGATGTTGGCCAGCACGGAGTGGAAGAGCACCAGCCCGGCGACCCGGCGGTCCTCGGGCACGAAGGCGAGCCCCCGCCGCAGTGCCTGCCGGGCGCTGCGGGGCGCGATCTCCCGATCGCCGAGCATGATCCGGCCACTGCTCGTGCCGGGGGAGCCCACGCCGTAGAGCGTCTCGAGCAGTTCGGTGCGCCCCGAGCCGAGCAGCCCGGCCAGGCCGACGATCTCACCGGCGCGCACCGTGACCGAGATACCGTCCGGGTCACGGCGGCCCGGGCGGTCGTGGCGGGGGTGCACGGTCAGGTCCGTCACGCGCAGCAGTTCCTCGCCCGCCGTGCTGCCGGGGGCGCTGAACACCTGCTGCACCGGGCGGCCGACCATGGCCTCGACGACCTGCGCCGTGGTCATGGTCCGCGGGTCGAAGGTGGCGGCGACCCGGCCGTTGCGCAGGACGGTGGCGCGGTCGGCGATCCGGCTGATCTCGTCCATCCGGTGCGAGATGTAGACGACGCCGACCCCGTCGCGGCGCAGTTCGCGGGTGACCTCGAAGAGCAGATCGACCTCGGAGGAGGACAGCGCGGAGGTGGGCTCGTCCATGATCAGGACTCGGGCGTTGAGCGAGAGTGCCTTGGCGATGACGACGAGCTGCTGCTCCCCGGTGCGCAGCTGCTCCACCGGGCGGCCCGGTTCGAGCCGGACGCCGATGCGGGTCAGGAGCTCTCGGGTCTGCGCGGCCATCGCGCCCCGGTCCAGGCAACGGGCCCGGCGCAGCTCGCGACCCAGGAAGACGTTCTCGGCGACCGACAGCGCGGGCACCAGGTCCAGCTCCTGCGGGATCATCGCGATCCCGGCGGCCTGGGCGTCGGCCGGGCCGGAGAAGCGCCGAGGGGCGCCGTTGATCTCGATCCGGCCTGCGTAGTCGGTGACATCCCCGGACAGGATCCGCATCAGGGTCGACTTGCCCGCGCCGTTCTCGCCGAGCAACGCGTGCACCTCACCGGCGGCCACCGTGATGTCGATGTCCTGGCACGCCTGTACGCCGCCGTAGCGCTTGGTGATCCCGGACAGGGCAACGAGCGGTGCGGCCGCCGACGCGGCCGTCCCCCACTCGTGCGGCATTGGACACCCCTGTCCTGAGAAAACGATTACTCGACGCTAGGTCTCCGGCCGAATGACGTCAAGAGGTGACATGCCCATCACGTGTCGTCACGGCCCAGGTGGCCCAGACCACGGATCGGCCCACGGCGGCGCGCCGGCCGATCCGACGGCGGGCCGCCAGCGTGGCGGGCAACCGGCAGGCCACCTCGGCCAGCACCCGCATCCGCAACCCGAGGGCGAAGTTGGGCGTGGCGGGACGGTCCCGGCGCCACGGCAGCACCATCGTCAGCGCGGCGAACCGGGCCAGCTGCCCGGCGGCCACCTCAGCGGGCGCGCAGCGCAGCAGCACCAGCAGCCGGTTGCGCTCGTTCCAGCGGTGGAAGGCGGGCGTGCCGTGCCCCGAGGAGGCGCCTCCGGCGTGGCGGACCCGGGCGGCGGGCACGGCACGGACCCGGTAACCGGCCAGCCGAAACCGCCAGGAGGTGTCGGTGTCCTCGTAGTAGCAGAACAGCGACCTCGGCACGCCACCGGTTTCGCGCAGCGCGTCGGTACGCAGCAGGGCGGCACCGCCGCAGAAGCCGAACGGTGCCGTCGAGGTGCTGTCCCGGCCGTACCCGATCGGCGTGAGCTCGACCCCGGTGGAGATCAGCGCCCCGTTCCAGTGCAGCGCCGAGGCGGCGGCGGCGACCGTCGCGTCGTCGTCCAGTTCCCGCTCCAGCGCGGCCAGCCAGCCCGGTTCCGGCTCGGCGTCGTCGTTGAGCCAGGCCATGAACGGGGTCCGCACCAGGGGCAGCGCTGCGGCCAGGGCGCCTGCGTAGCCGGTGTTGCGGGCCATCCGCAGCACCCTGGGCCGAGCCGGGTGCGCGGCCAGCTCCTCGGCGGTGCCGTCGGCCGAGGCGTTATCGACCACCAGGACCCGGTGCGACCGGGTCTGGGCGGCCAGGGCGTCCAGGCAGTGCCCGACCAGGCCCCGGCCGCGCCAGGTCACCACGACCACTGTGCTCCGCGGGCCTGCTGTCACGTGCGGTGACGGTACGCCGTGTGCGTACTGAGCCTGACGAACTCCGGCCTCATGACGAACTCCGGCCTCATGACAAACTCCAGCCGTGCCCAAGCTGGTCGTGGTGCTGGAGCAGGTGCTCGCGCCGGTCCCGGGCGGCACCGGGCGGTACTCCCGCGAACTCACGGCCGCGCTGGCGGCGACGGCACCGCCCGGCTGGACGGTGGGCAGCGCGGTGGCGCGGCACGCCGATCCCAGCCCGGCGATGATCCCCGGTGTCGAGGGCCCGCACCTGCTGCCGCTGCCGCGCCAGGCGCTCATCGCGGCCTGGGATTCCGGTGTGCCGCTGTGGCCGGGTGGGGACACCGTGCACGCGCCCACCCCGCTGGCCCCACCCGGCGCCCGGCGGGGGCGTGATCTGGTGGTCACCGTGCACGACACGGTGCCGTGGACGCATCCGGACGGGCTGACCCGGCGCGGGGTCGGCTGGCATCGCCGGATGATCGGGCGGGCGGCGCGGCGCGCCGATGCCCTGGCGGTACCCACCGCCGCGGTGGCCGACGACCTGCCCCGGCACGTCGCCTGCCTGGCCGCGGTGCACGTGGTCGGTGCGGGGGTCAGCGCGGCGGTGACCGGGCCGGTGGCCAGGTCGCAGGCCACCGCGATCGCGGACCGGCTGGACCTGCCCCCGGGTTACGTGCTCGCGGTGGGCACCCTGGAGCCACGCAAGGGGATCGACATCCTGATCGCCGCCCTGGCGCAGCCGCATGCGCCGGACCTGCCGCTGCTGCTGGCCGGGCAGCAGGGCTGGGGACGGATCGACCCCGCCGAGGTCGCGCGGCGGGCCGGGCTGGCGCCGGGCCGGGTGCGCGTGCTGGGCCGGATCAGCGACGCCGAACTGGCCGTGGTGCTGCGCCGGGCATCCGTGCTCGCCGCTCCGAGCCAGGCGGAGGGCTTCGGCCTGCCGGTGCTGGAGGCGATGGCCGCCGGGGTGCCGGTGGTGCACTCCGACGCGCCGGCACTGATCGAGGTCGCGGGCGGGGCGGGGGTGAGCTTCGAGCGGGGCAACCCCGCCGCGCTGGCCGCCGCGCTGCGCGCCGTGGTATCCGCGCCGGCCGCGGCGGAGGCGATGATCGCCGCCGGCCGGCGCCGCGCTGAGCGGTTCA
The DNA here is from genome assembly GCA_036494005.1 of Pseudonocardiaceae bacterium. Classification (GTDB taxonomy): domain Bacteria; phylum Actinomycetota; class Actinomycetes; order Mycobacteriales; family Pseudonocardiaceae. The sequence continues at coordinate 35,929 of DASXOV010000128.1, read as the reverse complement.
CGTGGGAGCACACCGCCCGCCGGGTCTGGGGTGTACACCTTGAGTTGTATCAGGCTCGGCCGATGAGTTGAACACGAGCTAGCCCATGAGGGCTAATTACGTTACGTGTCGTCGTAGGCTCCCTCCGTGTTCACCGAGCCCCGCGTAGCGATCGATGCGACGGCGGTTCCAGCCGACCGCGGCGGCGTCGGCCGCTACGTGGACTCCCTGATCGCCGCGCTGGATGCCGACGGCGCGGCTCCCGTCGTGCTATGCCAGGTCCGGGACACCGCGCTGTACGCCGAACTGGCCCCGCACGCCGAGATCCTGCCGATCGCCGAGCAGGTCGCCACCCGCACCGCCCGGCTGACCTGGGAGCAGACCACACTGCCCCGGCTGGTCCGGCGGGTGCGGGCCGACGTGCTGCACTGCCCGCATTACACCATGCCGCTGGCCAGCCCGGCGGCCACCGTGGTCACGTTGCACGACGCGACCTTCTTCACCGACTCGCGGCTGCACTCACCGGTCAAGTCACGCTTCTTCCGTGCCTGGACCCGGACCTCGCTGCGCCGGGCCGCGCTGTGTGTGGTACCCAGCGACTCGGCGGCCCGCGAGCTCGGTCGTGTCGCGGGTGCCGATCGCAGGCGGCTGCACGTGGTGCACCACGGCGTGGAGGCCGACCGCTTCCATCCGCCCTCACCCGACGAGGTGGCCGCGGTGCGGCAGCGGTTGGGCCTCGGGCGCAGCCGGTACGTGGCGTTTCTGGGGGCGTTGGAGCCGCGCAAGAACGTGCCTGCGCTGATCCGCGGGTTCGCCAGGGCGAGCCAGCTACTGGCCGGCGGCGGCGCGGAGGACCCGCCGGCCCTGGTGCTGGCCGGGCAGCCCGGCTGGGACGGCCAGGTGGAGCGCGCGCTGGAAGTGGTGCCGCATCGGGTCCGGGTGATCCGGGCGGGCTACCTCCCGCTGGGTGAGCTCTCCGGATTCCTCGGCGGCGCGGCGCTGGTGGTCTATCCCTCGCTGGGTGAGGGGTTCGGGCTGCCCGTGCTGGAGGCGATGGCCGCGGGTGCCGCGGTGCTCACCACCCGGCGGCTGTCGCTGCCCGAGGTCGGTGGCGACGCGGTGGCCTACTGCGGTATCGGGGCAGGCGACATCGCCGCCGGGATCGTCGAGTTGCTCGACGACCCGGCGCGGCGCGCGGAGCTCTCGGCTGCCGCGCAACGCAGAGCCAAGGAGTTCTCCTGGGCGAGCAGCGCGGTCCGGCACCGGGAGGCCTACGCCAGGGCGGTGCAGGTGCACGGCCGGTCCCGCTAGCTCCGTCCCGATCGCCAGGTCCCGGGCGCCGGGGTGCACAATCGGACGTCGTGACTCCCCGCAGCCGGTTCGGCCAGGAACTCGCCGTGGTCACGGTGACCTACTCGCCGGGCGAGACGCTCGACACGTTCCTCGACTCGCTGGTCAAGGCCACCAGCAGGCCGGTGCGGGTGCTGCTGGCCGACAACGGCTCCACCGACGGCGCTCCGGAACGCGCGGCGGGCCGGGACGGGGTGTCACTGCTGCGCATCGGGGAGAACGTGGGATACGGCACCGCCGCCAACCGCGGGGTCGTGGAACTGGGACCCGAGGTGGGCTGGGTGGTGGTGGCCAACCCGGACATCGAGTGGGCTCCCGGCAGCCTCGACGAACTGCTCGCGGCGGGCCTGCGCTGGCCGAGGGCGGGTGCGCTGGGGCCGCTGATCCGGGAGCCGGATGGGGCGGTGTACCCGTCCGCGCGGCTACTGCCCTCGCTCGGCCGGGGAATCGGGCACGCGGTGTTCGGCCCGGTCTGGCCGGGGAATCCCTGGACCAGGCTCTACCGCCAGTCCGACGCCGCGCTCGGCGAGCGCCCCGCCGAGTGGCTGTCCGGCTCATGCCTGCTGCTGCGGCGGATGGCGTTCGAGTCCGTGAGCGGGTTCGACTCCCGGTACTTCATGTACTTCGAGGATGTGGACCTCGGCGACCGGCTGGGCCGGGCCGGCTGGCTCAACGTCTACGTGCCGACCGCGGAGGTCATCCACCTCGGTGGACACTCGACCGGCCGGGTGGGCGAGCAGATGCTCGCCGAGCACCACCGCAGCACCTACCGCTATCTCGCCGACCGCCATCCCGGCGCGCTGCACGCGCCGCTGCGGCTGGGGCTGCGCGCCGGGCTGGCCGCACGGTCCCGGCTGATGCGCCGCGGTCACGCTGCGGTGACGGGCAGGTCGGTACCGACCGACCGACTGACATAGGTGGCCGATTGTCGACCAACAACTGCTCGACGCAGCCGGGAGGCGGGTCTGCCGGTCCGGGCGCCGGGAAAAGCAACGTCAGGGAGCAACCGATGATCTTCATCGTCGTCAAATTCACTGTTCGTCCCGAGCGCAGCGATGAGTGGCTCACGTTCGTCGAGGACTTCACCCAGGCCACCCGGCAGGAGCCGGGCAACCTCTTCTTCGAGTGGTCCAGGAGCGTCGACACGCCTGAGCAGTTCATCCTGCTAGAGGCGTTCGAATCCCGCGAAGCGGGCGAGGCGCACGTGAACTCCGACCATTTCAAGACCGCGATGGCCCGGATTCCGGACGCGATCGCGAAGACCCCGGAGATCGTCAACGTCGAGGTACCCGGTAACGGATGGTCGACCATGGCGGAACTCGCTCCGGCCCGGGGCGGCCCCGCTGACTGATCAGGGGGCCACCCGGGATGAGCTGCGGTGTAGCGGTCAGGAACCGTTCTCGGTCAGGAACTTGTCCACGCCGTCGACCATCTGGAGGTGGTTGGCCTCGATCAGCGGATAGTGCGAGGCCGCCGGAATGATCGTCGTGGTGACCTTGGGGCTGCCGGTATAGCGGGCGGCCTGCTCGTTGGCGACCAGCGGCTGTGGCCCGAACACCGCGTCGGCGTCCCCGAAGATCACCTGCACCGGGACGTTGATCGTCCCGAGCAGCGCCACATCGGTCGCGATCCCGGCCGGGATCGACTCCAGCTGGCCACACGGGTCCGGGTTCAACGGCGGGACCGCGGCCCGGACATCGGACGTGGCGCTGTTGAAGTAGAACTTGTCGCGGGAGTTCTTGAAGAACGCCGCGTAGCCCGGCTGAGCTCCCGGATCGCCGCCCTGTGCGCAGCGGCTCAGCACGTCGGCCACCTCCTGGACGGTGAACGGGGTGGCGGCGAAGTCGCCCCAGGCCATGTTGATGACGGCGTCGACGTCCTTGAAGGTGTAGGCCTCGATGTGCGAGGTCAGCCCGCCCACCGACGATCCGCCGATGTTGACCTTGCCGAACTTCACCGGCGCATGTGACTCGGCCTGGTAGCTGCCGTTGCGCAGCGCCTGGACCATCTGGTGGGCGACGTCGGCCTCCGAACCGAAGCAGGTGGCGTCGCCCGGCGGCTTGTCGCTCGCCCCGTAGCCGAGCCGGTCGATGATCACCGAGGTGTGACCGCGTTCGGCGAGCTGGGTGGCGAAGTCGTAGTCCGGTACGCCCTTGAAGTTGAAGTAGTACTCGCCCCAGGTGACCGCGTGCAGGTACAACGTCGCGGAGCTGTGTTGGTCCACTGCAGTGCGCTGGTCCAGCGCGGCGGCCGGGGCCACGATGTGCCCGCGGACCGTGTAGTCCTTCCCGTCGCTCTGGCATACCACCGCGGTGTGGTTGGTGTTCTTGACGCTGAAGGTCACGGGTACCTCGACAACTGGGCTGACAACCGGGCCCTGGCCCGGCTGTGCGGTGGCCGGCCCGGCGGTCGTCAGCACCGTCGTGGCCAGCACGGCCAGCAGGCCCGCCGCCGCGGAACTCAGTTTCCTGGTCAGTCTTCTCGGCATCGTCCACCCATCTCGTGAGATTCGACTCGGCGCTCTGGGCCAACGAGTTGGGTAATGGATGGTTACTCAGAGTTCACGAAAGAGACCGTACGTGACCGGTTTGGTGTCAGGACGACGTCACGTTGAGGTCAGGGCAACGTCAGCGGCGTGGGCGGACCGGGCCGAAGCCACCCAGGGCACCCGCTCGGGGATCGTCGGTCGCGGATGGAATCACGATCGTCGAATCGGGATCGCCGTCATCGTGCTCCGCGGCTTCCACCAGCGAGCGCGGGATCTGCACCGTGTTTCTGTGGTCCATCGGCGACGTCGCCGAATCGGGGGTGACGACGCCGGCTCGGCGAGCTTGGGCCCGGGCCAGGGTCTGGTCGGCGCGATCCAGGGCATCCACCGGCTGCGCCTCCTTCTTTCGTGCGGCCCCTCGGGGCTCCCGACAGCGGACCCTTCACAACGCCTTGCCGGGCCGTCGTGGCAGGGTCACTACCGGGGTCACCACCGGGCCCGCACCGTCCGGTTGCCGCGTCGCGGCATCCGGGGGCCAGACTAGCGCCCCGTTTACTGTTCAGAGAACATTCCAGGAGGACATGCCGTGGTTTCGAGTTCCACAGCAGACCCTTCCACTACAGACTCGTCCACAGCGGATCCTTCCATCGTGGACCCCTCCATCGTGGACCCCGCGCCGCTGCCGGGTGTGGAGGCGGTGGTACTGGTGGGGGGGATGGGTACTCGGATGCGTCCGCTGACCCTGTCGGCACCCAAACCGATGCTGCCGACCGCGGGGGTGCCGTTCCTGACCCACCTGCTGGCCCGGATCCGCGCCGCCGGGGTGCGGCATGTGGTGCTGGGTACCTCCTACCGCGCCGAGGTGTTCGCCACCTACTTCGGCGACGGCTCCGCGCTCGGTCTGGCGATGGACTACGTCGTCGAAGACGAGCCGCTGGGCACCGGGGGCGGCATCCGCAACGTCGCGTCGGCACTGACCGAGCCCGACGTGCTGGTGTTCAACGGCGACGTGCTCTCCGGCCTCGACCCGGCGGAGGTGGTGGCGACGCACCGCCGCGCCGCGGCGGACGTGACCCTGCACCTGGTGCGGGTGCCCGACCCCCGGGCGTTCGGCTGCGTGCCCACCACGCCCGACGGCCGGGTACTCGAATTCCTGGAGAAGACCGGCAACCCGCCGACCGACCAGATCAACGCCGGTTGTTACGTGTTCCGTCGTGAGGTGATCGACTCGATCCCGGCCGGGCGCGCGGTGTCGGTGGAGCGCGAGACCTTCCCCGGGTTGCTCGCCGCCGGGGCCCGGGTGCAGGCACACGTGGACGAGTCCTACTGGCTGGACCTGGGCACCCCGGCGGCCTACGTGCAGGGCTCGGCCGATCTGGTGCGCGGGCTGGCTCCCTCACCCGCGCTGCCCGGGCCGGTGGGGGAGGCGCTGCTGCTGCCGGGCGCGAAGGTGCATCCACGGGCGCGGGTCGCGGGTGGGTCCGTGGTGGGTGCGGGCGCCGTGGTGGACAGCGGGGCACAGGTGATCGGGTCGGTGGTGATGGACTTCTCGCGGATCGGTCCCGGCGCGCAGCTGCACCGCAGCGTGCTGGGCGCCGACGCGCAGGTGGGGCCCGACGCCGTGCTGCACGATGTCGTGATCGGTGACGGCGCGGTGGTCGGTGCCCGCTGCGAGCTGCGCGACGGTCTGCGGGTCTGGCCGGGTGTCGAACTGCCAGCCGGGGGCGTGCGCTTCTCCACCGATGTCTGACAATGTCTGACGTCACCGATGTCTGACGTCGCGCCGGGTCGATCCTGGACCCCGGGCTACCCGTTGGACCTGCTCGCGGTGCTGGCTCCGCTGCACCGTGGCCGGGGTGACCCCACCATGCGGGTGGACGCCGACGGCACCGTGTGGCGCGCGGGCACCACACCTGACGGCCCCGCCACCCTGGCGTTGCGGCGGGAACCGGACGCCACGGTGCACGCCACGGCTTGGGGACCGGGCGCGGCCTGGACTCTGGACGGTGTCCCCGGGCTGCTCGGCGCCGATGACGACGACAGCGGCTTCGTGGCCCACCACCCGCTGATCGCGCAGGTCAGGCGGCGGATGCCGGGGCTGCGTCTCGGTGCGACCCGCCGGGTGTGGGACGTGCTGGTGCCCGCGGTGCTCGAACAGAAGGTCACCGGCATCGAGGCCCGGCGCTCCTGGCGTGAGCTGTGCCGCCGTTTCGGCGAACCCGCTCCCGGGCCGGGTGAACTGCGGCTGCCGCCCACGTCGGCCGCGATGCGCGCGATCCCGGACTGGGAGTGGCACCGGGCCGGGGTGGACCGCTCGCGGCGCCGGGCGCTGCTGGCGGCGGCCACCGTGGCGCACCGGCTGGAGGGTGCGGTGGCGCTGGGTGGCAAGGCCGCCCGAGACCTGCTCTGCCTGGTTCCCGGGATCGGCGTGTGGACGGCAGCCGAGGTGGCCCAGCGGGCCTGGTCGGACGCCGATGCGGTGAGCATCGGGGACTTTCACATCCCGTCCGTCGTCGGGTACGCGCTGCTCGGCAAGCCGCTGGACGACGAGGGCATGCTGGCGGTGCTGGCGCCCTACATCCCGCAGCGGCACCGCGCGGTGCGCTACATCGAGGCCTCCGGACACCGCCGCCCCCGGTTCGGTCCCCGCTACAGCCCCCGCGACTACCGCACGATCTAGTACTGCAACTGGCGCCACCGCACGATCAGCAGCGGCGCCGGTCCGGCTGGGTATGTACCGGAAACCTCTTGCGGATCAGATGGATACGTTCAGCCAGGAGTGCGGCCACCGGAAATTCGTTGAGATCTAGGAGGATGTCGACGATGTCCCGCCGGCGTCTGTGCTGGTGCCGCCCGGCCCGAGTATCAAAGACTCCGCCGTATCAAAGACTCCGCAGTATCAAAGACTCCGCCTGACTTGGAGCGCTGACGACTGCCGCGAGCAGGAGCGCCACTGCTTGCACTTCCCGGTTTCCCAAGCTGAAGTCCCCTTCCTCACGACGGCGGGAAGGTAGACGTAAGTCTTTGGTAAAAGAGCCGTCCGGCGCGCCGAGCGCACGTAGTGTCACCGGATGTGACAGAGCAGAAGATCTCGCCCGGGGAGCAGGCTGAACCGATCGCGGCGGCACGCACCGCGGATCGGGACCAGGCGTCCACGCAGGCGATCCGCACCGTAGTCATCCTGTTGTTCGTGAATCTGGGGATGAGCGCGGTGTTCGCCGTGCTGACCTTGCTGTTCCACCAGAACATCCTGGACTACCAACTCGCCCGGCATCTCGGCCCGGCGCCCTCGGCGCACGATCTGCAGGCGACCAGGGAGCAGCTGTCCATCACGCTGTGGACCAGGCCGATCCCAGTGGTGATCGTGGCGGTGATCTACGTCTGGGTGGCCCGGCGGCTGCACGGGGGCAGCCGACGGGCGTACTGGCGGGTGCGGATAGTCTCCTTGGCCGGGCTGCTGGCCGTCGGATCCTTGCTGATCTCGGGGGAGTATCCCGGCTGGCTGCGGGTGGTGCAGGTGCTGCAGCTCATCCCGCTGGCCGCCCTCGCGGTCGTGGCCAACCGGCCCGCCATGCGCGCCGCGTTCGCCAAGGATCCGAACGCCCCGCGCCGGACCTTCCTTCGTCGCTCGAGATCGGGTGGTTGATGTTGCGGCACTTGTGGTGGCCGCACCCGACCGGGCGTGCCCGGTCCGGAGAATCCTGGAGATCGGCTGAGGGTTCGGCCAGAAATCTGCCCGAGGCGTAAAAGCTTGGCTCCGCGCAGCGACTCTTGAAGCATGAAACGTCTCCTGGTGCTGGCGACCACAGCTCTGGTGTGTGCCGCCGGTGGTGGGTTGGCCTCCGTGGCGGTGGCGCCGGTCGTGCACCGCTCCGCCACGGTCAGGAGGCTGACCGCGGTCCCGCGCAGCCTGCCGAGCAGCACCGCATCCAGCAGTACACCTCCACCCGCTCCGCCGACCGCTCCGCCGACGACGGTGGCGACCCCTGCGGCGCTGCCCGCCGTGGACCCGGCCGTGGTGGCCGCGCGGGTGCAACAGACCATGCTCGCGGTGCTGCCCAGCGCCGATGTCGGTTTCGAGGTGTATGACCGGCAGACCGGCACGGTGCTGGCGAGCAACAACGCCGACCAGCAGTTCGCCGCCATGTCCGTGGTGAAGCTGCTCATCGCGCTCGGCGTCCTGGCTGCGAACAACTGGGCACTCCCGGACAGCGGGACCCAACAGCAGCTGCATCAGATGCTCGCCGACAGCGACGACGGCATCGCCGACAACCTCTGGGGCGCCGACGGTGGCCCCGCGCTGGTGACCAGAATGGTCACCCTGCTGGGGCTCACCGGCACCCGGCCGCCGGACGATCCCGGCGAGTGGGGTGACACGCTGATCACCGCCCAGGACATGGTGACCGTGTACCGGTACATCACCGACCAGCTGCCCGCGCCCACCCGGGACTTCCTGGTCGGCGCGCTCTCCGACGCTCCGCAGACGGCCGCGGACGGTTTCGATCAGTACTTCGGCATTCCGAACGGTCTGCCGCACACCACGTGGGCGATCAAGCAGGGCTGGGGAACCAGCGGATCCCAGGCGGTGATGGCCAGTACCGGGCTGGTGGGCGGGGACCTGCGGTACGTGGTCGTGGTGCTGAGCTCGGCATCGGCGAACTCCTACCTCAGGGTGCCCGCCGTCGTCACCGCGGGGGCGAGCGCCCTGGCCGACGTGCTCAGCCTGGCGTCGCCGTAGTTTCGTCGCGCCGGTCCCCCGTCGAGGGTGGGGCCGAGGGCGGGGCGAGCAGGCTGCGGCTGCGGTCGAGCCCGATGGAGAGCAGCAACGTCGGCAACCGCGGGCCGGTCTCGCCGGCGCACAACAGCCGGTACATGGTCTTGAAGAACTCCCGTTGCGCCTGCTTGATCTCGGGAGTCGGGCCGGCCTCGGCAGGCAGACCGAGCATCAGCTTCGGCACCGAATACACCAGGGTGGTGAGGCTGTCGAGGTCCCACGCATCACCGAGCCGGTCGACGAGCAGGCGCAACGCCCGGCGGGTCCGCTCGTCGAGCCGGTCCCACTCGGCGGTGTCGAAGGCCCCGGCGATGGTCGTCCGGTGCTGCGGCGGCACCAGGCGGGTCGCCCAGTTGATCGCGCAGCTCAGCCGAGGTTCCAGGGTGCGGAGCAACTCGTCGTCGGCGGCCGGGCGCTCGTCGGCGGGCAGGTGCTGGCGCACGATCCGCACCATCTGCTCCCGATTCGCGGCCGTGATGTCCGCGGTGGCGCCGAGCAGGCGGAACGGCACCGCACGCGGGGTGTGGTCCACCGGTCCGGCCGAGGTGCGGACGCAGTATGAGCGAACCCGGGCCTCGCCCGGTTCGGCGCCGTCCTGCACCCGGGCGGCCATCCGGTCCCACTCGTCGTAGAGCCGCTGCACCGAGACCGGTGTCAGATCGATCGCGAAGGACTGCTCCGGCAGCCTGCGCGTGTAGAGCCAGCGGACCAGGGCGGGTTCCAGCACGTCCAGCGCGGTGGACGGGATGGCGGCACCACCCGCCGAGCCGGACATCTTGCCGTTCGCGCCGGCCAGGCTGACGAACGAGTACACCGCCGAGTGCGGCGCACGACCGCCGTACAACGACTCCACGAGGTGGCGCCCGACGGTGAAGCTGCCGGTCGGTGCGTGGTGGTCCTCGCCTGCCGGTTCGAATGCGACGCCCTCGTGCGCCCAGCGCATCGGCCAGTCGACCTTCCACACCAGCTTGCCGCTGATCTTGGCCCCGTCGGCGAGGCTCATCGTGCCCTGGTGGGAGCACCGGCACCGGTAGCCGACCGTCTCCCCCGCGTACTCCTCGATCTGTGTCTCGTCCTTCCCGCACGCCTCGCAGTACGGCCGGAAGGGGTAGTACTCGCGGCGGCGTTCCGCCGCGGGCCGCTCCAGACGGCCCGGTGTCTGCTGCGCCGCAAGCGTGTCGAAGATCAGCCCGCGATGCTCCAGCGCGGTGCGGATCGCCGCGTTGTACGTGCCGCTCGGATACTGGGTCGACTGCCTGACCTCGCGCATCCGGATGCCCAGCACGTCGAGCGCTCCGGTGAACTCGTCGATGAAGTGCGATGCGTAGGAGTCGGTCCGGCCCCACGGATCCGGCACCGCCGACAGCGGGGCGCCGACGTAGCGCTGGAACTGCTCGTCCACCCCGGCGGGCACCTTGCGCAGCCGGTCGTAGTCGTCCCACGAGTGCAGGTGCACGGCGTCCACACCACGGCGGCGCAACGCCTCGACGACCAGGTGCGTGGTCACCACCTCACGCAGGTTGCCCAGGTGGATCGGCCCCGAGGGTGAGATACCCGACGCGCAGACCACCGCGGTTCCCGACGCCACCGTCCCGGACGTCGCCGCCCCGGACGCCCGCTCCGCGACCTGATCCGCGAGCCGCTCCATCCAGGTGTGCGAGTCGTTCACGTCATCTCCGGTTCCACGTTCATGCTCGTTACCTACGGTGGCCGAGCGCCACCCAGGTTAGTCAACGGTCTGTACGTGTCCCGGTGCGTGGTGCGTGGTGCGCTGGGCGAGGCGTTCGCGCTGGGGGGCGATGACGTGCTGTGGGTCGTCGGCCGAGGCCCGCCCGGCGTGGAGCACCGCGAACCTGGTGGCCAGGGAACCGGCCAGCAGCGCCAGCCCGGCCAGCACCGAGCCGGCCCGGCTACGCTGCAGGAACAGCGCGCCGACGCCACCGGCGGTGGTCAGGACCTGCCCGGCTCGGTTCCATCGCCCGGCCCGCCCGGTCTGATAGACCCGCTCAAGACCCCCGGGCAGTCCAGCCAGGTGCCGTTCCATCGCCTGCCCGGCGGCCAGTTCCGTCACTGCTCCGACGGCGGCGATCCGGGCGGCGGGTCCGTTGTCCGCCACCGTGGCGAGCACGAGCCCGGCACCGCCACCCGCAGCGGCGGCGCTGCCCACGAACAGCGCCGGCAGCTCGTTGCGGGCCTCGTGCCAGGCGGGGATCGCGGTGTCGGCCACCAGTACCGAGGTGTAGCTGGCCAGCGCGGGTCCCAGCGCCGCGGCGCCCCAGCCGGCGACCCTGCCCAGCCGGGGCGCGATCCCGGTCAGCTCCGACGCGGCCGCGGCTGCGGCCAGCGCCCCGAACGGAGTGAGGATCCAGCTGCCCACCGAGAGCGGCGACGTCGGCTTGACCACCCGCAGCATGTTGAGGAAGCGCGCCGGCCGCCCGAGGTCGTGGATCAGGGCGACCGAGCCGATCATCGCACCGCAGGCGGCCACCCACCGCCCGCCGCGCCGCAGGGTGGGCCGCCCGGTCAGGTCGGCCAGTGCGGCCAGTACGGCGCTGGTTCCCGCCGCGCCGCCCGCCCACAGGTAAATCGGTACGTCGGGCGATTTCCAGGTCGGGCGTTTGAGAATCGGCAGCCCGTAGTACGAGCCGAACTGTGCGGGCGGCACCATGGAACCGCGCTCCCGCTTGCGGCCCCGGCGGCGTCCTGGCTGGACGGAGGTCATCAGCGTGGCCCGCCCAGGAATGCCCCGGCGACGGCGGCGGCCAGCCCGGCGGCGGCCAGCGCCGCCCGGCCCCACATCGCGGGCAGGTCGCGAGTGGTCACCACCGGGTCCGGCGGTAACCCGTATACCTCGGGTTCGTCGAGCAGCAGGAAGAACGCGCCGTCGCCGCCGACCCCGTCGTCCGGATCGCGACCGTAGAGCTGGGCGCGGCTCTCACCGGCCTCCCGCAGGGTGGCAAGGCGCAGGTCGGCGCGCTCGCGCAACTCGTCCAGCGGTCCGTACACGATCGACTCGGTGGGGCAGGCCTGAGCGCAGGCCGGGGTCAGCCCCTCCTTGGTCCGGTCGTAGCACAGGGTGCACTTCCAGGCCCGTCCGTCGCCGGGGCGGACGTCGATCACCCCGTACGGGCAGGCGGGCACGCAGTAGCCGCAGCCATTGCACACGTCCTCCTGGACTACCACGGTGTCGAGTTCGGTACGGAACAGCGCACCGGTGGGGCAGACGTCCAGGCAGGCCGCGTGGGTGCAGTGCTTGCACACGTCCGAGGCCATCAGCCAGCGGACATCGCCCTGCCTCGGATCGTCGGCCTCGGCTTCGATGAACGCCACGTGCCGCCAGGTGTTGGCGCCCAGCGAGCCGGTGTTGTCGTAGGACATCCCGAGCAGGTCCATCGCCGCGATGTCGGTGTCGGTGCCCGGCCCGCTGCCGGTCGGACCGGCGTCGGGCGGCACCAGGTTCCACTCCTTGCAGGCCACCTCGCAGGCCTTGCAGCCGATGCACACCGAGGTGTCGGTGAAGAAGCCCATCCGGGGCATGCCCAGCTCCGAGGTACTCATTCCGGGATACCCGCCCTCCGTCGGTAGTCGGCAAGGAGCTCGCGCAGCTCGGGGCCGCCCGGCCGGCGCCCCGGCCGGATGTCGCAGGTGAGCACTTTGGACTCCTGGATGTGCACGTTCGGATCCAGCGCTATCGCCAGCAGATCGTTGGCGCTGTCACCGGTGGCCAGCCCGTTGGGCCCGAAATGCCACGGCACCCCGATCTGATGACTGGTCCGCCCGTCCACGCGCAGTGGGCGCATCCGTGCCGTCACCAGCACCTTGACCTCGATCGCGCTGCGTGCCGTGACGATGGTGGCCCACCCGAGGTGGCGCAGCCCACGTTCGGCGGCCAGGGCCGGGGAGACCTCGCAGAACGCCTCGGGTTGCAGTTCTGCCAGGTAGGGCAGGTGCCTGGTCATGCCGCCACCGGTCTGGTGCTCGGTGAGCCGGTAGGTGGTGAGCACGTAGGGGTAGGCGTCGCTGCCCGGCGGGTGGAAGCGATTGCCCGGCCGGTCGTAGGTGATCGCGGCCGGGTTGACGGGCCGGCCCGGGTACAGCAGGTTGCGGTGCGGTGACTCGACCGGCTCGTAGTGCACCGGCAACGGGCCGTCGGCCAGCCCGGCAGGCGCGAACAGCCACGCCTTGCCGTCGGCCTGCATGATGAACGGGTCGTCACCGGACAGCGCGTCCTGCGCGGTGGCGTCCGGGGGTGGCCGGTAGTCCGGCGGCTTGCCGGGCTCGAAGTCGGGTACGTCGTGCCCGGTCCAGCGCCGGGCCTGCGCGTCCCACCAGACGTAGGCCTTACGCGGGCTCCACGGGTGGCCTCGCCGGTCGGCCGAGGCGCGGTTGTAGAGGATCCGCCGGTTGGCCGGCCACGCCCACCCCCACTCCGGGGCCACCCAGTTCTGTTCCGCACCCGGACGGCGCCGGGCCGCCTGGTTGACCCCGTCGGCGCGGACCCCGCAGTAGATCCAGCACCCGCAGCGGGTGGAGCCGTCGTCGCGCAGCTGGGTGTAGGCGCTCAGTGGCTCACCGTCCGGGCCGGCCCCGTTGATCTCTGCGAGTACCGCGTCCGCACTGGGTTCCCCGATCAGGCCGTGCGCACCGTAGTCCCAGGTCAGCTCCAGGATCGGGCGATCACGGGGATCCGTCGAGCCGGCCAGCTTCTCCCGGATGCGCCGACCCAGGTGGTAGAAGAACCACAGGTCGCTGCGGGCGTCGCCGGGCGGCTCGACCGCCTTGTGATGCCACTGCAGCAGGCGCTGGGTGTTGGTGAACGAGCCGTCCTTCTCCGCGTGCGTCGCGGCGGGCAGGAAGAAGACCTCGGTGCCGACGTCTTCTGGGCGCCCGTCCTCGGGGCGCTGCCAGAAGGTGGCGGTCTCGACACAGGTGAAGTCGCGCACCACCAGCCAGTCGAGGTTGGCCAGCCCCTGGCGCTGCAGCCGCGCGTTCGCCCCGCCGACCGCGGGGTTCTCACCCGCCACCACGTACCCGCGCACCGTGCCGTCGATCATGCCGAGCACGGAACGGAAGTTGTTGTGGTCGCCGTCGATCCGGGGCAGCCAGTCGAAGCGGAAGTCGTTCTCCGGGGTCGCGGCGTCCCCCCAGTAGGACTTCAGCAGGCTCACCAGGTAGGCGGGCATGTTGCCCCAGAACCCGGTCTGGCCCGCGTCGGCGGCGCAGTAGGTCTCGAGGTCCTGTTCGCGGTGCGCGTGGGGCATCGGCAGGTACCCGGGCAGCAGGTCGAACAGGGTCGGGATGTCGGTGGAGCCCTGGATGCTGGCGTGCCCGCGCAGCGCCAGGATGCCGCCGCCCGGGCGGCCGATGTTACCCAGCAGGGCCTGCAGGATCGAGGCCGTGCGGATGTACTGCACCCCGGTGCTGTGCTGGGTCCAGCCCACCGCGTAGGCCCAGGCCGTGGTGCGCTCCCGGCCGCTGTTGGCGGTGATCGCCTCGGCCACCGTGGTGAAGGCCTCCGGGGAGATCCCGCATACCTGCTCGACCAGTTCCGGAGTGTAGCGGGCGAAGTGCCGGGTGAGGATCTGGAACACACAGCGCGGGTGCTGCAGTGTCTCGTCCCGGTTCGGCTTGGCGCCGATCGACGCGCCACCGCTGCCGTACTGCTGGCCGCCGGAGCTGGCGCGGTGGGTTTCACCGCCGTGCCTGCCCGCCTGGCTGGCCGGTCCGGTGTCGCGCTGTCCGGCTGCCGCTGCCGCCGGCTGCGCGCCCTCGTACTGCCAGCTGCTGATGTCGTAGCTCTGCGATGCGGCGTCGAAGCCGCTGAACAGCCCGCCGAGGTCCTCGGTGTCCTGGAAGTCCTCGGTGACGATGGCCGCGGCGTTGGTGTAAGCGACCACGTAGTCCCGGAACTCCTTGCCCTCGGTGAGCACATAGTTGATCAGCCCGCCGAGGAAGGCGACGTCGGACCCGGCGCGGATCGGGACGACATGGTCGGCCATCGCGCTGGTGCGGGTGAACCGCGGGTCGATGTGGATGACGGTCGCGCCGCGCGCCTTGGCTTCCATCACCCACTGGAACCCGACCGGGTGGCACTCGGCGAAGTTCGAACCCTGGATCACGATGCAGTCGGAGTTGATCAGATCCTGCTGGAAGGTGGTCGCGCCGCCGCGCCCGAACGAGACCCCCAGACCGGGGACCGTGGAGGAGTGTCAAAACCGGGCCTGGTTCTCCACCTGGACCGCTCCCAGTGCGGTCCACAGTTTTTTGATGACGTAGTTCTCCTCGTTGTCCAGCGTCGCACCGCCCAGGTGCGCCAGGCCCATCGTGCGGCGCAGCACCCGGCCCTCGGCGTCGGTGTCCTGCCAGGTCCGGTGCCGGACGTCGAGCACCCGGTCCGCGATCATGTCCATCGCGGTGTCCAGGTCCAGGTCCTCCCACTCGGTGCCGTGCGGACGGCGGTAGCGCACCGTGGTCACCCGGTTCGGGGTGGTCACCAGCTGCTTGGTCGCCGAGCCCTTCGGGCAGAGCCGGCCCCGCGAGATCGGCGAGTCCGGGTCGCCCTCGATCTGGGTGATCTTCTTGCCCCGGACGAAGATGCGCTGCCCGCAGCCCACCGCGCAGTACGGGCAGATCGAGCCGACCACCCGGTCGGCCTCCTCGGTGCGTGGCCGGATCCGCTCGGTCCGCTCTGACCGCACCGCGTCGCCCCGCCCGGTCGGATCGGTGCCGGTCAGCTGCCGGTAGACCGGCCACCGCCGCATCCAGTCGCGCATACCCACGCTGTCGTACTACCCGGCGAGCCTGCAGCGAAACCTCGCAACCGGCGGATGCGCGGAGTGGCCGCTGCCTGGCATGAACCATCGGCGTGCGGGTCGAGCCGTTTTCCCTTGACCTCAGCCATGGTAGAGGCGGCACGATGGCTGCATGACTCTCACCTCGGAAGAACGCGACTACCTGGCGAGTCAACCGCTCGGTCGGCTGGCTACCCGCCGCCCGGATGGATCACTGCAGAACAACCCGGTGGGCTTCCGGTACAACGAGGAGACTGGGACCATCGACATCGGTGGCCTTGCGCTCGGTGCCACCCGGAAATTCCACAATGTGGCCGCGAACGGTGTAGTGGCCCTGGTCGTCGACGATCTGGTGTCCCGCAATCCCTGGACGGTGCGCGGGGTGGAGATCCGTGGTGACGCGGAGGCGCTCGTCGATCAGCAGCCGATGTCGGGCCACACCAGCCCGGAGATCATCCGGATTCACCCGCGCCGGGTGATCAGCTGGGGCATCGGCACGGAGCCCGGCATGCACGGCCGCGATGTCGACAGCGCTCACGAGCAGCCTGCGCCGCCCCGATGACCGAGCGGGAACACCCAGCGAAACGGACGTCGCGCCCAAGCAGGACTCGCCTCATCCGCCGAGCGTCATGGTCCTGCCGACACCGTGCCTCGGGCTCGCCGGAGCCGTCAGGCGGCGGCGACGGTCAGCGCGGCAATCGCGGTGGGCTGATGCGCTGACCCAGCGCCT
Source organism: Pseudonocardiaceae bacterium (assembly GCA_036494005.1). Classification (GTDB taxonomy): domain Bacteria; phylum Actinomycetota; class Actinomycetes; order Mycobacteriales; family Pseudonocardiaceae. The sequence goes on along the minus strand of DASXOV010000128.1, from coordinate 19,817 downwards.
GCTGTGCCGTGATCCCATTGAAGCCGGCCATCAGGTGACTGGTCTGGCAGAGGATCGTCGCGGCGGATTCCGATGCCCTGCAGACCTTTCGGATAGTCGGATGCGTCCAGGGACTCCCGGATTTGATCCTTCAGGGTGTCGAGGCTGGGTACCGGAACCTCGTCATCCCGCTTGAGTGCGGCGCCATCCTTCGCAGGCGATTGTGCACGCCCGGCTATGCCACGGTGTTGACCGTTGCCGCGGGTCACCAGCGAGTTGTGGCCTCGATCGGCGCGATGTACTGGAAGTTGCCGTCACCGACGGTGTCGCGCAGCGTCCGCAGTACGGTGGCCGGGTTGTCGTAGGGGCCTGAAACGTAGTACGGGACGCCGTGGCGCCCGAATGTGATGGCGCTGGTCTCCTGCCACGGGTCGAGGTGTCCTGCGGCCGGCTCGAAGTCGGGTGCGGGTTCGAAGCCGAGCCGGCGGGCGTAGTCGGCCGCGCCGTGCACCAGGTGACGGGCCAGTTCGAACGGTGCTGACAGTGGCGCCGCGACCTCGTCGAATGCGGCGAAGAAGCGGCGTAGGAAAGCCGGCAGGTCCCGCTCGTTCATGATCTGCGGCCCCAGCGCGTTCTTGACGCCGAGGCAGTACACGTCGACGAGGTAGCCGCAGACCGATACCCGCTGTGGACGGTGCCGCCGCGCCACGGCGACGCTGGCGACCCCCTCTGGACCTCCGTCGGAGATCGGGACGTCCGGCCAGTCCTCGTGCCCTTCCACGGTGAGCGCCGCGCTCCAGCCCGGGCTGACCCAGCACCCGACCACCGCCCGCTCCGGCTGCGCGGCCGCGTCATGGTGAGCGAGGGTCCTTACCAGCTGAGCAACGGCGGCGGGACGGACGCCGAGGGCTCGGGCGATCTCCTTCGGCGACCGTCCCCCCGCGCGTAGCTCCCGCACCCGGCTGAGCAGATCGTCGTCGAGCGTCACATCGGCTGCCATAGCAGACGCTTATCAGAACCGAAGGGTCCTGACTCGTGCGACACGCAGGAATGCCACCATCGGACGCAGTCACCTTGGTCGCCGCTGAGGCACGACTTGCGCACGCTGCGGCGGCCAGTCCCGGCGTCCAGGTATTCGTTGCTCATGAGAACTCCGCTGCAGCGTTCTGGACCCATTATCGTTGACTCGTCCGAGGCAAGGCGAGTACTCGCAGACAGTCGTGTCGCAGCTCTCGGTGGTGGGGGAGACGCGGGCGAGCGCGTTGTCCGACCATGAGTCAAGCGGTGCGACTGCGACACCACGTGGCGCGGCGCTGCGCTCCAACATCGCGTTTCGCTGGCTGTGGCTGTCTCGGGCGGTCTCCATGTTCGGGAGCTCGCTCAGCCTGGTCGCTCTGCTGCTCTACGTTGCCGATGGCACCGGGCGGGCCTTCGCGGTGGCCGCGCTGTTGCTGGTCGGTGACTTCGCGCCGGCGCTGCTGGGGCCGCTGACCGGGGTGCTCAGCGATCGGTTCGACCTGCGCCGGGTCATGATCGGGTGCGAGCTCGCCCAGGCCGTCGCGGTCCTTGTCATCGCGCTGGTCCTTCGACATAGGAGACCCGACGACATCCTCAGTTGCGGAATAAACGGTTAATAAGTTCCGCAACTGAGAATTACTATGTAGTCTGTGTTCGCAGATTGAGGAGGTGGTCACGGGTGGACCTGAGTCGCGTCGGCAGAGTCCCGTGGCCACTCTCGGTCGAGGTCACGGCTAGGCGCCCCTTCGGATCGCCACCGCTGCGCGGGGGCGCCTAGCCGGATCTGTGCAGGAAGCGGTCGTGACGGCGGCTGGAACGTCCGGAGGCGTAGGGGCAGATGCAGATCGCTGAGACGGTCATCGAGAGCCGGGGGCCAGCCGGGGTGGCCGGGCTGCGCGGGGCGCCCCGACGGTGGCGCCCCGCGCGTCCCTGGGACACCGACCGGGCCGCGCGGGACTGCGCGTACACGCCGAGCAGTTGCGTGCCGAACCTGGGCCGCTACCTGCGGCAGTACGCGGAACGGTCCGCCCAGGCCCGCGACCGGTTTCCCTGGCTGGCGCTGCGCTACGGACCGGACCGCGCCGAGGTGCTGCACTTCTTCCACGCGCCGCTGTCGAACGCGCCGGCGCCGAACGCGCCGCTGCACGTCTTCATCCACGGCGGCTACTGGCAGGAGCTCAGCGAGGCGGAGTCGTCCTTCGCGGCTCCCGGTCTGCTGTCCCACGGCAGTGCGTTCGCCGCGCTGGGGTACGGCCTGGCCCCGCGGCACCGGCTGGACGAGATCGTGGCGATGGTGCGCCGGGGCGTGCTCTGGTTGCGCCGCCACGCCGTCGAGCTGGGGATCGATCCGAAACGGGTCCACCTGTCGGGCAGCTCGGCGGGAGCGCACCTAGTGGCGATGTGCCTGCTGGAGGACTGGTTGCCTGCCGGTCTGCGCCCACGGGACGTCATCCGGGGGGCCACCCTGCTCAGCGGGATCTACGAGCTGGAGCCGTTGCGGCACACCTGTGTCGGCGACGCGATCGGCCTGAGCATCGACGAGGCCGCCCGCAACAGCCCGGTCCGGCAGTTGCGGGCCGGTCTGCCGCCGTTGGTGGTGGCCCGCGGCAGCAATGAGACGGTGGCGTTCGCCGACGAACACGAGGAGCTGGTGAGTACCGTGGCTGAACTAGGGTCCCCGGTCGTCGATCTGGTGGTGCCCGCGCGCAACCACTTCGATCTGCCGCTGGGTTTGGGTGATTCACGGGACATGGTGGGCCGCGCCGTCTTCGCCCAGATGGGGCTGGGCAAGATGGGGCTGGGCGCGCAGGCCACGGCGAAGCGGGCGTGACCGGATGTCCGAGCCCAGGCCCCAGCCCAGGTCCCGCCGGGTGCTGATCACCGGAGGTTCGAGCGGTATCGGCCGGGCCACCGTGGAGCGATTCGCCCGCGGTGGTGACCAGGTGTGGTTCACCTACCGCACCGGCCAGCAACGCGCCCTGGCCACCGTGGCCGAACTGTCCGCGCACGGCTGGGACGTGGAGGCGTTCGAGTTCGACCAGGGCAACTGGTCCAGCCACGAATGCCTGGTCCAGCAGCTTCCCGGCCAGGTCGACGTGCTGGTCAACAACGCCGCGGTGGGCTCCAAGTCGATCGAGCAGTACGTGCCGGGTCCCGATCGCCGCCGGGAGGCGGCCTTCCTGTGGATCAACAGTGTCGGGCCGCTGTGGCTGATCCGCCAGCTGCTGCCCGGGATGCTCGACCAGGGCCACGGCACGATCGTCAACGTCTCCAGCGTGGGCGGCGGAGTGGCGGCCTTTCCCGGTTTCGAAGCCGCCGACGGCATGAGCAAGGCCGCGCTGGCCTACCTGACCAAGCATCTGGCCGCCGAGCTGGCGCACCAGCCGGTCGGGGTGTTCGCGATCTGTCCCGGTGCGGTGGACACGACCATGCTGCAGCAGAGCACCCTGGCGGGCCTGCCCGAGCAGCGCCGGCGGGACCTGGAGGCCAGGCTGCCGCAGGGCCGGCTGATCCAACCGGCCGAGATCGCCGAGGTGGTGTGGTGGCTGGCCAGCGACGAGGCCCAGGTGCTGCACGGCGCGGTGATCGACGCGTCGATGGGCCTGGGGTCGCACCCCGGTCTGCTCACCGGCTGGGCCGAGGAGGATGCCCGGGCCACGCTGCGGGGCGAGTGATGGTGTCCCAGCGCGCAGCCCTGCTAGCCGCCCAGTCACCCGCCATCGCCACCGCCCATTTCCGCGCCCAGGCCGACCCGTACCACCCGGAGCACAACCCGGGCGGCTACCTCAACCTCGGCACCGCGGAGAACCGCCTGGTCTGGGACCTGCTCGCCCCCAGGCTCACCGCTACCCGGCCGGTGCGCGCCGAGGACACCCACTACGGCCCGCTGCACGGCACCCCGGCGCTGCGCACCGCGATCGCCGCCTTCCTCGGGCGGTGCTGGCGTGCCGAGGTGGATCCCGACGACCTGGTGGTGGTCAGCGGCGCCACCGGGGCGCTGGACGTCATCGCCAGCGTGCTGTGCGACCCGGGTGAGGCCATCATCGTGCCCGCCCCGTACTACAGCGCACTCGACGTCGACCTGGCCGGGCGGTCCGGGGCCCGGCTGATCCGGGTGCCCCTGGACGGTGCCACCGGATTCCGGCTCGACCCGGCGATGATCGACCGCGCGCTGAGCCGGGCCCGCGCCGACGGCGTGACCGTCCGTGCCGTCGCGGTGACCTCGCCGGACAACCCGGTGGGGCACGTGCACCCCGGCCGCGTCCTGCGCGAGCTGCGCGAGGTGGCGCGGCGCCACGACGTCGACCTCATCGTCGACGAGATATACGCCAACTCGGTGTTCGGGCCCGATCCCTTCGTCGGCGCGCTGGACCCGGTGCTCGGCACCGAGCACGCCGAGCGGGTCCACGTGGTGTGGGGGTTCGCCAAGGACTTCGGCCTGTCCGGGCTCAAGGTCGGCGTGCTGCACACCAGCCATCCCGAGGTGCGGGCCGCCGCACGGGCGCTCGCCTACTTCGCGCCGGTCTCCACCGACACCCAGCGGCTGCTGCGCGAACTGCTCGCCGGCCAGGGCTGGGTCGGCAGGTTCCTCGCCGAGCACCGCAACCGGTTGCGTCGCTCCCACCAGCGGGCCGCCGGGCTGCTCACCCGGTACGGCATCCCGCAGATACCCGCCGGCGCCGGGTTCTCCATCTGGGCGGATCTGCGCAGCTGGCTGCCAGCCGCCACCTTCGACGCCGAACAGGCGCTGTGGCGCCACATCTGGGACGTCACGCGGGTGAACATCCTGCCCGGCGGCTCCTTCGGCTGCCCCGACCCCGGCTGGTTCCGGATCTGCCACACCACCGATCCGGCGGTGGTGCGCGACGGCATCAACCGGCTCGGCGAGGAGCTCGGCCGGCTCGCCACTCCCGATCCCGTTCGCGTCAAGCCCGGCGCCTGAGGCCGGGGGAGCTGTGGATGTACGCCGACGCCGGGGGTCCCCTGGCGCAGTGGTACCAGGCGGCGGGTGTCCGGACCGGGGTCCGCCGGGTGCTCGGTGAGGTTGAGGACGGCGCAGCGGGTGAGGACGGCACGGTGTTCTTTCCCGCGCAACTGGTACCGCACCTCGGCCACGAGGCGGTCCGCGAACTGCCACCGCAGCGGCGCACCGAACTCACGGTTCGCCAGCTGTATCAGTTCCTGCTGTCCACCACCCACCTGGAGACCCGGATCGTCAACCGCGCGGCGGAGCTGATCGCCACTGGTCGCGCCGGGCTGGATCTGCCCGCCGCCGTGCGGCTGGACGCGTTCAAGGTCTACTGCGACGAGGGTTATCACGCGCTGTACAGCCTCGATCTGGCCGACCAGATCGCCGCGGCGACCGCGATCCCGATCCCGGACTGGGACTACGGGGGACTGGTCGACGGGCTGGTGGCCGCCGGGCGGCGGTTGCTGCCCGACGAGCCGCGACTGGCCGAGCTGCTGCAGGTCGTGGTGTTCGAGACCCTCATCACCGCGGTGCTCAACGAACTGCCCGGCGATCGGTCCGTGGTCAGCACGGTCCGCGAGCTGATGCGGGATCATGCCAGGGACGAGGGCCGCCACCACCGGTTCTTCGCGATGTTCTTCCACGAACTGTGGGCGCAGCTGAGCAGGTCCCTGCGCCCTCGGGTGGCTCGGCTGATGCCGGTGCTGATCCGCGGCTGCCTGGACTGGGACACCGGCCCGGTCCGCTCGTCGCTGCAACTCGCCGGGCTGCACCGGCACACCGCTGATGACGTGGTGCGGGACTGCTATGGCGAGGCCGATGCCGGCCGGATCCAGGACATCTGCCAGGCGACGGTGCGGATCTGCCGGTCGGCCGGGGTGTTCGACGTCCCGGGGGCCGAGGAGGCCTTCGCCGCCCAAGGGCTCGCCGCCCAGGGGCTCGCCGCTCAGGGGCGCCGGTGACGGCCCTTCCCGCGGACGCCCGGCTGACCTATGGCAGCTATCTGCGGCTGGATCAGCTGCTCGCCCTGCAATGCCCGCGTTCGGCGCCGATGGTGCCCGACGAGTTGCTGTTCATCACCGTGCACCAGGTGTTCGAACTGTGGGTCAAGGTCCTGCTGTTCGAGCTCGAAGGCGCCCGGGACGACATGCTGGCCGGCCGGACGACGGCGCCCCGGACCCGGCTGGACCGGTGCCGCCGCATCGAACGCATCCTGCTCGACCAGTTCGACGTGCTGGACAGCATGCAGGCGCCGGACTTCGAGCGGTTCCGCACCGCATTGGGCACGGCCAGCGGTGCGCAGTCCGCGCAGTTCCTCGAGGTCGAGTTCCTGTCCGGGCTCAAGGACCGCGACTATGCGCAGCGCCGGGACTGGCTCACCGCGGCCGAACACGAGGTGTTGCGCCGCCGCCTGGCCGAACCGTGCCTGTGGGAGGCGTTCCTGGTCGTGCTGGGCGACGCCGGTTTCGACACCTCCACCCGGCAACTGCGTTCCGAGGCGTACCTCGCCATCGCCCGGGACCGGGAGAAGTACGGCGCACTGTGGGATCTGCAGGAGGCCATGGTCGGGCACGATCAGTCGTGGTCGTTGTGGCGCGCCCGGCACGCGCTCACCGTCGAACGCCAGATCGGCACGAAGATCGGCACCAACGGCAGTGCCGGAGCTTCTTTTCTGCGCGCCCGCTTCGGTCTGCGCTTCTACCCGGAGCTGTGGGAGATGCGCAGCCGGCTGTGATCGGCGTTCAGAGTTCGAGGGTGGGTGCGATCCGGACCAGCTCAAGTTTCGAGGCGACGCCCAGCTTGGCGTACACGTTGCTGAGATGGCCCTCGACTGTCCGCTCCGTGATCGACAGCTGCTCGGCGATCTCCCGGGCGGTGCGTCCCTGAGCCGCGCGCTGGGCCACTTCGCGCTCCCTGCGGGTCAGGGCCGTGCCCTCGGCTCGGGCCGCGAGGCGCCGGCCGGCGCTGCCGACCTGACGCATGGCGTCATGTGTCCGGTGCAGGCGCCAGATCGCGCCACACGGCTCGAAACCCCGGCCTGCCGCTTCGAACGCGGAGAGGGCCGCCGCGGGCTCGCGACTTCGAAGCGCGTGCGCGAGTGCCTCGTGCGCTCGGGAGGTCCAGAACCGCAGGCGTTGCCCGGAGAGCAGGTCCAGGGCCTGCCGCGCGTGCGCCTCGGCCGCTTCCGGCCGTCCGGAGGCGACGCTCGCCCAGGAGAGGCCGATCTCGGCCATCGCGTGACAGGGGTCGAAGCCGACGCCGTAGGTCAGGGGTGCGCCGGTTGTCGGGGATGCGCCGTTCGTCAGGGGAACAAGGCCGCGGGCGGCTTCCTCAGCCGCCGCGACGTTCCCGGCTTCCGCTGCGACAGCAGCCTGATCGACCAGCACGAACACGGCCGCCTGCATGGCCTTCATCGCGAGCAGGCGCCGGCTCACCCCGCGCAGCGTCGCGAGCGCGCGGGGCACGAACCCGTTCCGCCAGTCGAGCATCGCCTGGGCGTACAGCGCGTACTGGAAGTAGTAGGCCCAGTCCCATCCCCCGTAGGCGGCGAGCGCCTTGCGGAGAAACCGCTCCGCCTCCTCGGGGCAGTCGGCCTCCACGGCCGAGAGCACCCCGTGTGACAACCCGAACGCACTGCGCTTGCTGGGCGTTCCCGATGCCACCGCGGCCGCTCGTGCGCTGACCAGCGCTCCCCGGAAGTCGCCGACCACCCAGAGCACCATGCTCTCCCACTCCGGCACCGGGCTCTCGCCCCAGGCCGGGAGGGTCTTCGCGTCGGTGATCAGCCTGGTCGCCTCCTCGATGTCACCGGCGAAGGCATGGGTGACGGCGAGCGAGATACGCGCGAACAGCAACCGGTAGGGCTTACCCGCCGCGGCTGCCAGCTCCGTGCTGCGCTCCCACAGGGTACGGGCCTGTTCGTGGTGCCCCAGCCACCCCGCCGCGACTCCCAGGGCGCTGAGGGCCTGCAGGAGTGCGAACGGCTCATCCGCCGCTTCGGCCTCGTCGGCCACCCGCCGCGCCCGATCATGCAAGCCCACGATGTCGCCTTGCAGGCCGCGGATCCACGCCATCTCGTTGGTCGACAGGAGCGCGCTCGCGCGGTCACCCGCCTCGACGAACAGCTCAAGGGCGGCTTCGCAGACGCGCTCCGCCTCGTCCAGTTCTCCGGTGCCCCACGCGAGGAAGCTGGCGAGGCGGAATTTGACCGCCGCGCGGGCAGCGGGGGAGTCCAGGCCCTCGAGTACGGCATCCATCCGGCGCAGCGGGCGGATTCCCATCACGGCGTCGGCGTCGGCGCGATGGTCCACGACCCATTCGGCCTGCCAGGCCAGGTCCTGCATCACGTCTCGCCAGCGAGCGTCCCCCGGCGGGAGCAGCTCCACGAGCGCGTCCAGGATCGCGAGCGCTTCCCGGTACGCCCCCCGCCCTTCCGCCTGCCGCACGGCGTCGCGGAGGGCGTCGACCGCCTCGCCGTCGCCGGGTGATGCCGAGCGGGCGAAGTGGGGGGCGGCCGCGCCGAGGTTGCCCTGGCCGAGATGGGCTCGGGCGATGATCCGGTGCAGTGCGCGCCGGCGAGCTCGTCCGATCCGCTCGTAGATCGCGTCCCGGATCAGGGGATGGGCGACTTCGTAGGTGATGTGGTTGCGGCGCTCCTGCTCGAGCACCAAGCGGGCTCGCACGAGCGTCTCGAGGGCGGCGCACAGGGTCTCGGCCGGGCGGTCGTTCAGGTGCAGCAGGTCGGAAAGGTCGACCCGCTTCCCGGCGACCGCGAGCAGCTCCAGCGCATGGAACTCGGGCTCGTCGAGGGGTTTGAGCAGCTGGGCGATCCGTTCGGCAAGGTACTGCGGGAGCGTGCTCAGGCCGGGGGAGGACAGCTCGGCACCTTCGTCGAGCAGTCCCTGCAGCAGGCTCAGCGCGAACAGGGGGTTGCCCAGTGACCGGTCCAGCAGCCAGCGGGACAGCGCGGTGGGTGGCTGCGCTCCGACGACCACCGAGGCGAGCTCGGTGACCGCCTCGGCCTCCAGCGGCGCCAGCGTGATCCGCCGCATCCTGGCCTCCTGCTCGAGGCCGAGCACCACCTCGCTACCCATGTCGTGCGCGCCGAGCTCCGCCGCCCGCGACACGCACACCACCAGGATGGGAGCCGCCGACAGGGTCCGGGCCAGGTTCCCCAACGCCTCCCACGACGAGGCATCGGCCAGGTGCATGTCGTCGAGCACCACGACGAGCGGTCCCCGGGTGGCGAGGGTGGAAAGCACACCCGCCAGACCGCCCAGGAGCCGCACCTTCGGCGGATCGCGCTCCGGCGCGCCGCCGCGCGCCAGCGCGGCACTGTGGATGAGGACCGCGACGTCGTCGAGGAAGCCTTCGCATATCTCGGAGATGTATGCGGCGTCGTGGCCGCGCAGGTGGCTTTCCAGCGCCTCGGCCCACACGCCGAACGACGATGTCTCGCCCAGGGCGTGGGCGCGGGCGGTGAGCGTCAGTGCCCGCTCGTGGTTGCGGGCGAGGAATTCGGCCGCCAGCCGGCTCTTCCCGATCCCGGCGTCGCCGAGCAGCAGGACGACTCGAAACCGCGTGGACGCGGCTCGCCGCTCAGTTTCGAGTTCCGCCAGCTCATGGCTGCGGCCCACCAGCCGAACATTCCATGGTGATCCCGCCGCAGCCATGGCCCCCTTCATGGCGTGATCCTAGCTTGAACCAGGTACCGCTTATACGTACTTGCCCCGTGGAAACCCGGCCGCCGGCTCCGTAAGCTCCACGTGGCAGGTATGCCGAGATGAGCTGGACCGGCCTGGGGAGTGAGCATGTGATGAACATGACGAGCATGACATTCGCGCCCGACACGAATGGCGGCGGTGTTGTCGAAATCCGCGCCACGAGCAGGCACAACCACTGGATTCTGCTGGACAGCACCTGGGCCAAGTTTCTCGGCGTCCACAAGACGGACGGGGTGTATCAGATTCGATCGCGCGAGCTGATGCTCAAGCTCGTTCAGCTTCAGGTCGAGTACGAGGCATCCCTGATACCAACCCCCACGGTCTCCTAACCGGCCGAACCGCTCACTCGGTATCCGCGAATAAGCCCAACACTACGGCGGCGTCCGCGCGGGACAGTCGCACCCCGAACGTGCCCACTCCGTGCGGGTAGAGCGCCAGCGTCCCGCCGTACTCGCGGATCGCCACCAGGGTGCACCGCGCGTTGTCATCGGTGCGACGGCCGTCCACCGCCACCCGCCTGCCCAGTCGCCACTGCCACATCCTCAGACTCGCCCGAGGCGGTCAGCTCGATCTCCACGAGCGCCTGACCCCGGTCGACCGACACCGCCGAATCCAGCACTCCCGGCGCGGACTCCGCTGCGGCCAGCCACTGTAAGGCCTGGCGGCCGTAGTTGGGGTTGCTTTGGGGTCAGATGAATCGACCTCTGGTAGTCGCCGCACGGGCATTTGACGCGGTAATAGGTGCCGCCGTCCTCGATGCAGGCTCCATCGCCCAAGTACATCCGGTGACCAGCAAGGATAGGGGCCAGGGGATGAATTCTTACCGAGTTTGATGTCCGACCTGCGGCGGAGGGCACCAGTTCGGGTGAATGGGGGAATACTACGTACTGGACGTAGCTATGGCGTCACCTTGGGAGGCACCGGTGGGGTTGGTACTGCGGGCGGTCGACGTGACTGGACCTCGCCGATGGCGGTGGCTAATGGCTGACGAGCAATCCGGGATGGCGCTGGCCGAACACCTGGTGGAGCTGGATCCGGGAGCTGCCGAGACCCAGGCGTTCGAGGATCTGCACCGCTTTCTGCGGACCCGGGCGGATCCGGACCGCAGGGTGGCCAGCGAGGCGGAGCTGCTGCACCGGGTGGGGGCCTGGATCGGATCGGTGGTGCTGGGCGAGCGGATCGGCCGGGCCATTGCGACAGCGGCGCCGGTGACGGTGCGGGTGGTGGTGCCGGACGGGGCGGAGTTTCTGGCCGCACGGCCGTTGGAGTTGGCCCATATCGCCGGGACGCCGATGGCCGCGTGGGGTCACGTTGCCCTGGTCCATGACCTTCCCCGTCCGCACAAGCCCCGTCCGCGCAAGGCGTCGAAGAAGCCGGTCGGTCAGGCGCTGCGGATGCTGGCGGTGTTCAGCCGGCCCACCGAGACCATGACATCGGGGGCTGTGGCGTCGGGCCTGCGCCGCGAGCGATATGAACTTTCCCGGCTGGTACGCCGGGTCGCCGCCCGGAGCCGGCGGCGGGTGGAGCTGGAGGTCGCCCAGTACGGCGTGAGCCGGGCGGTGCTGGCGGACCTCACGGAATCCAGCGGCGGCTGGGACGTGCTGGCGCTGTCCGGACTCGACGAGACGGGCTGCTTCCTGCTGGAGAACCCGGACGGGTCGGCGGATCCGGTATCCAGTGCGGAGCTGATCGAGTTGCTGTCTGCGTTACGCCGGCAGCTCAAGCTGGCCGTGGTCTCGTCCTGCCTCTCCGCGGCGGCGGTGACCGCGGAGACCCTGCGCCGGCTGGGGCTGGCCATCCCGGCAGCCGATCTGGAGACCCGCGTCGTGCTGGAAACCGGGGCGGCCCCGATCGGACTCGCACGCGAACTGATGACACAGCTGGACTGCGCGGTGGTCGCGATGCGTTACCCGGTCGCCGAGGAGTTCGCGATCGGCTTCGCCGAAGCGCTGTTCAACCAGCTGTTCCGCTATGCCCAGCCACTGGACCGAGCGCTCGCGGCTGCCGTGCCGGACGCGGCCGGACCCACGGCGTCGTCGGGCCGGCCGGCGATCTCGGTGGCCACTCCGGCGATTTTCGGTGCCTCGGCGATCGAGCTGTCGCTGGCACCTCCGTTCGGGCAGCCGGTGCCCGACTTCGCCGAGCTCGCGATGGCCCGGTTCCCACCCGAGCCGCCGCGGTTCGTCGGCCGGACCGAGGTGATGGCCGCCGCCAGTGCCGCATTGGCTCCGGAGTCCGGGCGTACCGCGGTGCTGCTGCACGGGATGGCCGGGGTGGGCAAGACCACCTGCGCCGTGGAGCTCGCCTACCGCCACCAGCGCGCCTTCGGCCCGGTGGTGTTCTGGTCCGCGCCCACCGATCCGGAGCAGTTCGGCGATGCGCTGCGCCTGCTCGCGATGACGTTGGAGGCGCAGCTGGATGACTACGGGGTGGCGATGCTGGACAACATCGGGACCCTGAAGCGGCTGGAGAACTTCCTCCCCACCTTTACCACCATCCTCGCCGATGCCGGGCTGCTGCTAGTGCTGGACAACCTCGAAACCTTGCTCAGCCCCGACGGCCAGTGGCGTGACATCCGGTGGGCTCCGCTGATCAGCACGCTGACCGGCCGCATGGGGTCCTCCCGGGTGATCCTGACCAGCCGGATCGTGCCGGGCGGGCTGAACCCGGACACGGTGCTGGTTCGGCCGCTGTCCATGCTGACCCGAGACGAGTGCCTGCTGTTGACCCGGCAGCTGCCGAACCTGCGGGCGTTACTGCACTGCGACATCACCCGCGGCGACGCCACCCGCGGCGACGCCACCCGCGGCAGGGCCGATGCTCCGGGTACCGACCCGGCGTTGAACCGGCGGGTGCTCGCCCATACCCAGGGCCATCCCACGCTGCTGGAACTCGCCGATGCCACGGCCGTTGACCCGACTCGACTGGAGTTCCAGCCGGCAGATGCCGCAGTGAGCGATGCGGTTCTGGCGGCCTTTCTCACCGACGGCGAGAGCGGACTGAACGGCGAGCAGTTGTTTGCGATCTTCACCGCGTGGATCAACAAGATCGTGGCGGCGCTGCCCGCCCCGTCGCGGCTGCTGCTGCAGGCGCTGTGCCGGGTCGAGGAGACCGACCGGAGCACTGCCACGTTCAGTGTGACCTGGGCGTCCCTGTGGCGGGGCTTGGACCGGACCGGCGACCCGCCACCGCTGGCGTCCTCGATCGCTCCGCTGGTCACCGCCGCACTGGTCACCACCGACCCGGTCAACGACACCGCCGGCCCCGTGTACTACCGGATCAATCCCGGCGTCGCCGACACCGTTGCGGCAACGACCCCCGATTCGGTCACGGCCGTGGTCGACGCGCAGCTCGCCTCCTGGTGGATAGCGGTCGGTGACTGGGGGATCACGCAGCAGCGAGCCGGCAAGGACGCCGGCGAATTGGTCTCCCGAGCCGGCCTGACCGCGGCCCGCTACCTGCTGCGCCAGCACGACTGGAACGCCGCCATCTGCATCCTGGACGGCACCCTGATGCGGGACGGCTACTCCGCGACCACCTCGCTGGCCGCCATTCCCCTGCTGCGCCGCATCGTCGAGGCCACCGACGCCCTGAACGACATCGTCGTGCTCGGTGCCGCGCTGCGGAAAGTTGATCCCGGCGAGGCCGAGACCCTGTTGCGCCGTGTCTACGACCAGGCCGCCGCCACCGGCGACTACCCGCTCGCCTCCACCACCGCCGGTGACCTGGTCACCCTGATGCGTGACCAGGGCAGGTTCCGGGAGGCTCTCACCCTGGCCGGGCGGAAGATCGAGCACACCAGCCAGGCCGGGTTCGGGCTCTGGACCCAGCTCAGCGACCAGGGCCGGTGGCTGCAGATACTCAGCATGCTCGGCCACCACGAGCAGGTCCTCACTGATCTGCCCGGCCTGCGGGCCCGCATCGCCGACCTGCCCGACCAGCGCGCCGACAACGACCGGGTGAACCCGTCGAACGTCCGGGAGGGGATTCTCGACGTCGGCCGCTGCTCTGCGGTGGCTCTGGCGCGGTGGCAGGAAGCGCTCGACCTGGGCGACGAGATCGCCGCCAGCAGGCTGGAGCGCGGCGCCAGCCCCTACGAGGCCGCCCGCACCCGCTTCCACAGTTACCTTCCGCTGCTGCACCTCGGCCGGCTGGGCGAGGTCGACCAGCTGCTGCGGGACTGCCAGGACGCCTTCGAGACCGCCGGTGACATGAAGCAGCTCGCCGTGGTCCACGGCGCCCGCGCCGACCTGGAGACCAGGCGCGAGCACCCCCAGGCCGCCGTCGACCTGCAACGCACCGCGCTGCGTCTCGAATACCTGCGCCTGGACCCGCGCGAGATCTCGACGGCGCACCACAACCTGGCCGATTACCTGTTCCGCACGTCCGGGGCCTGCGCTGAGCAACGCGCCCACCGCCTCACCGCGGCCCTGCTCAACCACCTCACTGGCGACACCCGCGAACTCACCAGGACGCTCCGGATACTGGCCGGCGAGCTTCGCAGCGACACCGACGGTCCCGATACACCCACCACCCTGCAGCAGGTCACCCGGCTGGTCGACGCGGGCGACGGGGTCCGCTTCGGCGCTCTCGTGGTGGCGCTGTGCACCGACCCGGCCACTGCCGAACACGCCCTGGCCGATCTGCTGGCCACCGCCGCGACCTCGGCCGACCAGCACGACGGCAGCGCACCGCTCGGCGCCGACCACCTGCTCGCGGTCTGGGCACCGATCATCAGCGCCGTCGGCACCGCGGCGGCCGACGGTGCCGCCACGCCTGACCTCACCGGCCTGCTCGAGGACATCGCGATCACCGACTGGGTCGCCCTGGTCGCTGCGCTACGGCGGGTACTGGCCGGCGACCGCAGCCGTGAGCTGCTCGTCGCCGGTCTCGACGACGTCGGCACCGCGGTCGTCACCGCCACCCTCGACGGGCTCTCCACCCATCCCAGGCAGGGATGATCTAATCGGTACGGCGCTCCAACAGGGACACCACCGTGGCACCGGAGTGCTGTCCGTTCTCCGGTGCGGGCAGCGCGACGGTGCCGGCGGGCCCGCTGTCCGGTGAGCGCGCGGTGACCATGCGGAACAGCTCGACCGGGACGCGGCACTGGGCGACGAGCGCGTCCTCGTCGATGCCTTCCTGGGCCAGCAACTCCACCGCCTTCGGCAGCAACGACGGCTGCTCGATGGTGCCGATCAGACCGGGCTCATCGCGGCGCCAGCCGCGAGCCGAGATGGTGGTCATGGCGTTTCGGTAGGAGACGTCACCGAGCCGGCCGAGCCGGCGAGCTCGGAACAGCAGGGCCTGCATGCTGACGCCCCACTGTTCCTTGAGCCTGCCCAGCGTCTTCCAGGTGTTGCCGCCCATGGTGACGGGCAGCAGGTCCCGGATCTCGGCAGTGGGCATCAACAGCTCGGCGGCGAAGCGGTGGGCCTGATTTTCGACGATCCGGCCACCGGGTTCGGCGTCGCCGTGCATGACCAGATGACCCAGTTCGTGGGCGACGTCGAAGCGCTGGCGGTAGTAGTCCCGCTTGATCGGATTGAGCACCACCACCGGCCGCAGCCGGCTGTCGAAGGAGTAGGCGTCCACCGACGCCGTCCGCGGTGGGCTGAACACCACCAGTACCCCATGGCTCTCCAGCAGTCGCACGAGGTGTCCCACCGGCCCGGCTCCGATACCCCACTGCTCGCGGACCAACCGTGCCGCGTGCTCAGGTCCGTCGCCCGCCCGGTCGTCGCTCGTCACCGGGCGGCTCGGCACGGCCGGGGCCGGGAGTTCGACGTGGCGCTCCAGGCTGCTCGCGATATCGGCGGCCAGCTGGCCGTAGGCGAACGCCTGGTCACGGGCGAGCTGGCTGGTCGAGCGGAGAGACCGGAAGTGCGGCGTCGTGCTCAGCGTGGCGACATCATCCGGCCGGACCGCGAAGAACCCCGGATCGACGGACAGGCTCAGGGCGAGCTGAGCGACGTGGGCGGCAGTGGGTTGCTTCGCCCCCGACTCCCAGGCCGCGACGGCGGTAGCGCTCTTCTCCACCCGGGCCGCGAGCTCGGTCTTGCGCAGGCCCGCCAGGTGGCGGGCCAAGGTCAGCCGCGATCCGTCGAAGAAGGGAGCGATGTCGGCGGCGCGATCGAGCGAGCGATTCCTCTCGCTCACCGGTCGCCACCGGTGCGGTCGGCAGGTTGCTCGCTCGCCGGACGACGCAGCCGTACGGGCGCGTCCAGCACCGGGCCGGGGCCGGTGGGCGACGGGGTGTCGTCGACGCGGCGGCCACCATCGGCCGGGGAGTCCGTCAGCAGATCCTGGTACCAGTACCAGGCCTGCCCGCCTCCGGTGTTGAGCCGGGCCCGGCCGAGCACCAGCTCGCGGCTGTCGTGGTCGACATCCTGGGAGTGGGCCACCACGAGGGTATCCCGGTCGAGTTGGTGCGCCGCGCCGAGCAGGGCCTGCATGCCTGCGACTTCCTCGTCGGCAAGCTCGTCGAACAGTGACCCCTGGGCCGGATCAGGATTGTGCTGCAGGGCGACCCGCCGCTTGGTGGGGCTTTTCCGTGGCCAGGGCAACTCGCGGATCTTCCCGGAGGCGCAGGACGCCAGTAACCAGCGCCAGTCCTGCCACGCCCAGCCCGGGCTGCCATTGAGGTCGGCGCGCACCACCAGGTCTGCGGGCAGCTGCGGCATGGTCTCGATGTCGCGCTCGGTCAGCTCGGCGTGCAGCAGATCCAGGCTGATCCCGGCGTCTTTACCGACGGGAACGGCGTAGCGGCCACAGGCGAACACCCGGTCCAGCCGGTCCCGGAAGTAGGTGAAGCGCGTCATCCCCGCCCACGTGGTGTCGTGACCGGCCGCTTCGGAGTAGTCGTCGTGCACCCGGTCCGTGGCCGAGACATAGGCCCAGCGGATACCCGCGAGCACCCCCGCGTCACCGAGGCCGGCGACGGCATCCTGCTGCTCCTTCATGAGGAAAAATCATACCGCAAGCAGTAGTTGATGTACCAAACTCAACCGGAGCGGCACATCACGGTTGCGAAACACATCCGGCCAGCCGGGTGGCGTGTGGCCGTGCAGTGTACGCACTGTGTAGCGCCCGTCACCAGGGGGCACGCCCGACGGCAACACCAGCGGATGGACCTGGCGGGCACCGTCAGGGATCAAGGTCGATGCGGACCGTGAGCAGGTCGGTGCCCACGAGCTGGACGACAGCGCCGTTGACCCGCAGGCCGATCTTCCGCAGGCGTTCGCTCGGATCGTCGTCGGGAAGCGGGTGCGCCGTGCCAGCGCGCCACCTGCCCGGACCTTCACCCGCACCCGAGCGTCCCGTGGTCGTACGGCTCGATCAGCTTGTCCACCATCGCCTGAATCCGTTGCATCGCCACATCGGAGTGCACCGGGATCGAATTCTCGCTGAGGGCGCCGACACCGCGTAGTTGCACTGTCCCTGGCGACTTGTGCTGAGATGGCGCAGGCGACTGGTGCTCGGACTCGACGTCAGCAACGGGGTATGCCTCACCTGTCCACACCGTGGTGTCGGCAAAGTGAAGCTCGATGGCCAGGTCCCTGCCTTGCAGATCCCCTGCCTCCGAGACGTCACGAGTGTTGACAGACCAGCTCACCAGGGGACCAACTGTTTGGATGATCTCCAGCTCACCTGGCCTGAGCGGGCCATCGGCGATGCGGCACATTACCTCGATGATCATTCTCGACCTCCCTTTGCGCGGTTCTCATCCTGCCTTACCCCCTGCACGGCCGGGACCTGGCGTAGCGCCGAGCACCGCGCCGGGTCAGTGTCGCCGGCAGGCGCGAGATTCTTTCCTGATCTGTGTGACACCGGACGAGTCGCGGTCCTGTCTCTGGCCGTCACGGCGTCCGCTGCTGTCGTCTGGCAGGGGGCGGCGCGGTGACGCGGTCACGATGTTTGGCTGGGGGCAGGATGGGGTGGGTGCGCTTTCGGCCGGTGTCCCCTGAGAAGCTTGTCGCGGAACTGGCCGACACGATTGTCCGCTGTGGTCCGGACCGGCGAGTGGCCGTCATCATCGAGGGGGCGTCACCCGCGGTGCCGGCGCGGTGGGTCAGTACCGCTACCACGATCGCGGCGAGCATGCTGCCGATCAGCAGGACCCGACCTCGCGCAGCAGCTCCTCACCCCAGACCGGTCACCGATCTCGCTTCTCGATGACCCGATCATGCTCGCGCTGTGATCTTTGCCGATGTCCGTACGCGAGTGGTGGCATTCCGGTCGACGGCTGGTCAGGTGCGCAGGGCGCTCATGACCAGGTCCAACATGCGCCGTGATCGCGCTTCCCAGTCGTCGCCGTCCATGCGCCACAGGAAGCCGGTGAGCAGCAGGACTTCCTCCGCGTCGATGTCGGCGCGCACATCTCCCGACGACTTCCCAGCGTCGAGCAGCCTGGTGATGGCTGCGATCACCTCGTCGTAGTACTCGTTCGACAGGTCGGCGCGAGTGGCCGCCTCGATCGCCTGCGCCGTCGCGTGCTTGATCCGGCAGTATGCGGCGAGGTGATCGAACCACCGTCGCAGCGCTGTGAGCGGGGCGTGCTGGCCCAGCAGGGGGTCAGCAGCATTGATCAGTGCCCGAACGTCCTGCCGGTACACAGCCAGGAGCAGCGACTCCCGGCTCGGGAAATGCCGGTACAGGGTGCCTTGACCCACACCGGCCGCCTTGGCGATCGACTGCATCGTCGCGTCGCTCGACGAAGTGAATGCGCCACGCGCGACCTCGACGATCCGAGCACGGTTCAACTCGGCATCCGCCCGCAACGACGCCCGCACCGACTCTGCCAACTTCACACTCCTCATGGGGACGAGGCTCTGCAGCGTGCACAAGCGGACACGTGTCCGATACCGTGGTTCTCGCAACGGACAGTTGTCCGGATAGATCGTAGAACCTCCGAAGGGGCCACCGCATGCCGGGCATCACAGGCAAGGTCGTCGCCATCACCGGCGCGAGCAGCGGAATCGGCGAAGCGACCGCACTGCTGCTCGCCGAGCGGGGTGTCAAGGTCGTCCTCGCCGCCCGTCGCGCGGACCGCCTGGACGACCTCGCCCAGCGGATCATCGAGGCCGGCGGCGAGGCTGTCGCCGCCGTGACGGACGTGCGTTGCCTTGAGCAGCTGACCCGGCTGGTGGTGCTCGCCCAGGAACGTTTCGACCGCCTCGACGTTCTCGTCAGCAACGCGGGCGTGGGGTTGATCTCGCCGCTGGACGACCTGCGGGTCGATGAATGGGACGCCATGATCGACGTCAATGTGAAGGGTGTCCAGCACGAAGAACGCCGTTCGCGCCATCTCCGAAGGGCTGCGCCAGGAAGCCGGCGACGCCATCCGGGTCACGACCATCTCGCCGGGTGTCATCCGGACCGACTTCGCCGGCGGCACTGCCAACCCCGCGGTGCGAGCACAACTCCACGAACGCCGCGAGCGGATCGCCATCCACCCTGACTTCATCGCCCGAGCCATCGCCTTCGCGATCGAACAACCCGCCGACGTCGACGTCAACGAGATCGTCGTCCGCCCCACAGCGCAGGTATGACCCCCTCAGCCGGACGGTCGGGCCGATGCGAGCCGGGCAGCCCGCAGTTCCGCGTGCATCTCCCACGGTGCCTGCGGGAGCACCTGGCCGGTCTCCAAGAGTGATTTGAGGTTCGCCAGGACAGCCGGCCAGCCGGCGGAGACGGCGTGGTAGGCGTCCTGATCGGCGAGGTTCTCATGGGTGACGGTGAGCCGGACGATGTCGTGGTAGGGCTCGATCTCGAAGGTCACCGTCGAGGGCCCGCCGGGTGGCTGCTCACCGGGGGCATCGAAGGTCATCACCAGCTGCCGCGGGGGCGCGGTCTCCAGGACGGTGCCGACGACATCGGCGATTCCGGATCCGTCGCTGCGTTGGTGTTCCCAGCGTGAGCCCGGCTGCCAGTCCGAGACGTTGTGGTGACCCCAGTACGCGCCAGTCAGCTCGGCGTCGGTCAGTGCGTGCCAGACGTTCTCCGGGGTGCTGTGGATGTAGGTGACGTACACGAACGTCGGTCTGTCGGTCATGTCGTGCTCCTCGGCTCGCCGTTTGATGGTGTGAAGGGTCTGCAGGCGCGGCTGCTCGAAGCTGGCGATCCAC
>DASXOV010000127.1:0-5022 GCA_036494005.1 Pseudonocardiaceae bacterium | reverse complement strand
TCGACCTACACGCCCTGTCCGCCGCCGCCGACCTCATCCTCACCAGCCCCAGCACTTTCCTCGCCCGTCCCATCACCTGGCTCGAAATGATCACCCGTTATCGGGCCACCTGCGCGGTCGCACCCGACTTCGGCTACATGTGGTGCGCCCGCCGTATCACCGACCAGCAGCTCGACGGCATCGACCTGTCCAGCCTCACCATGGCCGTCACCGGAGCCGAACGCATCAAACCATCCACATTGGACGCCTTCACCCGTCGGTTCGGTCCCCATGGGTTTCAGCCCCAAGCCTGGGCCGCCAGCTACGGCATGGCCGAAGCCACCCTCATGATCACCAGTACGCGGCAAGGAGTCGGCCCCACCATCACCCGGTTCAGCGCCGCCACCCTCGAACACCACCACGCCGAACCCGACCCCGACGGCACACCACTCGTCGCATCCGGCCGCACCGCAGATCTGCGCCTGCGCATCACCGACCCGCACACCCACGAACCATTGCCCGACCGGCGCATCGGCGAAATCTGGGTCAGCGGTATCAGCCTCGGCGACGGCTACCACCACCAACCCGACGCCACCGCCAACACCTTCCACCACGCCGCCGACGGCACCTGGCTACGTACCGGCGACCTCGGCTTCCTACACAACGAAGATCTATACGTTACCGGCCGGCTCAAAGAAACCGTCATCATCAACGGCCGCAACCTCTACCCCCACGATCTCGAAGACGCCGCCCACCGGGCACACTGCGCCACCGGACACGGCGCCGCTTTCGCTATTACCGCCCCAGACGGCCACGAACACGCCGTACTCATCCAGGAACTCCGTGACGGCCACCCATCCGCCAAAGCCATCACTGACGCCATCACCACCGCCATCGGCCAGCAGTTCCAGATCCCGATCGGGATCATCCTGGTACCCGCCGGCACCGTTCGCAGAACCACCAGCGGCAAAATCCGTCGCCACCACATGCGAGATCTCCTCCAGACAGGTGAGATCCACATCATCCACCAGGAACTCACTCCCGCAATTACCTCAGCGATCAGGACCCCAGCGTGAACACCGACGACATCCGCCAATGGCTCATCCACCATCTGTCCACCTACCTCGACGTGCCCACCACCGCCATCGACCCCGCAGCGAAACTCCGCAGCTACGGCCTGACCTCCCTCTATGCCCTCACCCTCGCCGCCGACCTCCACGACACCTACGACCTCCTCCTCGAACCCACCGTCGCCTGGGACCACCCCACCATCAACGACATCGCCACCCACATCAGCGAATCCCGCACACACCAAGCAGCCCACAAAGACAACGGATCAGAAACATCTGTAAACACCACACCCACTCCGTAAGAACCCGGTCCGGCCCTTCTTATAAGCCGATAACGAGATTCAGAGTGTCTGTGCGGGGGCGTCCTCTCCCGACAGTGCCATGACGAAGGGACACCAGGCAATCATGAGCATCCCCGGCAAGGCCGCCAGTTCGCCGAAGCGACGCCGGATTACCGTTATCTCGTCCAGTAAATCCTTGCGTCCCAAAGATTGACTGAGATGGTGCTAGAGGGGGCTGCTTCAATCCTTGTCGGCGATTCCTCCGTGGTGACCGTCAGTATGTAGGATTTACGGTCGTAGTTCCCGGTGGTTCAGTTATTTTTGACGCAGGAGCTGGACGGGCGCGCCGGGCCCCACGTCCTCACCCCAGTGTTTAGCTGCGGAATGGTGCAGTCCGAACAGATCCAGCACGCGGCCAACGGTGTGTGTGACGACCCCGTCGAGCGAGGTCGGCCTTGTGTAGAACGCTGGCGCCGGAGGCGCGATGATCGCGCCAGCCAAGTGTCCTCGGTGACGTTCTCTCCCAATGGACGCATGCTGGCCACCAGCAGTAATGACGGTAGGACGAATCTCTGGGAACTCACCTCTCCGGCGCCAACCTCACCGGCGCTGACCTCACCGGCGCTGACCTCTCCGGCGCGATCCTCTCCGGCGCCAACCTCCCGGCTGAGCGCCGTACAGCAGTGCCCTAGAACGGCCGTAGACGTGTCGAGCCTGAGAAGGCACAACACCCGCGCGGGATCCGTGCGAGTCCGTAGCTGGGCGAACCAGTGCCTAAACTTCGGCACGTATTCGGCACAGCCACCCGTAGACGGCCGGACGGCGCCGGATGCAGCCGGACTCCACAAAGATCGGCCCCTGACCATATAATGACTGGTCAGGGGCCGATCTAGCCTGGTGTGGCGGGTCAAGGATTCGAACCTTGGAAGGCTAAGCCGACGGATTTACAGTCCGCTCCCATTGGCCGCTCGGGCAACCCGCCTGGGGCCGGATGTACCGGCCGGTGGTGAGAGTACACAGCGGCGCGTCGGCGGGCCCAGCCGGGCTGGGCGGTAGGGTCAACCACTGACTCATGGGAGGAGGCTGCGGTGGCGGATCCGTCGTTCGACGTGGTCAGCAAGGTGGACCGGCAAGAGGTGGACAACGCGCTCAACCAGGCCGCGAAGGAGTTGTCGACCCGGTTCGACTTCCGGGGCACCGGGGCCAAGGTCGCCTGGTCCGGCGAGGAGGCCATGACGATCGAGGCCGAGACCGAGGAGCGCTGCCGAGCCGCCATCGAGGTGATGCGGGACAAGCTCGTCAAACGGGGTATCTCGCTGAAGTCCTTCGAGGTGGACGACCCGGCCGTCTCGGGCAAGGTCTACCGGACCACCGGCCGCATCCTGCAGGGCATCAGCCAGGACAAGGCCAAGGAGATCGCCAAAGCGGTGCGTGACGAGAAGCTCAAGGGCGTCCAGGCCCAGATCCAGGGGGACCAGCTACGGGTGTCCGGTAAGAAGAAGGATGATCTGCAAGCCGTGATCGCCCTGCTGAAGAGCCGCGACTTCGGCGTCGCTCTGCAGTTCACCAACTACCGGTGAAGGGGATCATCCTCGCCGGAGGAAGCGGTAGCCGGCTGCACCCTATCACCCATGCCGTCTCCAAGCAGTTACTGCCGGTCTACGACAAACCGATGGTTTACTATCCGCTTTCGGTTATCATGCTGGCCGGGATCCGCGATATCCTGATCATCTCCACCCCACTGGATCTCCCGCTTTTTCGTCGCCTGCTCGGCGACGGCAGCAAGTTGGGGCTGCGACTGAGCTACACCGAGCAGGCTCAGCCCAATGGCCTGGCGGAAGCCCTGCTGATCGGTGCGGAATTCATTGCCGACGACTCCGTCGCACTCGTGCTCGGTGACAACATCTTCTATGGTCCGGGTTTCTCGAACACCCTCCAGCAATGCGCGTCCGGATTGGACGGCTGTGTGCTTTTCGGATATCCGGTGAAGGACCCGCAACGTTACGGTGTCGGCGAGCTCGACGCCGCCGGAAAGCTGGTCTCCATCGAGGAGAAACCGGCCACCCCCCGCTCGAACACGGCGATCACCGGCCTGTACTTCTACGACAACGACGTCGTGAAGGTCGCCCGGTCACTCACGCCGTCCGCGCGTGGCGAACTAGAAATCACCGACGTCAACGTGCACTACCTGCAACAAGGCCGGGCGCGGCTCGTCGACCTGGGCCGAGGCTTCGCCTGGCTGGACACCGGCACCCACGATTCACTGCTCGAGGCAGGCCAGTTCGTCCAGGTGCTCGAGCACCGCCAAGGAGTACGTATCGCCTGCCTGGAGGAGATCGCGCTGCGAATGGGCTTCATCGACGCCGACTCTTGCTACGCGCTGGGTCAAGAACTGGCCAAGTCCGGCTACGGCCAGTACGTCATGGACGTCGCGCGCTCAGCGCGCTGACAAGCGCACCGGCTGAGCTCCGACGTCCGAGCAGTTCGCCCGGCAGCTCACCCGGGAAGCTGTCGCCCTGCCATGTCCTCGAGACGGCGCACCCGGTCCGCGATCGGCGGGTGTGTCGAGAACAACCGGGCTCCTGCGTCACCCGTCCGGAACGGGTTGGCGATCATCAGGTGGGACTGGGAGGCAAGCGCGGGTTCGGGGGGCAGTGGCACGGCCTGCGTGCCGTATTCCAGCTTGCGCAGCGCACTGGCCAGGGCAAGGGGATCCCCGGTGAGTTCCGCGCCCGAGACGTCGGCCTGGTATTCCCGCGACCGGCTCACCGCCATTCGCACGATCGCAGCGGCGACCGGGCCGAGCAGTGCGATGAGCATCATGGCGATGGGGTTCGGACGATCGTCGTCGCCGCCCCCGAAGAGTCCGGCGAACAGCGCGAGATTCGACAGCGCCGTCACCATTCCGGCCAGCGCCCCGGCCACGGATGAAATAAGAATGTCACGGTTATAGACGTGCGCGAGTTCGTGGCCCAGGACGCCGCGTAGTTCCCGTTCGCCCAGCAATTCAAGAATCCCCACGGTACAGCACACCACAGCGTGCCTCGGGTTGCGACCGGTGGCGAATGCGTTCGGCGCCTGCGTGGGACTGATATACAGCCTGGGCATCGGCTGCCGCGCGGTGGTCGCCAATTCCCGCACGATGCGGTACATCATCGGCTGCTCCGCCTCGGACACGGGTCTGGCGTGCATCGCTCGCAATGCGAGCTTGTCCGAGTTGAAGTAGGCATAAACATTCATTCCCACCACGAGCACCAGCGCGATGAGCAGGCCGGTGCGGCCGAAGAAGCCACCGATCAGCACGACCAGCGCCGACAGCCCGCCGAGCAGCAGTGCGGTCTTCAGCCCATTGACGTGCTTGTGCACTGCGATCGACCTCTCCCGTTGCACTCGCCCCCGATTGTTCAACGCGCCCGCATCGTGTGAGGTTCCGCCTCCTCGGACGACGGGGTGTGCACACACGCGCGACACACCGTGCATGGGGGACGGACACGCCGGGGTGGGTTTAGGGGCGGAGTTCCAGGGTGCAGCATTTGGGGCCGCCGCCGGCTCGGCGCAACTCGGAGACGTCGACGAAGACCGGCTCGAAACCGCGGGCAGCCAGGGCCCGGCCGAGGTCGACCGCCTGCCGGGGCAGCACGACGGAGCGGCCGTCGGAAACCCCGTTGAGCCCCAGGCACGCGGCGTCAGCC
>DASXOV010000126.1:0-54048 GCA_036494005.1 Pseudonocardiaceae bacterium | reverse complement strand
CACGTCCATCCACGCCAAACCCTGATCAGATCCGAAACGCATGTGTTCTCCTGAACGGCAGTGTCTCCTGAACGGCAGTGGGAGTGATTGAGCTTCCTGGGCGGCACGCCCGATGTCCAGATTCGTCAGGGTATCCGGACGCAAGTGCGAACAACTGGGGGACGCCCGTCACCGCAGGCAGTTGCGGGAATGCTGAAGGTGAGTGCCGGTGCGCCCCGCTCAGGCTGGTCAGGCCGGCCGAGCTGGTCGTCAGGCCTAGCCGCGACGGCCCCAGCTGAGCCGGAAAGGACGGTGCACGGTGAGCGGGCCCAGGTGCCATTTCCGCGGATGGGTGATGCGGACCTCACCCATCTTGGAGCGGCCGGTGATCACGAAATGCTGGGGGCCCGGCGCTATCCGGCGGACCGTGAGGTCCTTGATACTGCCGAGCGCGACCCGCAGGCCGTCGGTATCCACCGTGGCGCCCTCGGGCACGATGATGGTGGTCGAGCCGGCCGTCTTGTCCAGCTCCAGAGCCACGACGGGACCACTGAAGACGGCCTCGGTGAAGTCCAGCAGCGACGAGCCGAAGTGTCCGACCAGACGCACCGTCGAGGGCACCCGCCACGGGCCGCGGCGGTGGAACTCCCCGAGATGGTGGGACAGTTCGAGCACATCGTTGACCGGGGCGCGGGCGAGGGTGAAGCCGGGCAGGTCGACCAGCACCGCGTTGAGCTCGCCACGGGTGCGGGCGGCCATCGCGGCGTCCATCCGCTCACCGAACTCGGCGACCGTGAGCCTGCCCTGCCCGACCGCGCGCTGCAGCAGCTCGCCCACATGCTCCCGTTCCGCGTCGGACACCCGCAGGTCACGGGGCTCAACCTCGCCGGTCACGATGCCACGGTAGCGCCGCCGAGCGTGACGGCAACCGCGCCCAGCACGAACTGGGTAACCCACCAGTGCCAGCAAGGCTCGGAGAGCGGCCTACCGCTCGTCGAGGCCGTGCTCGATGGCGTACCGGGTCAACTCGACACGGTTGTGCAGCTGCAGCTTGTGCAGAGTCGACTGCACATGGTTCTCCACGGTGCGATGGCTGAGAACCAGCCGATCGGCGATCTGCCGGGAGGTGAGCCCGGTGGCCACCCAGCGCAGCACTTCGGTCTCCCGGCCGGTGAGCCGCGGCGACGTGGGCTGCGGGTCGGTGGCGATCCGGCGGTACTCGCCGAGCACCAGACCCGCCAAGCCCGGGGTGAACACCGCGTCACCCGCAGCGGTACGGCTCACCGCCTCGGTCAGCTCGTCCACCGAGACCGACTTCACCAGATAGCCGCAGGCACCTGCCTTGACCGCCGCCAGCACGTCGGCGTCCTCGCCGGAGGCGGAGAGCACCAGCACGCGGACATCGGGCAACGCCTCGATGATCTGCCGGGTGGTCTCGGCGCCGCAGGGTCCGCCGGCGGCGAAGCGCAGATCCATCAGCACCACGTCCGGACGGGCCGCGGGAGCGATACGCAAGGCCGCCGCACCGTCCCGCGCGGTGGCGACCACCTCGAAGCCCCGCTCACCGAGGTCGCGAGCCAGCCCGTCACGCCAGATCGGGTGATCGTCGACCACCATGACCCGGACGGTCACCGCGGCAGTTCGCGCCGGGTGCGGGCCAGCCGCACCTCCCATTCGGTGCCCCGGCCCGGACAGCTGGCCAGCGCCAGGGTGCCACCCAGGTCGGCGACCCGACCCCGGATGGAGCGTGAGACGCCCATCCGCCCGTGGCACTCGGCGTCGGTGAGCTGCCCGTCGTCAAGACCGGGACCGTCGTCGCGGACGGTGAGCACGACTTCCTCACCCAGGTCCTCAACCAGCACCCACGCCTTGGCGTCCGGGCCGGCGTGCCGGGCGGTGTTGGCCAGCGCCTCGCGGGTGACGGCCACCAGCTCCTCGACGTCACTGGCGGGCAGCAGCACCTCCGTCGCGGGCACCGCGACTTCGACGTGCGAGCTGGTCAGCGACTTCAACGCGGAAGCCAGATCCTCCTCCGCCGAGCCGGCGGCGCGGGGTGGGGCGGCGGAGATCAGCGCCCGCAGCGCGATCTCCTGTTCCCCGGCGAGCCGGGTCAGTTCAGCGGCCTCTCCGTCGAGGTGACCACCCCGCGCTCGGACCCGGGCCAGCACCTGGAGGACGCCGTCGTGGATGGACCGCGCCAGCCGCTCCCGCTCCGCCGTGGCCGCCTCAGCGCGGGCCGCCCTGCGCAGCTGCTCCGCGGCCCGGCGAGCCGTCGTGGCCGCCACCCCGAGCACAAACCCGGTCCCGACCAGCAGCACGGTGTCCCGGGCGATGTCGGTGCTGAAGAAACCACGGGTCCACACGTTGACCGCGGACACGGCGACACCGAACAGCGTTCCGGCGGTCCGTCCGGCATGAACCGCGGCGGCGACGACCGGACCACTGGCCCAGACAGTGGTGAGCAGGGGGGTGCGCTGGGTGACCTCGGCGAGCTGATCGGTGGAGAGCACCAGCACCGAGCACGCCATCAACCCCAGGGTCACCACCAGGTCGACCACGATGACGTGGATCCGGCGGGTGACATCATGGCTGTAGGCCAAGCCGGTCACCACGGTCCAGACCGCGATCCCGGCGAGTACCGCCCATCCCACGCCGGGCCGGGCGAATCCGTCGTGGTGCACGATGATCACGCCGATGGCGAAGACGCCGGTGACGATCCGCAGGACCACAACGCCCCGCCACAGTGGGGTCATGATGTCGGTGGCAGCCGGCATGGCCGGGGATCATGCCAGGTGAGTGGCAGTCGGCTGATCGGGCCCCACCGGACACACCGTGCACAGCGCGCAGACAGACCGTGCACACCGGCCGGACAGACCGTGCACACGGGCCGGACACGCCGGGGAGTGGGGGAGTGGCTACGGGGCGTAGAGGCGCAGGTGGGCCTGTGCGGCGGCGGCCCAGGTGTGCCGGGTGGCCAGCTCGACGCCACCGGCGGTGCGCCCGGGATCGGGCCGCTCCAGCGCGACGCCCAGGGCGGTAGCCAGCGCAGGCACGTCGGCAGCGAACCGCACCGCGCCGCTGAACACCTCGCGCAGCACCGGCAGGTCGCGGACGACCACCGGGACCCGGGCGGCCAGCGCCTCCATCGCGGCCAGCCCGAACCCCTCCTGCATCGACGGGAAGGCGAACACCCCCGCCGCGGCGACCAGCCCGGGTAGCTGCGTGTGCGGCACCGGGCCGAGGATCTCCGGCCGAACGCCCAGCTCGGCGGCCCTGGCCAGCACCCGGGCCCGGTAGTCCCGGTAGTCGAACAACGTCTCCCCACCGGCGATCACCAGCCGGACCCCGGGGCGGCGGCGACGCAGCCGCGCCACCGCGTCGACCAGATCCAGAGTTCCCTTGCGTGGCTCGATCCCGCCCACCGCGAGCACGAAACGGCCGAACCGGTCCCGCCAGGCGGCCCGCTCCGCCGCACGGCCCGGGCCCGCCGCGACGGTGAACCGTTGCGCGTCGACCCCGTTGGGAATCACCGTTGCGCGGATACCCCAGTCCCGGGCCAGCTCCTCGGCCACCGCCGCCGAGACACACACATGGCGGGCCGGGGCCCGCAGCGCCAGGTCGTGACAGCGCACCAGTTCCGGAGTGTGGAATCGGTCCAGGTGGTGCACGGTGCGAATGGTGTCCGGGCGGACGGCCAGCGCCGCGTTGGCCGACAGGCAGTCCTGCGCATGCACCACGTCCGCGGCCAGCCCGGCCGCCAGCGCGGCGCGCAACACCGCGATGGACCGCACGATCCGCGGGCCCACGCCCTCCGGCTCCCCGTCCGGGCCGGGCAGGTCCGGGAAGGGCACCACTCGCAGCCGTACCGCGGGGTGCACCGGCCGGTAGAACTCACGGTCGCCGCCTCGCCCCAGGGTCCACACCTCGACGGCTGCCCCGGCGGCCGCCAGCGCCTCGGCCAGCGCCAGGGTGTGCACCACGCCACCGCGCGGCTTGGTCGAGTAGGTCAGCAACGCCACCCGAAGAGAGCTGCTGTCCGGCCATGTCACGAGCGGTACTCGTGCACCTGGCGGGCCCGGGCCAGCTCGGCGGGCACGTCGATGTCGGCGATCGCCAGACCGGCCTTGGTCCAGGTCCGGGCGCGCACGTCACCACCGGGGCCGACCACTTTGGCCTGTCCGAGGAAGCGCAGCCCTCCGGTGCCGCCGGTCTGGTTGGCCGAGGCCAGCCCGACCTGGTTCTCGGCGGCACGGGCGCAGTCATAGAGGTCGAACAGCCGGGCCTGGCGGTCCTTGACCACCCGGCGCGCGGTGCCGGTGGTGGTGCTGGCGGGCCAGGCGGACAGGCAGGCGAGCACCTGCGCGCCGTCCCCGCTCAGCGCCCGCGCCGCCTCCGGGAAGGACTTGTCGTAGTCGATCAACATCCCGAGCCGCCCGGCCGGGGTGTCGAAGGCGGCGAAGCCCTCGCCCGGGAGATAGACCCCGGCTTCCCCGGCGGCCAGATATACCTTGCGGTGCCTGCCGTGGATCCCTTCTCCGGACAGGCAGACCGCCGCGTTGTAGCGGTCCCGGTCATGCCGGTATGCCCGCTCGCAGAACCCCAGGCAGACGACCAGGTCCCCGGCCAGCGCCGCGATCCGCTCGAAGATCGGGTCGCACAGGTCCAGCGCGACCGGCAACTCGGTCGTTCCGGGGCGGTGATGGTGCCCGCCCAACGTGCCGTCCGGCAACACCAGCAGGGCAGCCCCCGCGCGCCGAGCGGCACCGATGATCGACTCGATCCGCTGCAGCGCGGGGTCCAGGTCCCGCCCGAAGTGCGCGGCCACGGCGGCCAACCGCATCGCCCGGCCCTGCTCAGACGGTGAGCCGGGCCGGGCGCTGCGAGGTCACCGTCCGCACCTTCGCCCCCAGCCAGCTGTGGCTGGGGGCCTCCAGCGGCGCCGGTCGCCACGGCCCTTCGAGGGCGGCGCGCACCCGGCGGACGATCCCGGGGTCCGCGAGCACGTCGCCCGGCCTGCACAGCAGGTGCTGCATCGCGGTGACCTGCGCCCACACCGCGAGATCGCACTGCGCGGCGAGCAGCGCCTCGCCGTGGCTCACCCCCTCCGAGGCGGGCACCGGCTCGGCCGGGTGGGGCCCGCCGGGGCGCCAGCGCGACAGCCGCACGCCGTCCTGGGCCACCGAGTCGTGCCACCACGGAGTCATCAGATCCTGCTGCGCCGCGTCGGCCGCGGCGGCGAGATCCACCGGGTCCGTCCCGTGCGCCAGCACCGCCCGCGTGCCGGCCAGCGCGGATTCCAGCGCGAGTGTGACCCCCCTGCCGTGAGCGGGGTCGGTGGTGCACACCGCGTCACCCACCGCCAGCAGTCCGGGCAGTACCGGCTCCCCGGACGGCGCCAGTACCCGCAGCAGATTGTGCAGTCCGGTCATCGCGGCCACTCCCGAGATCGGCACGGCGACCGAGGAGTCCACCCAGCGGGCGATCGCGGGGATGGTCTCGGCCGCGACGTCGAACGCCTCGGCGCGTCGCAGTTCGCGCAGTTCCTGGTCCTCCGGAAGTGCCCCGAAGGTGACCGACACCGTTCCGTTGTCGGCCGGGAAGGCCAGGCAGGAGTACCGGTCGAAGGTGCCCCCGGCAGCGAAGCCGAGGTTGAGTTCGCCGGGATCGCCGCTGCGGTGCAGTACCCAGAAGCGGGTGTAGTAGCTGATCTCGCACGACGAGCGGCGCTCCGGTACCGCTCGGCCCAGTTCCTGCAACCAGCCCGGCACCGGTGACCGCCGGCCGGTGGCGTCGATGACGATGTCGGCGTCCACCACGCCACCGTCGACCCGCACCCCGGCCACCCGGCCCCGGGATTCGACCAGCCCCACCGCCCCGGCCCCGGCATGCACCCGGACGTGCCGTTCCTTCTCGACCATCCGGCGCAGTACCCACTCGACGACCGGCCTGCGCGCGGCGACGACCACCAGATCCGGATCGACCGGCCCGGCCACCGGCACCGACGCGGGTGGACGCAGCGGGATCTCCGGCGCCCCCGCCGCCAGCAAACCGGCCAGCACGTCCGGCGCCTCGGCCGCCAGCAGTTGCCGGAAGCGGGCCAGGAAGACATGCGAATGCGCACTCTGCGGCACCGTGCCCCGATGCCACCCGGCGGCGGCCCGGACTCCGGTGGGCACTGCCGAGCGGTCTCGTTCCAGCAGATCGACCGGCTGACCACGCCGGGCCAGCAGCAACGCGGTGGCCAGCCCGGCCATGCCACCACCGAGGACCAGGACCCGTGGTACGGCGCGGGTACTCATGGCTCGACCCTGACAAGCAGGTCTCGCGTGCCCATCAGCTCACCCTCGATCTCTGTGCATAACACTCCGGCCTGCGGTCGTTGAGATGGCACTGTGAGCGGCGGGCCGCGCTGACCGCCCCGGCCACGTCGACGTCGGCCATCGCCACCCCTGGTCCGATGCCGGTCTCGGCCAGCGCCTCGCCACCGGGATCCACGATCTTGGCGCGGCCGACGAAGCGCAACGACCCGAACCGGCCGCACTGGTTCGCCGATGCCCAGACCACCTGATTCTCACAGGCTCGGGCGTGGTCGTGCAGGTCGAACCGGCGGGTCCAGCGGTCCATGACCAGGCCACCCGCGGGCGCGCTGGAGCTGCCCGGCCAGGCGGACAGGCACGCGATGAGCGGGGCGGCGTCCAGCGCCAGCGCTCGGGCCGCCTCGGGAAAGGCCTTGTCGTAGCAGATCAGCATGCCCAGCCGTCCCACCGGTGTCTCGAAAGCGGCGAATCCCTCGCCCGCGGAGTAACAGGCATTCTCACCCAGCTGTTGGTGCACTTTCCTGTGCACGGCATGCACCCCGTCGGCAGACAGGCAGATCGCGCTGTTGTAGCGCCGCTCCACCCCGTCCTCGACGGCGCGCTCACAGAAGCCGAGACACACCACGACGTCACCGACCAGCCGGATCAAGCCGGCGATTTCCGGGCCGTCCACATCGAGCGCGGGTGGCCCGGGATCGGCGCCCGCCTCGTCGAACGGGCCGTCCACACCGGATAGATAGCCGCCGAGACAGGCCTCCGGCAGCACCAGCAGGTCCACCTCCTGGCGCCGGGCCAGCAGGATCTGCCGGATCACCAGATCCTGGCAGGTCCGCAGGTCACGCCCGTACGCGGCGGATACGGCGGCGATTCGGGTGATCATGCCGTCCCCAATCCAGTCACCGAGCCGGACAGCGCGGTCGTCAGCGCCCCGTCCGGCCATCGCAAGGTCACCCCGGCTCCCGGGGTGAGCCGGCCGCACACCGCCGAGGTCGCCGGACCGGCCGCCGGGGCGGGCATGCCGGGCCGAGTGGCGGTGAGCATCCCGAAACCCGGGAAGCAGGTGAGCCAGTCGCCCGTGGTGGCCCCGACCGGGCGGGGTACGGCGGCGACGTCGAGCACGGCGCCGCAGCCGGACGCTTCGGCGAGCATGCCCAGGGTGCCGGCCACCCCGGCCATCGACACGTCCTTGGCGGCGGCAGGCCGGGCCGCGGCGACGAATCCGAGCATGGCCCGCAACTCGGCGGCTCGGCGGTGCGAGGTGGAGTCCCACTGCGCACCGGTGTACCCGGGGCGCCAGCAGCCCCCGAGGTCCACGGTGAGCCGCACGTCGTCACCGGGGCGACCGCCCCCGGCAGGCACCGGATGCACCGTGCGGCCCAGTGCGGTCACCGACAGCGCCGCCGGCGCGCCGAGTTGAGTGTGCCCGCCGAGCACTGGCACGTCCCAGGCCTGGGCGGCCCGGCAAAGTCCGGCCAGGATCCGGGCCGCGAACGAGGCGTCGCGTGCGGCCACCGCGTCCAGCAGCCCCACCGGCTCGGCGCCCATCGCGGCGATGTCGTTGACGTTCACCAGCACCGAGCACCAGCCCGCCCACTCCGGGTCGCGCTCCACCATCGCGGGCACGATCGCGTCGCAGGCCGCGATCAGGTCGGTTCCGGGGACCGGAGCCCCGTCGTCCCCGGTGAACCCGGCCGGTGCGGGCAGCCCGGCCAGCAGCGGGCCCAGCGCCGCCTTGGTGGCGTCCGCCAGCGCGGCGATCCGGCCGATCGGCCAGCGCATCAGGACGTGCGGCGCGCCCGCGACGACACAGTCCCCGATCCGCTCCCAGCCCAGCCGCTCGAAGAACCGCTCCGCGGCCGTTTGCACGGTGGCCTCGAAGCGCAGCGCCCCGGCTGCCTCCGCGGTGGCGCAGGCGGCCCGGACCAGCGCCGCGCCGGCCCGGGCGACGCTGCGCCGGGCAGCCGGGCGCACCACCAACCTGCTGCCCGCCCACCAGCCGAGATCGGGCTGGGTGAGCGGGCTGAGCCGGACGCCGCCGAGCACCGCACCGTCGCGGTCTCTGGCCACCAGCACGATGGTGCGCGGGTCACTGTCCCTGTCATCGGCATCGGTGCCCGCGAACAGGCCCTGCTCGTCGACGAACACCGCCCGGCGCAGCCGGTGGTAGTCGGCGATCCCGGCCGCGTCGGCGGGTTCCACGTGGAACGGCGGCGGCTCTGTCGGCCGCCCGACGAGCAGCGCGCAGACGTCGATCGTCATCCGAGAGCCTCCGGTCCTGTCGGTCACCCTGTCACCCCTGCCTGGTGGTCAGCCGCCCGAGACGGCCATCGCGCTACACGCCCCGTAGAACCCGTGCCGACCGGCCCACCTCATCTCGGCGGCGGTCAGTAGCCCGGCGACCCGGGCGGTGACGTCGGCCAGCACCTCGGCAGCCGGGGCCGTGAACCCATCGGCGGCAGCGACCGTGCCCGCGGCGGGCCGCAACGGCACGACGAGCGGATGGACACCCCGCTCGATCAGCAGCCGCGCTGCGTCGACCAGGTCGTCCGGGCTGTCGCCGAGCCCCAGCACCAGAGAGGTGAACACCCGGTTACGGCCGAACACCCGCACTGCCTCATCCCAGGCCGCCCAGTACCGCGACAGCGACACGGTGGATCTGCCCGGCATCCAGCACTTGCGCACCTCGTCGTCCAGCGAGTAGACGGACACACCGATCGTGGTCGCACCAGCCCTGCGCAGCGCACTGATCGACATCAGGTCGCCGGGCGGCTCGATCTGCACCTGCACCGGAAGGCCGGGCACCGCCGCGGTCACCGCCCGCACACACCGGGCCAGGTGCAGGGCACTACGGTCCGGCTCCAGAGACGGTCCCAGGGAAGGCCCCTCGGAAAGCCCCAGGGACGGGCCGGCGGTCAGCACCATCTGCCGCGCCCCGTCCAGCCGCACCGCCGCCTCGGCCACCTCAGCCAGATCTGACGCCGACCGCACCGCGAGGGTGGTGGGGGTGGTCCCGGGATACCGGGACGATTCGCCGTTCGCACTGGTGTCGATCGCACTGGTGTCGATCGCACAGAACCGGCAGCGCTGTGACACCTCGTAGCGCGGACACGTCGCCAGCACGGTGCTGACGAGCACGTCGGAGTCGTGCAACGTGGCGATCTGTTCGTAGCGCACGCCGTCCGCGGTGCACAGCTCGTAGAACCGAGGACGATCGGCGGGCAGGACCGGCCCGTCACTCCCGGTGTCGCTGAGGAGGAGTCCGACCGGCAGGCCGAGACCGGAGGTGGCAGCGCTCGTCATCGGCGCCCGCGGCACGGCCGGATGCGGATCACAGCGTTCGAGAAGTCCTCCGCACCGGTTCCCTGATATCTCTGGAGGGTGACGAGGCGGGCGTCCTTCCATCATGTATCCAGGTAACTGCCCAGATTTGTCGTCGTGGTGTCATCCGGAACAAGCCCCCGTTACCTGGGAGCGCATCAGGACCCCCTGCCGCGAAACATCGCGGTGACCCGCGGGCGTAGCGTCTGCGGCGTGGCCCGCCCGCCGCCGCGCGGCCGTTCGTTCCGGCTGCTGCTGGCGGCCACGTTCCTGGGGTTCGGTGGGTACGCACTGCTGCTGCCGATGGTTCCGCTGTGGGCCGCGCTGGGTGGAGCGGGCGCACTGGGCGCGGGCACGACAACCGGCGTCTTCATGCTGGCTACGGTCGGCACCCAGTTCACCGTTCCAGGGTTGCTGCGCAGGCTCGGTCACCGTGCGGTGCTGGCGCTGGGCATGGTGCTGCTCGGCGGTGCCGCTCCGCTCTGCGCGTTGTCGGCCGATCTGCCGCCACTGATCGGCGTCGCTGCGCTGCGTGGGATCGGCTTCGGCCTGATGACGGTCACCGGCAGCGCGCTGACCGCGGAGCTGATCCCACCGGCCGGGCACGGGCGTGCCTCGGCGCGCTACGGCATCGCGGCGGGGCTGCCACAGCTGCTGTTGCTGCCCACCGGCGTGGTGCTGGCCGGACAGGTGGGATTCGGGCCGCTGTTCCTGCTGGCCGGTGCGTTACCGCTGGCCGGGGCGCTGATCGTCGTCGCGGTCCGGGTACCCCGGCAGGTCCTTGCCGCGCCGGTGGCGGGCCAGGACTGGCGTGCGGTGCGCTCCTCGCTCGGCCCCTGGCTGGCGATGCTCACCTGCTCGGTCGCCCAAGGTGGGCTGATCACCTTTCTGCCCCTCGCGCTGTCCGGTTCGCAGCTGCCGGTGGCGGTGGCGCTGCTGGGCACCTCGGCGGGTGCGCTGCTGGGCAGGCTCGGCGCCGGGGAACTCGCGGGCAGGTCCGGGACGGCGGGGCGCAGGCTGACCGCGGGCATGGGACTGACCGCCTGCGGAATGCTGGCCGAAGCACTGGCGGTCCTGAGCGGTCCCGGCAGTGGTCGGGCCGGCCTGGCCATCGCCGGAGCCGCCGTGATCGGGATCGGGTTCGGCATCGTGCAGAACGATGCTCTCGTGGTGATGTTCGCGATCGCCGGGGCACCCGGATACGGTGCGGCGAGCGCGGCGTGGAACATCGCCTACGACGCCGGGACCGGGTGCGGCGCGTTCGTGCTGGGTGCGGTGGCCCAGTCCCGGGGCTTCGCGGCAGCGTTCGGCGTCTCCGCGGCCCTGCTCGTCGTGGGGTTGCCCTTCGCGGCCCGCACCCGCCAGATGCAGTCCTGAGATCGAGTCCAATTTCGCGTCTATACTCCTGTCCGGTGACATTACGAGCCCACCGCGGGCCGGCGTCTTGAACGAATCGGACCCGCCGCCCGGGTCGGCGCGGCTCACAAGACAGACCTCAAAAAACAGACTCAGAAGACGCTGTGGCCGTACATCTCGCCGAGCGGATCGGCGATCAGCTCCACCCGGGCGCCGTCGGGGTCCCGGAAGTAGATCGACGTGCCGCTCTCCAGCAGGTACTCCACGCCCTGGGCGTCCATCCGGTCGCGCACCCGCTGCCACTGCTGCGGCTCCATCGA
The DNA here is from genome assembly GCA_036494005.1 of Pseudonocardiaceae bacterium. GTDB lineage: Bacteria > Actinomycetota > Actinomycetes > Mycobacteriales > Pseudonocardiaceae. The sequence goes on along the minus strand of DASXOV010000126.1, from coordinate 42,758 downwards.
GATGGCCAGGTGGTGCAGACCGCCGAGCACCTCGGCGTACGGGCCGAGATCCACTCCCGGCAGGTCGAAGAACGCGATGGTGTTGCCGTTGCCGACGTCGAAGAAGAAATGCGTGGAGCCCGGCAGGTCCCGGTTCTCGAACATGTCGATCAGCGGGAAGCCCAGCAGGCCCTGGTAGAACTCGACGGTCCGCGCCACGTCGGAGGAGATCAGCGCGGTGTGGTGGATGCCCCGCGCACTGCTGGCGGGACGGTCCTGCCTGGGCAGCATCAGCAGCGCCCGGATCCGGTCCCGCCGCTCGGTCAGTTCCCTGCGCTGCTCGTCGGTCACGGTCATGGTTGCTCGTCCACCCTTCCCTCGTGCTGCGCGGGGGTGGCCGCGGCCAGCCTGAAGCGGCCGTACTCCGCCACCATCGCGTCCGTCGGCCAGTGCGCGTTGAGGCCACTCGGGTTGGGCAGCGCCCATACCTCGGTGACGCCCACGGTGGCGGGTTGCCGCCCGACGACAGCGCGCGGCGCGGCGAAGGCGACCCGGTAGGCGCTGATCCCGACCACGCCCAGCCAGTGCGGACGCAGCGCGTGCACGAGCTCACGGAGTCGCTCGCCACCGGCGACCAGCTCCGCCACGCTCAGCTCGTCGGCCCGTGCAGTGGCCCGGGACACCACGTTGGTGATCCCCAGCCCGAACGACGACAGCTGCTGCTGCTCATCGGGCCGCAACCGGTGCGGGGTGAAGCCGGCCCGGTGCAGGACCGGCCAGAAGCGGTTACCCGGCCGCGCGAAATGGTGTCCGGTCACCGCGGAGACCAGCCCCGGGTTGATCCCGCAGAACAGCACCCGCAACGGCGCAGCCCCCGGACCGGGCAGCACATCGGGAATCGTCCGGCCCCGTGCCGCGGCGAGTTCGGCCGACTTCACACAGCGAGCTTAACCAACCATCGCCGGATCGGATCAGCTCAACTCGTGCCGTGCCCGGGGACCTCGCCGAGTGGGCCACCGGTCAGCTCCACCCGCCCCCCGTCGGGGTCCTGGAGATAGAGCGACATCCGGCCTCGAACCAGGTAGTCGACGCCGTGGGCGTCCAGGCGCCTGCGCACCTCCCACCAGTGTTGCGGCTCCATCGAGATCGCCAGGTGGTGCAGCCCGCCGAACACCTCCGCATACGGGCCGACGTCCACGCCGGGCAGATCGAAGAACGCGAGGGTGTTGCCGCTGCCGACGTCGAAGAGGAAGCGGGTGGACCCTGGCAGGTCCCGGTTCTCGGACATGCCGGTGAGCGGAAACCCGAGCAGTCCCTGGTAGAAGTCGACCGTCCGGGCCACGTCCGACGAGATCAGTGCCGCGTGGTGGATGCCGCGTGCGCTGCTGGCCGGCCGGCGCTGCGCGGGCGGCATCAGCTGCGCCCGGATCCGGTCCCGCCGCTCGGTCAGTTCCCTGCGCTGTCCTTCGGTCACCGTCATCGTCTCTCACCTCTCCCTGCCGCGCTCCACCGCCGATGACCTCCATCATTCTGCGGAGATGCCGCGGCCGACAGCCGCAAGCGGGCGAAACCGGCTGCGGCCCGACCTGTTGCCGCCGTGACAGGGCTATCCCAGTGGGGCTATCCCAGTGCTACGCCGGACGACTCCTGGTCGCCCGCAGCCGTGATCGTGACCGGGTCCCGTTCGGCTCCGGGCCGCGGCCGGCCGGCCGTGGCCAGCCCGGCGGTGACCAGCGCCGCCACCAGCCACCACTGGTTGAGGAAGGTCTGTTTGTTGACCAGCCCGAAGGTGGTGAAGACCACCCCGGCACCCACCAGGAATCCGGTGCCGGAGCGCGGGCAGTACCGCCAGGCCAGCAGGTAGCCGATCGGCAGGGCGACAGCGAGGAGTGGCAGCCGCAACGGCTCGGGGACGTGCAGCCACAGTGACAGTGAGGTGCGAGGTGCGTCCGCGCTGAGGAAGAAGTCCGTGGTGCAGGTGTAGAAGCGATTCGGGTTGGCCAGCAGCCAGGGCAGGGTCAGCGCCGCCGCGGTGGCACCGGCCGTGGCCAGGTCGCGCAGCCGGAACCGGCAGAACGGGAGCAACGGCATCAGCAGCAGGACATGCTGCTTGGTGGCCAGCGCCACCCCGAAGGCGACCGCTGCCCACCCGAACCGGCCCCGGTCGGCGAGCAGCGCGGTGGCCACCAGCGCAGGCAGCAGCAGTGTCTCGGTCCAGGACTGCTGCACCAGGTAGACCGTCCCGGGCAACACGAGCAGGAGCACGGCCAGACCCAGCCGGGCCCCACCGCGGCCCTGTTGCTGCCAGGTGAGCACCGCGACCGCGGCGATCAGCAGCACCAGTTCAGCCCAGCGGGCGTCGCCCAGCCAGACTCCCGGCGCGGTGAGCAACGCGGTGGCGGGCAGGTAGGTGAAGCAGTCGTGGGTCTGCCCGGGTGGCGACGCCGGAAAGGTCAGCTCGTAGGGGTTGTGCCCGGCCGCAAGGCCCTTTCCGGCACCCTGCAGCAGCGCCCACACGTCGATCACCGGAATACCGCCGAGCACCACCAGCGCGTACCCGGCCGAGGCGACCGCCAGCGCGACCGCGGCGACCTGCCCGGTGTGCGCCACCCGGACCAGCGGCAGCAGTGCGGGTGCTGCGGTCGCCGCCGCCAGCACCAGCACGCCGGTGAGCAGCCTGCCGTTGGAGACCACGTTGTGCAGCGGCGGTGCGACCGCGAGCGCCCGCACCGCGACCAGCGCGCTGACCACGATCGCCCAGACCGGCGGACGGCAGCCCACCCCACCGAGCACCAGACCGGTCAGCATCACCCCGGCCAGCACCAGCAGCCGCAGTAGCATGTCCGGGGTGTACACGGCCTGGATCGCGGTCTCGCCGACCAGCGCGACGGAGCCGATCAGCAGCAACGCCGAACCGAGCGAAGCCCGGCGGTGCACAGGTGGCCTCTCGGCGAAGGCAGCGGGGGGTACAGCCCTCACGTGCCCTCCGGGCCACGGTCCGTCCGCACCAACGGGTCGAGGTCCGGTTCGGGGTCCGGTTCGGGGTCCGGGTCCGGGTCGACGGGGACGTCGGCCGGTGGTAGAGCAGAGCCGGGCAGGAGCAGGCGACGACCGGCAACGCCCCTCTTCCTGCCGTCGTTCCTGTCGTTCTTCCTGTCGCCATCCGGTTCGCCGTCATCCCCGTCGGCCAACGAGCGAAGACCGGCGTTGAGCACCGCGAGTAGCGGCACCGACAGCAGCGCGCCGGGGATCCCGGCGGTCACAGAGCCCACCGCGACCGCCAGCACCACCGCCATGCCGTTCAGCGCTACCGCCCTGCCCAGCAGCAACGGCTGCATCACGTTGCCCTCCAGTTGCTGCACACCGATCACCACCCCGAGCACGACGAGAGCCGACACCAGACTCTTGGACACCAGCACCACCAGCACCGCGACCGCACCGGAGATGACCGCACCGACCACCGGCACGAACGCGGACAGGAACACCAGGGCCATCAGCGGCACCACCAGCGGGGCGCCGACCGCGAACAACCCGATCCCGATGCCGATCGCGTCAACCACCGCCACCAGCACCGTGGCCCGGACGAAACCGACCAGCGATGCGAAGGCCCGCTGCCCGGCGACGTCGACCCGGCGGCGAACCCGGCGCGGCGCGAGCCGGATCACGAACAGCCACATCGACCGGCCGCCGTACAGGAAGTAGATCAGGGAGAACAGCGCCAGTGCGATCCCGGTCAGGACTTCAGTCAGAGTGGCGGCGGTGGACAACGCCCCCGACGTGATCGAACCGCCGTCGGCGCCGGCTATCGACCGGCCCAGCGAGTTCAGCAGGCGCTCCGCATTCACCGGCGGCAGACCGAAGTGGGGATGCGACAGCCAGCCCCGGACCTCCTGGAGACTGTCCCCGATCTGGTTCCGTAGCTGCGGCAGGCCGTCCATGAAGGCCTGGATGACGAACGCCAGCAACCCGCCGATCAGCGCCAGCCCGGAGACCAGCACGACCGCGGTGGCGACCCCCCTCGGGACCCGGCGCAGGGTCATCCAGTCGACCACCGGCCCGAGCAGCGCGGTGAGCAGCAGGGCCACCGCGACCGGGATGACGACCACCCGCAGGGTGATCAGCACGTATCCGAGCACCACGAGCAGCCCGGTCACCGCGAGCAGCCGCCAGGACACCGCGGCAGCCACCCGCAGCGGGTAGGGCACCGCGGCCCCCACGCCCGGGCGCCCCGAGCCGTTGTCACTCACGACCGTCACGCTATCCGCTCGGTCAGCGCTGCGCCGGTAACCGCACCGGCCACCGGCCGGGGGACCACCCGGACGATGACGACGCAGCGAAAGCGCGCCAGAAGAAGCGCGGTCTCCGTCGACTCATCCATCTCCACGCCGTGGGGATGCCGGGGAACCGCACCTATGTCCGATCGGGCCCGGGTAAGGTGACCGCCCGAGAACGGTCGGGTCCGTTCTGCGAGGGGAGACCGTGATGGCACCGCGACCCGGGCAACCAGACGGCTGGGGTCATGCCGTCCCGGCCCACCAGCACGACGCACCCGCGCCGGCCGCCGGCCCCGCGTTCGTCGTCAGCCGCGACGAGGTGCTGGCCAAACACAAGGCCCTGCTCGACGAAGTCAATGACTTCCGGACCTTTCTCGACAGCATTCAGCAAGACCTCTACATGGAGCCTATGGGCGGTGACCCGGTCAGCGGCGATGTGGGACGAGCGGTCACCCACCGCATCCGGGACGACCCGGACTCCTACTGGCACGTCTGTGACCAGTGGGTGACCAACCTCCAAAAGACGGCGGACGCGCTGGCCGAGATCGCCCGCCAGTACGGCTATACCGACGAGGACATCGCCGCCTCGTTGCGCGGGAGCGCCTCCCGTGGGTAACCGGCTTGGAGCCTTGGTGGTGACCGCCACGGCGGCGGCGCTGCTCTCAGCGTGTGGAGCGTCGTCCACCGGAGGCACCGGCACCACCGCGACGAGTACGGCGCAGCCGTCGAGGCCGACGCTGCCACCACGGCCGAGGGAGATCAACCTGACCGGGGTCGATACCTGCACGCTGTTCACTCCTGCTCAGCAGAAGCAGCTTGGCACCGACCGCGCACCCATGTTCACCGAGTATCCGGATCGTTTTGGGAACCGGCGCTGCGACTACCGCAAAGCCTATTCGAGCCCGTATTTCGGGTACCAAATCGACGCGGTGACCCAGGAAGACGCCACAGTCTACCTGACGAAGGAGCGGGACTCCGTCGCCCGGGTCGTTTCGGCAGCGGGATTCCCCGCGGTGGAGGGGCGGCCCCCGGGCGATGATCGAGGCTGCTTCACGTTCGTGAGCACCAAGAATGGGCAATACCTGAGCGTGCAATACGGTGAGTCGACCGGGTCGAACGACACACCCGAAGTGGCCTGCGAGAAAGCGCGGGTAGCGGCCGAGCTGGCCACGCAGACGTTGTTGACGCAGCGGTGAGAGGGACGGCGATGGGATCTGGGCAGACGGTCGGTCACTACCGCTTTGAGGGGTGGGATCTGCCCACCAAGTACGGCTGGATGCACGAAGGCCCCGGAGTGCATTCGGCCACTCAGATGCAGGACCTGGTACATCGGATGGGTCAGCGGATGATCACATCGGGTGATCTGGTGCATGGGCTGCTCGGTGGGGCGGACTGGTCCGGTGCGGCGGCGAGCGCGGCGGGGGAGGCGATGCAACGCGGTGCCGTCCAGATCACCCAGACCGCCGCCGAGGCGGCTACCGCTAAACAATGCGTCGTGGAGCTGAGCGATTCCTTCTCCCTCGCGCAGAACAGCGTGCCCTCACCCAACGAGATCCCGAGCGGCCTGGGAGACAAGTTCCTGGACGGCGCCGCCACAGCGTTCAACGCGGTGTCCCCGTTCGACGTGCAATCGCCCATCCACCAGGCGATGGCGCAGCGTCGCGAGCTGGACGAGCAGGCCAACCAGGCACTCACCACACACATGACGATCAGCCGGGAACGCGTCGACGCCATCCCCGTGGTGACCGCCCCGGCACCGATCACGGTGGCCGCGCGGAGCTCAGCGCCCGGTGGGGGTGGCGGGGTGGCACCGCCCACCTGGGGCTCGGCGCCGAGCCCCGGGCGCGCCACCGCGCCGTCGTCGACCCATTCGGCCGGGGTGGGCGCGGGGTCCGTTCCAGCGCCGACCGGCCAGGCGGGAGCGGGGTCCGTCCCGTTCCCGCCCGGTGGGGGGCCGGCCGGCACCAGCCCGGCCGGCACCGGCCCGGCGAGCACCGGCAGCGCGGCAGCGTACGGCTCGCCGCAGTACGGGACGGCCGCGGCGGGATCAGCCACGGCGGGTGCCGCGATGGGCGCTCCGGCCTTCGGTCTCGGCTCCGGCGGAGAGTCGGCCCGCGGGGCTTCCTCCCGCCGATCCGGGCTCGATGCCGGGGCAGCAGCAGCGGCCGGACGTCCCGGTGGTTTCCCCGGCCGCGGCGCGGCAGAGTGGGAGGGAGCCGGCAGGTCGGCAGCGGCCGGACGCTTGGGTGCGCTCGGGGAGGGCGCGGGCCGGGGGTCGGGCTCGTTCATGCAGCCGCCGGTGGGTGGCACCGGGAGCGGCGAGGACGACGCCGAGCACAAGGACCGGTACGCCCAGGCCGGTGACCACCTCGTCGGGGAACTACCGCTGGTAGCGCCCGCGGTGATCGGCGAGACGCCTGAGGAGGAAGCCAACCGGATCGGGCTCGCACTGGACGGGCAGTGAACATCGAGCTCTCGGCGACCGAGATCGAGGTCTGCTGGGAACAGCTGCAGCTCGACGAGATGCCTGTGGTGATCGACGTCCCCACCTGTGGACGCACCGACACCGAACGCCACCAGATCGTCGCCGGCACCCTGAACGGATTGCGGGATCGCGGTCTTGCCGACGAGCACAGCATCGACCCCGACCTCGCGGACATCCTGGTCACCTTGGCGCGCTTTCGCTGGGGGGTCGAGGCATGGCTGCTGCTGGACCGTCCGGTGCGGGCGCTGGGGACATGTCGTGGTCAGACCGGCGCTTTGGCCGTTCTCGAAGGGGAACGGATGCGGCTGGCGTCGTGCCCGCCGCACTCCCTGCTCCATGAGGTGATCCAACTTGTCCGGCCGACGGCCGGGCCGGGCCGCCCGGTCACGGTCCGGGCGGAGAACCTGGACGCCGCGGCCCGGGCCGCCGACCGGAACATGCCGCGGCTTGCCGAGGAACTCACCCGCCGCGGCGAGCGCTACGACGACGCTCAGGCGCTGGCCCAGATGTGCGCACAGCACAACCGGCTCGGCCAGTTCGGTGCGCTGGTCCGCGACCGCCTCGGCCAGCAGACCGCCGGCCGTCGGGTGGTGGGGCTGCACGCCACTCCGGACGGCTGGTACTCCCAACTGCGCCGCGCCGATCACGGCGGGACCTTCGTCACCGTCACACCGGCCAGCCCGGCCGTGGTGCTGAGCCAGCTGCGTGAACTGCTCGACGAGACCCGCAGACTCACCGGCTGACCGGCTCATATCGGGTCTGCCTCGGTGCGCAGCGTGCGCCTCAGCTCATTGACCTGCTGATCGTCCAGTACGGCGGTGGTCCGAATCGAGCCGTCCAGGGTCAGCCACGTCCGGGCGGCGCGTCCGAGGCCCTGGCGGGTGATGATCAGCGTGGCCTTCTCATGCTCGGGTGTGCGCACCTGCATGGTGGCCCGGTAGGTCTCATCGGGGGTGCTCATCGGGCACCTGATCGGCATGGGTTCATCACGGTCTCCGTGTCCGTCGGCGGATTTGCCGCTCGGCCCGGTTCATACACACGGGCCGAAGCGGTTACATCGCCGTTCCGCGGAGCGGGATGACCTCAACCCCCGGCGGCTCCAGCGACACTGGCCATACAGTGCCACTCCGTGCTGAATAAGATCATGTAACGTTACGCGAGTCAAGTGTCGATCGCACGAAGGACTACACTGCGGTGACTATGGCTGGCCCCACCCTCCGGAAGCGCCAACTCGGCATGGAACTGCGCCGGTTGCGCGATGCCGCAGGCCTGAGCCGCGAGGACGCCGCCGACGAGATCGCCTGCTCACCCACGAAGGTCACCCACCTGGAGTCGGGGCGCAACTCGCCGCGTAAAGCCGAACTGAAGGTGCTCCTGCAGCTCTACGGAGCGAGCGCGGTGGAACACGCCGCGCTGGAGGAGCTACGACTGGAAGCCAGCGAACGCGGCTGGTGGTCCACCGCCAAGCTGCCCGAGTGGCTGGCCGACTACGTCGGGCTGGAGGACGACGCATCGTCGATGCGGGCCGTCGCGCTGGAGCTGATCCCGGGCCTACTACAAACTGAGGACTACGCCCGTGAAATCCACCGCTTGGCCGTGCACACGGTGCCGCAGGACCAGATTGACCGGTGGGTCTCCGCGCGCATGCGCCGCCAGCACCGGCTGACCGGCTCGCAGCCGCTGCAATTCTCCGCCGTGGTGTCCGAGGCTGCGTTGCGGCGCTGCGCGTGTCAGCCAGCGGTGGCAAACGGGCAGCTCAAGCACTTGATCACTCAGGCTGACCTGCCCAACGTGGACCTGCGCGTGCTGCCGTTCTCAGCTGGCCTGAACCCCAGCATGATAGGAACGATCGTGCTCCTCAACTTTCCCGACGGGGCACTGCCCGATGTCGCTTATCAGGAGTACACAGTGGGTGGCCACCTCATTGACGAACCGATGACCGTGGCCAGGTTGGAAAGAATCTTCGCAGCACTCCAAGACCAGGCCCTCGGCGTAGATGAGAGCCTGGCAATGATCTCGGAGCTGCTCACCGCGACACGATGACCGGCAGAAAGAGGCATCTATGGATTACCTGACCCACGCCGTATGGCGCAAGTCAAGCCGCAGCCTCCCCGGGAACGAATGCGTGGAGATCGCTGAATTGGCTGACGGTGGTCGCGCCGTCCGGGACAGCAAGAACCCCGCCGGACCGGCCCTCCGCTTCACCCCAGCCGAATGGACCGCGTTCACCGCCGGAGTCCGCGACGGCGAATTCGACTAATCCGCACCGGCCGCACCGCCAGGCGAGGAGCGCTCGGATCGCCATTAACGGCTTATCCACAGCCGCTCCGGATCGTCTGCCGGTGCGACGTCGGCTGAGCTACGCTCTCGCGGGTGACAACGCCTGAGGGGCTCCCGCACAAGGTCAGCCAGATCCGCCACGATCTCGACGACCTGTACGAGCTGATGTCGCAGGTTCAGCAGAGCCAGACCCGCACAGAGAGTGTGCTCCATCATCACGGCAACCGGCTCGCTGAGCTACAACAGAGCCTCGACCTGCACAGTGGCCGGTTCGACCGGGTCGGAGGTCGCCTGGACCGGATCGAGGACAACCAACACCAGGCCGGAGACCGCCTGGACCGGATCGAGGACAACCAACACCAGCAGTTCGACCACCTGTCCGCCCAGATGACCGAGATCCTCAGCGTGCTACACGGCCCCGCCACCGCCGAGCCGGCATCGGACTCCGAGTAAGCCTGAAGTTCGTGGGCCTGCGCCGACTCGATCAATCCCTGCTCGGTGGAAGCATGAGGCTTCGCCGTTCCTCGGCAGTCAGTTCCCGAGACACGCGGCGGTAGCGTTGGCCACAAGCTCCTCAATGCTGATCGTCGCATCCCAGATTCTGCAGGGGTGCTCAGCGCCGGAACAGCGCCTCGTGTGCCACTTCGAGGATGGCTGTCACCGCCGTCTCCGTCGCTGGTCAGCAGCCGGGCGGCAATGAACGCCTCGGCAACCTGCCAATCGTGACGAAATTCAGCAACGTTGGCAGCACTGCTCCGTCAGCGCCTCCCCATTCGGCGGCGACCTTGTCGGCTTGGCGGGTCTGCGGCGGGGTGGGCGGGTCGAAGATCAGTCCCGCTCGCCGGGCCGGTTGCTCGATCACCTCGATCAGCGCCGTGCGACCGAGCGTCCCCACTATGACCGGATCACGGAACAACAGGGTGTGCTCAGTGCCCAGAAACGCGGTCAGGAACTCCGACCGCAGTATCAGAATGATCCATAGGCGCGGGTCGGCATCCAGGGCACTCGCGAGCAAGCCGAGGAAGTCATCGCGCTCGGTCTCCCCGGAGAGGGTGATCAGCTCCTCGGCCTGATCGACGACCACCAGCACCGGGGACGGGCCATGACTCGTATCGCCACTCACGGGCGCGTCAGCCCTGGTCGGCCTTGGCGATCAGCGAGGCGGGTGGGGTGAAGCGGTCGCCATAGCGGTCGGTGAGTTCCTTGGCGCGGGCGACGAATCCGGTGCGGCCACCGGGGTAGCCGTCGATGTACTGCATGACGCCACCGGTCCACGGCGGGAAGCCGATACCCATGATCGAGCCGATGTTGGCGTCCTGCACCGAGGTGAGTACGCCTTCGTCGAAGCAGCGCACCGTTTCGAGGGCCTCGATGAACAGCATCCGTTCGATCATGTCCTGGAACGGCACGGCGTCCGCCCGGAACGGCCCGAAGTGCTCGGCCAGACCGGACCACAGCCGGCTGCGCCTGCCATCGGTGTAGTCGTAGAAGCCGCCACCGGTGGACCGGCCACGGCGGTCGAACTCCTGCACCATCCGGTCGACGATCGCGTCGGCGGGGTGCGGGGTCCACGTCCCGCCCGCCGCCTCGACGCCACTGCGGGTTTCCTCGCGGATCTTGCGCATCAAGGTGAGGGTCAGCTCGTCCATCAGTTGCAGCACCGGGGCCGGGTAGCCGGCCTGGGAGCTGGCCTGCTCGATGGACGACGGCGCGGCCCCCTCGGCGAGCATTGCGAGGCCCTCGTTGATGAAGGTGCTGATCACCCGGCTGGTGAAGAAGCCGCGGCTGTCGTTGACCACGATCGGGGTCTTGCGGATCTGCTGCACCACGTCCACTGCGGCGGCTACGGTGGCGTCCGACGCCTGCTCGCCACGGACGATCTCGACCAGCGGCATCTTGTCCACCGGGGAGAAGAAGTGCAGGCCGATGAAGTCCGCCGGGCGGGATACCGCCGAGGCGAGGTCGGTGATCGGCAGCGTCGAGGTGTTCGAGCACAACAGCGCGCCGGCGTCAACGATGTCGATGATCTCGGCGAAGACCTTCTTCTTCAGCGCCGGGTCCTCGAACACTGCCTCGATCACCAGGTCACAGCCCGCGAGATCGGCCGGGTCAGCGGTCGGGGTGATCCGGGCCAGCAGTTCGTCGCGCTGCTGCGGGCTCGAGCGGCCTCGCGAGATCGCCTTGTCCAGCAGGCCCGCCGAGTAGTTCTTGCCCTTGTCAGCGGCTTCTGCCGTGACGTCCTTGAGCACGACCTCCATCCCCGAGCGGGCGCAGGAGTAGGCGATGCCCGCGCCCATCATCCCGGCCCCGAGCACACCCACCTTGCGGAACCGGCGCGGCTCGTAGCCGTCCGGGCGGCTGCCGCCCTTGTTGATGTGCTGCAGGTCGAAGAAGAACGCCTGGATCATGTTCTTCGCGACCTGGCCGGTGGCGAGGTCCACGAAGTAGCGGCCCTCGATCTGCAGCGCGGTGTCCACATCGACCTGGGCGCTCTCGACCGCGACGCACAGGATGTGATGCGGCGCGGGCATCGGCGCGCCCTTGAGCTGTTTGCGCAGCGTCGCGGGGAACGCGGGCAGGACCTGCGCGAGCTTCGGGTTCGACGGGGTGCCGCCGGGGATCTTGTAGCCCTTGACGTCCCAGGGCTGGATGGGTTCCGGGTTGGCCTTGATCCATTCCCGGGCCCGGTCCAGCATCTCCTGCGGGGTCGCGACGACCTCGTCGACGATGCCGATCTCCTTCGCTTCGGCCGGGCGCACCTGCTGGCCCTTCAGCAGCAACTTCATCAGCGCATCGGCGATGCCCAGCAGCCGCACGCTGCGCACCACGCCACCCGCGCCGGGCAGCAGGCCGAGGGTCACCTCGGGGAAACCGATCTTCGAGCCGGGGGTGTCCAGCGCGATCCGGCGGTGGCAGGCCAGCGCGATCTCCAGCCCACCGCCCAGCGCCGAGCCGTTGATCGCGGCGACCACCGGCTTGCCGAGCCGCTCCAGCCGACGAAGCTGGCTCTTCACCAGCGCCACGTGGCCGGCGAACTCGGTCGCGTCGTCCGGCGTGACGGCGATGAGATTGTTGAGGTCACCACCGGCGAAGAAGGTCTTCTTCGCCGAGGTGAGGATGACTCCGGTGATCGAGTCGCGCTCGGCCTCCAGACGATCCACCGTGGCGCCCATCGACCTGACGTAGCGGCCGTTCATGGTGTTCGCGGACTGACCCGTGTCGTCCAGGGTCAGGGTGACGATGCCGTCATCGTCCTTGTCCCACCGGATGCTGCTCTGCTCAGCCATGGTTTCCCTCTCCCAGAGTCTCTAGAGCCGCTCGACGATGGTGGCGATGCCCATGCCGCCGCCGATGCACAGCGTGGCCAGCCCGTAACGCAGGTCGCGGCGCTCCAGCTCGTCGACCAGGGTGCCCAGGATCATCGCGCCGGTGGCGCCCAGCGGGTGCCCCATGGCGATGGCACCGCCGTTGACGTTGAGCTTGTCGTGCGGCACGTCCATCTCGCGCATGAAGCGCAGCACCACCGCGGCGAAGGCCTCGTTCAGCTCGACCAGGTCGATCTGGTCCATGGTCATCCCCGCCTTGGCCAGCGCCTTGCGGGTGGCCGGGGCCGGCCCGGTGAGCATGATCGTCGGCTCCTCGCCGGTGATCGCGCCCGCCACGATCCGGGCCCGCGGGGTCAGGCCCAGGTCCTTGCCGAGCTGCTCGGAACCGATCGCCACCAGCGCGGCTCCGTCCACGATGCCCGAGGAGTTACCCGCGGTGTGCACGTGCTCGATGCGCTCCACCCAGTGGTAGCGCTGCAGGGCGACGGCATCGAAACCGGCGTGCTCGCCGATGTCGGCGAACGACGGCTTGAGCGCGGCCAGGCCGTCCATCGAGGCGTCGGGGCGCATGTGCTCGTCGCGATCCAGCACCACGATGCCGTTGCGATCGCGGACCGGGACCACGGACCGCTGGAAGTAACCGTTGTTCCATGCCTTGGCCGCCCGGTGCTGCGACTCGAGCGCGAACGAGTCGACGTCCTCGCGGCTGAGACCCTCGATGGTGGCGATCAGGTCGGCGCTGATGCCCTGCGGGACGAAGTGGACGCCGTAGGCCGTCTCCGGGTCCATCGCCCAGGCCCCGCCGTCGGACCCCATCGGGACCCGCGACATCGATTCGACCCCACCGGTGAGCACCAGGTCCTCCCACCCGGAACGGACCTTCATGGCACCGAGGTTGACCGCCTCCAGCCCGGAGGCGCAGAACCGGTCGATCTGCAGGCCCGCGACGGTGTCGGGCAACCCGGCGGCCAGCGCCGCGGCTCGTGGGATGACGCCGCCCTGGTCACCCACCGGGCTCACCACACCGAGTACGACGTCGTCGATCCGGGCCGGGTCGAGGTCGGGCAGGCGGTTGCGCAACTCGTCGATCAGACCCGTGATCAGGGAGATGGGCTTGACGCCGTGCAGCGCACCGGTCTGCTTGCCCTTGCCCCGGGGCGTGCGCAGCGCTTCGTAGAGGTAGGCCTCGCGGCCGGACACTGTCATGACGGGCTCCCTGTGTTCGGAACTGCGGTGTCGACGGGCACGCCGTTGTTGTTGGGCACTTCGTCGGCGGGCACCGATTCGCGGATCGCGCGGTTGACCGCCAGTTGGAAGTTGGTCACGACACCGTCCACTGTGATCGGCTTGAGCCGTTCGAGCAGGGCGATCATCCGGGCGCGCAATTCGGGGGGACGCCCGCGATCGCGGTACTCGCGAAGCACGGTGTCGTGGAACAGCGCCACCAGCTCGGTCGCCAGCAGGTTGGTGTGCCGCTCGATGATCTGATTGAACGCCAGCTGCACCGCGAAGTCCATGTCCGCGTCCAGCAGGCTCAGTCCGTGGCCGAGCATGTCCGGGCTGGTCAGCTGCAACGCACCGGTGCGCTGCTCCCGGATGACGCCGAGCTTCACCAGGCGCTGCAGATCGTCGTCCGACAGCGCCCGGCCCGCCCGCTGGTCCAACGCGGCGCGGTCCACCGTCTCGGGCTCCTCCGGCAGCCACGGAGCGAGCAACGCACGGTGCAGCGCCAGATCCTCCGGGGTGCGGTCCAACGGGATCCGGGCCAGATACCTCTCGATCGCGGCGAGGGTGAAGCCGAGCCCCTGCAGGTCGCGGACCAGCTCCAGGCGGGCGACGTGCCGATCGTCGTAGAGCCCCAACCGCCCCCGCACCTGCGGCGGTGGAATGAGATCCATGCCGGCGTAGAACCGGATGGTGCGCACGCTGATGCCGGTACGGGCAGCTAGCTCGGCGATGGTGAGCTGCTCCGCCACGGACCGTCCCTCCCAACGCGACAGCAGTACTGTCGTAACAGCATCACTGTAATGTACCTGCTCGGTGGAGGAACATCAGCCGGACGTGTGCCAGGTCTCCCAGTCGCCCCCGTTCGGCTTCCATCAGTGATCACGACGACGTGCGCGCCGCGCTGGACCAGCTGGTGCCGATCGTTCAGCCGGTGCGGGCCGAGCAACTGGCGCGCGATCTGCAGCGCGAGCTCGTCGAGCGCGGGCAGCACCGGGCAGTGGGGGTGGCCGATCTCCTCGTTGCAGCGGTGGCACGGGCCACGCGGCTGTCGTGCTGCACTACGACGGTGACTTCGACCTGATTGCCGCCGTCACCGGCCAGCCGGGTGAATGGATCGTCCCAGCCGGTACGGCCGGCTGATCACGACGCGGCGTGCAGCTCACTCCGGTCCCACGGCCCGGCTGGTCTCCAAGACTGCGAGGTCGGCAGCGGCGCGGCCGGCGTGCCACCCGGCGGCGTTGCCGACGCTGAACGAGCGGGACACCGATTCCGGAAACATCGACTGGAACAGCTCGTCCACCACCCGTTCCCGGGCGGCCAGTACCGGCAGGAGCCGAGCTGGATCGGATACCGCGGCGGTGCTCGCATCCCGCGCGGTGGTCAACCGCTCGCGGATGCGGATCGCATAGGCGATCAGGAACGACTGGCGGTACGAGCGGGTCCGGGACTGCCCGGTGCGGCTGGTCTGGCTGCCCGCGGACACCATCGCCCTGGTCGCCTGGACCAGCAGCGACGTGGTGAGCAGCTCGACGATCTCCAGATCGACCTCGTCACCGAGCGCGGTGATGAACCCGATCTTCTCCGACAATACGGTCCGGCACCGGTTCGCCTCGGCCACCGCGTCGACCAGCAGGGCCTTGGCCGCTACGTAGGGGCTGTCCAGCCACAGCCGTCGGGCAGCGGCTGGTTGTGGATCCGACCCCGGCTCGGCCTCGACAACGATCCGTTCCAGGGAGTAACGGCTCATCAGTTCCTGCGCCTTGGCCGACAGCGCTTCGGCCTCCTCGGGGAAGGTGGTCGATTCCGCCTTCGCCAGCAGCGCCCGCACCCGGCCCAGCACCTTCTGGTCGACCCCCCGGCGCGGCACGCGAGTGGCCACCGACCCCGGCGGCGGTACGATCCTCGGCAACCTCGGCAACGACAGCAGCAGTGTCATCACCTCGATCACCGTGGACAGTGCCTCCGCCAGGTCCCGGCGATGTCGCCGGGCCCACTGCATCAGATGACCCTCAGCCGGCTCCCACCACACCACCGCCCCGATCTGCCCGAGCTGGTCGCGCCAACGGTCGTGCAGCGCGACCGCCGGATGCTGCCGCGACCCGTCAGCGATCGCGTCGACCAGGTAGCCGCCACCCACGGCGTCCAGTCGCCGCCGAGCCAGCTGATACAGGTCCTCAGGCGACCAGCCGTTGGCCCACGCCGACTCGACCAGCGGCGCCACGACCCGCCGGACCGCCGTCTCGACCAAGCCGGGCCGGTCGGCGAACCGATCGGCCAACCGGCCACCGGCAGCCGCTCCGGCGCCGGACTGACCCGCCCACTGCTGGTGGGCTGCACCGAGCAACACCGTCGAGATCATCTCGGCGGATTGGCGCGGCCCGCTGGCCGCCCCGGTCGACTCCGTCCCCGGACCCGATGTCCCCGGACCCGATGTCCCCGGACCCGATGCTCCTGGACCCGGCCCGGCCGCGCCCCAACCGGCCGCGTCCGGTCCGGTGGCGCCCCGCCCCACGGCTCCCGATCCACTGCCTCCGGATCCAGCGAAGGTCCGACGACGAGCCCGCCGTTTCGCTGCCGCGACAGCCCGTCGCTGTCGGTTTCGCTGTGCCATCGCGCCGTCCTCTCGCCCAGATCAACCCCGGTCGACCTGTACTATCAGGCACCCCCCTGACAGTCCCAGCCACCACGCCGGGCGCGGCAGACAACCCTGGCCCGGGAGTGCCTGCCGATCATCGGTGACGCCGAGTCCGCAGTGGCCCCAGCACCGCCGGCGCAGGTCAGGTCAGCATTTCCGACCGGCACGGCGTGGAGGTGGCCGGGTAGCGCTTGTGTTCGGACCAGGCGCGCCAGGCACTGACGGCGATGTCCTCGATCCCGCGCTCCGCACGCCATCCGAGCTGTGCGGCGATCCTCGACACGTCGGCCACCACGCTCGCCGCGTCACCGGGGCGGCGCGGAGCGATTCGGCGCGGCACCGGGTGGCCGAGGGCCTGCTCGATGACGGACAACATCTCCAGCACGCTGACCCCCTCGCCACGGCCCACATTGAAGACTCCCGCCTTCAACCGGCCGTTCTCCAGCGCGTCGGCAGCCGCCAGGTGCGCGGCCGCGAGATCGTCGACATGAACGTAGTCGCGGACGCAGGAACCGTCCGGTGTCGGCCAATCGGATCCGAAGACACTGACGGGCTGCCGGGAATCGACACAGCGGAACACGATCGGCAGCAGGTTGAAGGTTCCCCGGTCGGCCAGCCGGGAGTCGGCGGCGCCCGCGACATTGAAGTAACGCAGTACCGTCCAGCTCAGCCCATGTGCCTCGGCCGCCCGGCGGACCAGCCACTCCGCGGCCAACTTGGTCTCACCATAGGGACTCGTCGGCGTCGTGGAATGCGATTCCTCAACCAGTCCGTCCCGCGTTTCACCGTACACCGCGGCGCTGGAGGAATACAGGACGTGACCGACCCCGATCTTCACGGCGGCGCGCAGCAGAGCGATCGTGCCCGCGACATTGTGCTCGTAATAGAACAGCGGCTGTTCCACCGATTCCGGTATCGCCTTCTTGGCGGCCAGATGCACGATTCCGGTGACCCCGTGCTCGACCATTATCGACTCGAGCCGGTCGACGGGAGACAACAGGCTGGCCTCGACCAGTCGCACGCCGTCCAGCCGTTCGGCGTGCCCCGTCGAGAGATCATCCAGGACGACGAGGTCCCGGCCTGCGGCTTGAAAAGCGCGCGCAACGTGACCACCGATGTATCCTGCGCCGCCGGTCAGCATCCACGTCATGGCGCGTAGCGTAAGGGCCGCATCGGTTGCGGCTTTCCCGTTCCTCGCGTGGCGCCCGCCATCCGGTACCTCGTGTGCCCGATTCGCGTCAGCCGCGACACCCGGCCGGTATGCGCGGTCCGCACTCGTGGCGCCCGCCCCTCAACCCGTTCTGCCCGGTACGAACGCACTACGCTGATCGGGTACGAGTCCAGGGAGGTAGGTTGGCTGAGCGAGTGCCCGGGCCTGGCCGGAAGCCGTCGCGGCGGGCGTCCGGAGAACTGGAGGCCGAGGTGTTGGCGGCATTGTGGGCGACCGACAAGCCGCTGACCGCGGCCCACGTGCGGGAAGCCGTCGGTGGTGGGCTGGCCTACAACACGGTCCAGACCATCCTGGTGCGGTTGTACGAGAAGGGGCTGGCCAACCGGGTGGCCGACGGCCGGCGACACGCCTATTTCCCGGTGAAGGGGGCTGAGGACCTCGCGGCCGAACAGATGCAGGCGTTGCTGAGCCGGGGCCGGGATCGTCAGGCGGTGCTGCAGCGCTTCGCCACCGCGCTGTCCGCGGAAGATGCGCGAATACTACGGGCGATGCTGAGACGCCGCCGATGACGATCAGCGTGTATGTGCCTGCCGCGCTGTCGCTGCTGCTGGCGGCGGTGAGTCGGGTGGTGGCCACCCGGACGGTGCAGGCGCGTACCGCTGCGGTCGTTGTCGCCGCGGTGCTGTGCGCCGCAGCGGCTACCTGGGGTCTGATCCTGTTGACCGCCACCCTGCTGAGCGGCACCTCGATGGCCACCAGAGAGGCCAACGAACACCGGGTGCAGATCTATGACCCGGTGCCGGAACTCATCGGCGTGACCGCCGCGATCCTGCTGATCTTCGGGGCGATCCGGGTGATCAGGGTGGTGCGGGTGCGCCGGGCCACCGGCCGCGACCTGCGGGCGGTGTGCCGCGCATGTGGTGACGCCGAACTGGCCGTGGTGGCGCTCGACGCTCCGCACGCCTTCGCGGTGCCGGGCCGTCCCGGGCGGATCCTGCTCACCAGGGGCCTGTTGTCGGTGCTGGACGGTGACGAACGGCGGGCCGTGCTGGCCCATGAGCGCGCTCACCTGCTCCGGCGGCATCACTGGCTCCGGGCGGCGACCGAGGTCTGCGCCGCCGTCAACCCGGTGCTGGTCCCGGTGCGCGAGACGGTGGCTTTCCTGGTCGAGCGCAACGCCGACGAATACGCGGCGTCGGTGACCGGCAGCCGCGAGTTGGTGGCTCGCGCACTGGCCAAGGTGGCCCTGGCCGGGGCGGGGCGGACGCCACCCGGTGCACTGGCCTTCGTCGACTGCGGAGTCCCCGCCCGGGTCGCCGCCCTGCACGCCGACCCGCCACGCACCGACCCGCTGGTGTCGGGTGGTGTGCTGGCGCTCGGTATCGCCACCACCGTGGCCGCGGTACAGGCCACTGTGGCGTTCTTCCAGCTCGTCTACTGGTTGTGGCCGTCCTGACCGGGTATCCCACCGATCCGCGGTAGTTCGGAACTCACCCCTGCATCCCGGCCCGCCAAAGATCCGCTAGTCTCCTACGCGCTATAGGATCTCCTACACGCTGTAGTAGACAGCGGACTCCACCGAGCGCACCTGGGACGGGTGAGACCAATGGGTCGAAAGGCACTGGGCACGACCGCACGGGTGTGTGTCATCTCGGGCAGCGTTGGCGCAGGCCACGACGGCGCCGCCGATGAGTTGATCGCACGTCTGCGCGACCTGGGAGTGGAAACCGACCGCCGCGACTACCTGGACGCCCTGCCGCGAATGTGCCGGTTCGTGCTCCGGGACGGCTACAAGGCCAGCCTGGTGTTCATTCCCCAGCTGTTCGACTGGGTGTTCGACAGCCTGGAGGACAGCACCTTCGTGCAGCGGACGACCTTCTGGATGTGCGGGATCGCCCGGCGTCACCTGCGGCGCTGGGTCCGCGACAACGACGTCGTGGTGTCCACCTACATGCTAGCCAGCCAGACGCTGGGGGAACTGAAGGAGGCCGGGGAGATCGACGCCACCCTGGTGACGTTCCTGACCGACCCGGCGGTGCACCGGATGTGGGTGCACCCGGCCGTCGACCACCACGTGACGGTGACCGAGGCCACCGCCCGGATGGGCCGCATGGTCTACCGCACGCCGATGACGCCGGTCGGAGGGCTGGTCTCGTCCCGTTTCGTCGCCCGGGCCGACGTCGTAACCCGCCGCGAACGGATGCGCGCCGAACTCGGCCTGGCCCCGGACAGCACCGTCGCACTGGTGGTGGCCGGGTCGCTCGGGATGGGCGAGGTTCCCCATACGGTCCGCACGATCAGCACGTCGGGGGTCGCCCAGGTGGTGGTCCTCTGCGGGCGGAACAAGCAACTGCGCAGGAAGCTGTCGCAGCTGGACGGAGTGACCGCCCTCGGGTGGCGCAAGGATGTCCCGGACCTGATGGCGGCCGCCGACGTGCTGGTGCACAACGCAGGTGGCCTCTCGGTGACCGAGGCACTCACCGCGGGGCTGCCCACGATCACGTTCCGCCCGATCCCCGGGCACGGGACGGCCAACGCTCAGGTGCTCGCCGACGCCGGTCTGGCGCCCTGGCCCCAAACCGAGGCCGAACTGGTCGCCGCGGTACGCGATCACGCGACCATCCGGACCGACCCGGCCGCAGTGGTGCGCGCCAGGGACACCGCCGCGATGGTACTGGAACTGCTCGCCGAGCGCGGCCACCATGTCGTGCCCGACCGGGATTCCCGCCCGGCCTGATCACCCGGCCTGATCACCCGGCCCGCCGGGTAGGTGGTCACGCAGCGGACCGACCGTGCAGCCCAGCCGGTCGGTCAGCTCGGCCAGCCGGGGCAACGCCCCCACGGTGGCCTGCCAGCTGTGGACAACGCGGGCGGTGCAGTCGGAGTCGTGCAGCAGCACGGTGCCGCCAGGACGGAGTTGACGTCCGACGATCCCGGCCACCTTGGCGGGGGTGCTGGCCACCCAGTCCCGGCCCCACGCGGTCCACAGCACCGGCCGTAGCCCGGCCTGCCGAGCGGCGGCCAGGGATCCCAGCGTCAGCACGCCGTAGGGCGGCCGGAACCACGCCGGATGTGCGCCGGTCACCTCCGTGATCAGCTCCGCGGCGCACACCACGTCCCGGCACACCTCGCCCGGGCCGCGGGTGAGGTGGTTGCGGTGGGTGAAACCGTGCACGGCCACCTCGTGCCCGGCGGCCACCACGCTCGTCGCGACCTCCGGATACTGCTGCACCTGCATACCGAGCATGAAGAAGGTCGCGGTCCAGCCCAGGCGATCGAGCGCATCGAGCACCCGAGGGGTGCCCTCCGGATCGGGACCGTCGTCGAATGTCAGTGCCACGTTGCCGGGCTTGCCGTTGCCGGCCACCTGCGGGCTGACCGCGCCGCGCAGCAACCTGGCCCGCAACAGTGAAGGAGCGGCCCAGCCCGCGACCGCGGTCGCCGCCATTCCCAGCGCGGTCATTCCCCTTGCTGTCACCGCCGAGAGTCTGGCACCTCTCGAAAGTTCACCTACAACCTGTAGGGTCAGTCGCGTTGTGACTTTCTCCGTCGTGTTGACGCTACTGGCCGCGGCTTGTTTCGGGGTCTCCTCCGTACTGCAGCACCACGGTGCGAACCAGGTGCGCCGCCGGTTCCCGCTGCATCCCGGGCTACTGGTCGATGTCGCGCGCCAGCCGTTGTGGCTGATAGGGATCGTCGCCGATCTGGCCGGGGTGACGCTGCACGCCGTGGCGGTCAACATCGGGGAGCTGTCGGTGGTTCAGCCCCTCCTGACCGTCGGCCTGGTGGTCGCGTTGCCGCTGCAGATCCTGCTCGGTCGTTCGGTGAGTCGCGCCTCGCTGCTGGCCGCCGTACTCATCGTGACCGGACTGGCCGTCTTCCTGGCGGTCCGGCCGATGTCCGAACCCGCCGGGCCGCAGAGCTTCCGCAGCTGGGTTCCGGCACTGGTGCTGGTGGCGATGGTGGCCATGGCCACCATCGCCATCGCGCTCATGGGGCGCGGCCGGGTGCGGGCCGCTGGTCTCGGGGCGGCGACCGGGGCGCTGTTCGCCCTGGCCGCCGCGCTGGTCAAGACCTGGGGGACGCTGCTCGGCGCCGGTGGCCTCATCGGGCTGGCCATGAGCTGGCAGCTGTGGGCGGCGCTGGGCTGCGGTCTGCTGGGGGCGCTGCTGAGCCAAGCGGCCTTCCAGGCCGGATCACTCGGCCTCCCGCTGGCGGCGATGATGGTGACCGACCCCGTCGTCGGCATCGGGCTCGGTATCGCGATGTACGGCGAGCCCTTCTCCACCGGGTTCCTCGCGGTGGTCCAGACCGCTGGACTGGCGCTGACCCTGGCCGGGGTCTGGCTGCTCGCCACCGCCGAGCGACGTCCCGATTCCGGCCGCGGATCCACCCGCGGCGGCGGCACCCGGCGCCCGGCGCCGCCCGACCTCCTCGCTGATCCCGGCCGCGGGCCAGCGCTCGAGGATGATTCGCGACGGCCCCTGGCGCTACCCGGCCGACTCGTGGCCCTCCGGGCGTCCGGAGTCCACCGCACGGCCGGTCTGCAGGACCGCACGGTCGGCAGCCGAGCGCCCGGCCGACCGGCCGGCGGCGTTACCGATAGTGAATGAACACCGGCACCGACCGGGCAACATCGATTCGAACAGATCGTCCACCACGTGCTCCCGGGTGGCCAGCACCGGCAGCAGCCGGGCCGGAGCGGGTGGTCCGGGGACCGGCGGCCACCGGCAACCCCTTGGCTGCCACTTAGTGGCTCACCAGCTGTGACATTCCCGCCGTCCCGGGTGCTGTGACATTCCGGAAAGCCCGCGCCCCGGCAGCGCACCTGCCTACTCTGACGAGCGGTTGGGGCACACGCACAAGGAGGAGCCGATGAGTGGCACCGTGACGGCCGACGACCTGCGCAGCAGGGTCGCCGACCTGCTAGCGGCGCACAACCCAGCCGAGATCACCCGGTGGGAGTTCCTGCGGGCGCGCTTCGACGCCGGCCTGGCGTGGGTGCATTACCCCGTGGGGCTGGGCGGGCTGGACGCGCCCCGGGCTCTGCAGCAGGCGGTCGACGAGGAACTGGCCGGCGCGGGCGCTCCGGACAACAACCCCCGGCTCAACGTGATCGGCCTCGGGATGGCCGGACCGACGATCCTGCGGTTCGGAACCCCCGTGCAGCAACAGCGCCTGCTGCGTCCCCTGTGGACCGGGGAGGAGATCTGGTGCCAACTGTTCAGCGAGCCCGGCGCGGGCTCCGATCTCGCGGCGTTATCCACCCGAGCGGTGCGCGACGGCGACTGCTGGGTGGTGGACGGGCAGAAGGTGTGGACATCGCTGGCGCATCGGGCGCGGTGGGCCCTGCTGGTCGCCCGTACCGATCCCAACGTGCCCAAACACGATGGCCTGACCTACTTCGTGCTCGACATGGAACAGCCCGGCGTCGAGGTACGCCCGCTACGGCAGATCACCGGGGAGGCGGAGTTCAACGAAGTCTTCCTCACCGGCGCCCGGATTCCCGATCGCGCTCGGCTGGGCGAGGTGGGTGAGGGCTGGCGGGTCGCGCTCACCACCCTGATGAACGAAAGAGTGGCCATCGGTGGCGCGGCCGCCCCACGGGAATCGGGTGTGATCGGGCTGGTCGCTCACACCTGGCGGGAACGTCCTGAGCTGCGCAGCCCGGGTCTGCACGACCGGCTGCTCCGGCTGTGGGTGGCCGCGGAGGGCGCGCGACTCACCGCGGAGCGGTCCCGGCAGCAACTCTCGGTGGGCAACCCAGGACCGGAGGGTTCGGCGTCCAAGCTGGCCTTCGCCACCCTGAACCAGACCGCCTCCGGACTGGAGATGGAACTGCTCGGCGAAGAGGCATTGCGCTACGACGACTGGACGACGCGCCGTCCGGTCGAGGCGGACTTCCTCGGCCGCGGCCCCGGCTATCGCTACCTGCGAGCCAAGGGCAATTCCATCGAGGGGGGAACCTCGGAGGTGCTGCGCAACATCATCGCCGAGCGGATCCTGCGGCTACCCACCGAACCCCGGACCGACAAGGACCTGCCGTGGAAGGAACTGCCCCGATGAACCGGCCGATGACCCAGCGCGACCTGCTCTACAGCGGCGTTGAGGAGGACTTGCGCAGCACGGTCCGCAAGCTACTCTGCGACCGCAGCGGGCCGGCGGCCGTACTGGCCCGCTGCGAGTCAGCCGAGCCCTATGACCTGGGACTGTGGCGGATCATGACCGCCGAGCTGGGGCTGGCCGGGCTGCTGGTCCCCGAGCAGTTCGGCGGTGCCGGTGCCAGTGTCCGCGAAGCGGCTGTGGTTGCCGAGGAACTGGGCCGCTCGGTGGCCCCGGTACCGTTCCTGGGCAGCTCGGTGCTGGCCACCTCGGCTCTGCTGAGCTGCCTCGCACCGGCCGAGCCGGCAAGCCGATCACAGCCGGCCGAGCCGGCAAGCCGATCACAGCTGCACGCCCTGCTCACCGCGCTGGCCACCGGCGAACGCACCGCGACACTGGCCGTCCCGCTGTCCACCCCGCCGGACGCCGCCTTCCCCGGCTCCGTGCGGGCACAGGACGGCACGCTGCACGGACGGATCACCAGCGTGGTCGATCTCGACGTCGCCGACGCGATGCTGATACCCGCACACGACGACACCGGGCCTGCGCTGTACACGGTCGACCTACCGGCCACCGGAGCCCGGCTGGACCCGGTGCTCCCGCTGGATCTGACCAGGAGAATCACCGACCTGACCCTGGACGGGACACCGGCGCACCGTGTCGTTGCCGGTCCCGAAGCGGTGACCGCGTTACGCACCGCACTGACTGCCGGGGCCGGACTGCTCGCCTCCGAGCAACTCGGCCTGGCCGAGTGGTGCCTGGACGCCGCGGTGGATTTCACGCGCACCCGCTACCAGTTCGGTCGCCCGATCGGCTCGTTCCAGGCGCTCAAGCACCGGATGGCCGACGTCTGGGCGGAAGTCACCAGCGCCCGGGCAGTGGCCCGCGCCGCTGCTGACGCACTGGCCACCGGCGACGACGACGCCCCGGTACTCGTCGCCGTCGCGGGCGCGCACTGCTCGGATGTCGCCGTACACGCCGCCGAGGAATGCCTGCAACTGCACGGCGGGATCGGGATGACCTGGGAGCATCCCGTGCACCTGTATCTAGCGCGGGCGAAGACCTCGCAGATCGCGCTCGGCACCCCCGATCGGCACCGCGCCATGCTGTCCGTCCTGGTCGACCTCCCCAGCACGTAGCCCGCGTGTCGGGCGCTCATGCCCGGTGTGTCGGGCGCTCATGCCCGGTGTCCGGCGATCCGTCAGCGGGAGTGTCCCGGATCTGGACCCTGATCCGGCAGGGCCGGAGCGCGGAGCAAGGCGAACTCAGCGCCGCCGACGGACTCGTGAGATCGGAAACTGGCCTGCTCGGCACTGCGCTCGCCGACCGCCACATCCCCGACCAGCACGGGCAGCAACAGCAACCCGATCGAGTAAACGAGATAGCCGTACCGCGTCGCGGGTGCGAGCAGTACCGCGACCAGCATCCCGAGCGCGATCCACCGGGCGGCTGCGGCGGCGTCGCGAGGGGGCCGGCGCAACGCCGCGGCGCCGATCGCCAGCGCGGCCCCGCCCAGCAGCACCAGACCGATGAGCTGCCCGGCCGGACCCTCCTGGGACAGCAGGTGCCCGGGCAGCGGGCTCTCCGCGGTGAGCTTCACCGGCAGGACACCCAACGGCAGCTTGATCGCATTGACCACGAACGCCGCCGGGTCGACCAGCACCGGTAATCCGAGCACCGGCACCAGCACCGCCGCTACTATCCCGGCGCACCTCGCCAACGCCCGCCGGCCACCGCGGGCGCGCACCAGGATCAGCGCGATCGCGACGGCCGGCCAGGCCAGCACCTTGAACCCGGCGGCGATCCCCATTGCTACACCCGCGCCGCCGAACCGATCCCGGCCGGCCAGCACCAGACCGATCAGGACAAAACCCAGGACGGGAATGTCCGTTCCCCCACTGACCAGCTGCAATGCCACCGCGGGACTGATCACGAACAGCGCGGCCAGCCAGCTCGCCCTTCGCCCGAGCCACAGGAAGATCGCGAAGCAGACCAGCGCGAGGTAGATCCTGGGATCGGTGACCGGCGACCGGCCGAAGAGCGCCGACGGCAGGCCGAACATCGCGAGCAACGGCAGGTAGACGTTGTAGGAGTTGACGCCGCCGCCCTGGCTCGCCAGTTCGGCCTCAGTCGGGAAGGGGGTTCCCACGCTCAGCCAGCGGTCCGCCGCCTCGGTCAGGATCGGGATCTCCGGGTTCGCAACGCCGTCGACGACCTGGCGCGCCAGTGGGATCACCGTGGTACCCACCACCAGCAGCACGATCACCAGCAAGTGCCCATGAGCAAGCGTCAGCAGCCATCGACGGGCCGGGAGTGCGAGCAGGGCCGACGCACCCACGACGTAGCCGATCACGGCGTCGCGCGCCCACAACTGGTGCGCGAGGTTGTGCGTGCTGAATGCATACAGCACCGCGAAAACCGCGAAGCCCAGCAGCAGCGCGGGTTCCCATGGTCGAAGGGACCAGTGCCCCGCCCGTGCGGTCATCCGCGATCGAAGCTCGTTGGTCCCTGCCGTAACGGTGATATTCGGCTCGCGCACCGACCCGCCAGGATCCTGGTGGCGCATCGAGCCCATCCTCGGAGTAGCTGGTCACCGGTGAGCAGGCCGGAGTTGCTGATCTTACAAGCCGCCGCTCAGCCCGAGGCCATATCGAAGAAGCGGCTGTAATGCAGCTGGTGCGCGACGGTCACGGTCGTGGTGGGACCGTTGCGGTGCTTGGCCAGGATCAGGTCGGCCTCACCGGCGCGGGGGTCATCGCGTTCCCAGGCGTCCGGCCGGTGGATCAGCATCACCATGTCGGCATCCTGTTCGAGGCTTCCGGACTCGCGTAGGTCGGCCAGCATGGGTTTCTTGTCGGTGCGCTGCTCGGGACCGCGGTTGAGCTGGGAAATGGTGACCACCGGCACTTCGAGCTCCTTGGCCAACAGCTTGAGATGCCGGGAGAACTCGCTGACCTCCTGCTGGCGGGACTCGACCTTCTTGCCCGATGTCATCAGCTGCATATAGTCCACGACGATCAGCCGCAGGTCGTTGCGTTGCTTGAGCCGCCGGGCCTTGGCCCGGATCTCCATCATCGTCATGTTCGGCGAGTCGTCGATGAACAACGGCGCCTCACTGATCTCACCCATCCGGCGGGCCAGCCGGGTCCAGTCATCGTCGCTCATCCGGCCGGAGCGCATGTCCGCCAGCCTGATCCTGGCCTCGGCGGAGAGCAGCCGCATCACGATCTCGGTGCGGCTCATCTCGAGTGAGAAGATCACGCTGGCCATCCCGTGGGTGACCGAACAGGACCGCACGAAATCGAGGCCGAGGGTGGAATTG
Organism: Pseudonocardiaceae bacterium; assembly: GCA_036494005.1. GTDB lineage: Bacteria > Actinomycetota > Actinomycetes > Mycobacteriales > Pseudonocardiaceae. The sequence continues at coordinate 15,957 of DASXOV010000126.1, read as the reverse complement.
TGGGTGGGAATCATCGACCGGGATGCGAGATACAGGTGGTCTCCGTTGTCGACCTCGACACAGCGAACCGGCTCGCTCGGGACAGGCCGGACATCGGCGATGTAGCGGTAGGCAGTGCGCGCCGGAGAGTGCCGACGGCGCTCCTTGTGTGTGATGCACTTGCGTTCGAGCCTGAACATCTCGTCATCAGTGCTGAACGTGACAGCCCAGGCTGTCGATGTCTCCTCGGTCCGGCCACGGACCCGTCGTGAGGTCATCCCGGGCCGGTAGCCGAGGCCGAGCACCAACTCGCGGACATCCTCCGCCAGTCGCCGGTTCGTCACGACGAACTGCACCAAACCGGTTGGCATCACCGTGCCGTCGGTGTCGAGCAGACCGGCAAGCAGTGCCCGACGCTGAGCCTCCGACGCTCGCAGGTAGACCGCCGGGACATGCTTATCGCCCAGCACACCGAGCGTGCGGAGCCTGGCCTGCACCGTACCGATTCGGTCCCGGCAATCCTGGCATTGCCGCATACCCGATAACCGACGACCGCAGTCTGGGCAACGTGGAGCGGGCACCGGGTCGGAGACAAATCGGGCCTGCAGGCTGCAACGATGTGATCCCTGCGGTGTCACACGTAGCCCTTCAGCCTCGATATAAGCCGCGATCTCGGGGTCGGCACTGGTGTAATGCGCACCGTCCGAGGTTCCGTCGCCGAGCCACACTCCGAGTGTGTAAGCCGGCACCGGCAGATCGGCGTCGGGAAGATGCAGGGGCTGGCAGGTCCGGACCGAGTGGTTGATTCGGCCATCGGTCGTCTCGCAGCGCAGGCTTGCGGCGATCTGCTCTGTGGTCCGGATGGCCGCCGGCGTGCGCTGGCTGCGTCGTGACGCGCGAGTCTCCGTGAGCCACTGGTGCTGTTCGTCGGCAACGATGATCGTTCCATCGGAGAACTCAATCTCGTAGCAGGGCCGCCCATGCATGACATTGGTCGCCGCCACCACTCTCGTAGGCCGCCCGTCCGCGCCGATCAATTGGTCGCCCACGGCGACCTCTCCCATCGTCGTCCAGCCGTTCGGTGTGGGGAGCGGGGTGTCTAGGGCGAGGGCCTTCCCGATGCCGGGACGAGCCGCGATGATCACCATCTGGCCGGGATGCAGGCCATTGGTCACCGCGTCGAGATCGGCGAAACCGGTGGGGACACCGGCCGAAGCCCCACCACGGGACGCGATCGCGTCGAGCTCGTCCATGGTGGGTTGCAGCAGTTCTTCGAGCGCGATGTAGTCCTCACTCATCCGCCGCTCGGTGACCTCGTATACCGCTGCCTGGGCCCGGTCCACCACCTCGTCCACATCTGCGCCGTCGGAGCCGTGGTATCCCAGCTGCACGATCCGGGTGCCGGCTTCGACCAGGCGGCGCAGCACCGCCTTCTCCGCCACGATCTCCGCGTAGTACCCGGCGTTCGCCGCGGTCGGCACGATGGAGATCAGCGTGTGCAGGTACGGCGCCCCGCCCACCCGGAGCAGTTCACCGCGGCGTTCCAGCTCCGCGGAGACGGTGACCGGGTCGGCCGGCTCGCCGCGCCCGTAGAGGTCGAGCACGCAGTCGTAGAGCGCCTGGTGGGCGGGCCGGTAGAAGTCCCCTGGCCGCAGGACCTCCACCACGTCTGCGATGGCGTCTTTGGACAGCAACATTCCGCCGAGCACCGACTGCTCGGCGGTGATGTCCTGCGGCGGCTGCCGATCGAAGGACGGTGCACTGTCCTCGATCCGGGCCCCTCGGTCGTCCACCAGCGCCACCCCTGGGCACCTCTCCTCCCATGACTGCGCACATCCTCTATCGAACACTCGTTCTACCCGATGGCGCCGACAGTCCGATGTCGCACGGGGTGAGGTAAACGCCGGGCGAGGCTAGGCGTGGTGCTGAAGGAGGAGCAAGCTGCTCCTGGGGACAGCCTGGGGACACCCTCCGGACGGACCAGCCGAACCTGCTGGCGCAGCGGTGGACAACCTGTGGACAACGGTCGAGAATGATCGAATTACCACTGGTCAAGACCCTGTGCACGGTTGTGGATAGAACTTTCGGACGACGGCCCGGCGTGTCCCCGATACGCTGGCCTCGGCGGCGTGTCGAATCCCCGATCACCCTTTGTGCCCGAACAGGTCCACTATGAGCACTTTGTTCGTGACGTTGTGCCAGTTCGATCTGCGCAGCCGGTGTGCCCCCGATCCGCTGACGGAAGGCTGCGTGCATCGTCGACCACAGCGTCACCACAGAGGCGCGTAGCCCGCTCGTGGACGGTGAACCATCACAACCGAAGGCCCCTTCGCCCTTCGCCGATCAGGGCGAAGAGGCCTTCGACGGGCCGGCTCAGCCGGCTCCAGCGACCTGCCGGCTCAGCCGGCTCCAGTCACCTCGACAGGTACGGTCACCGCGACCTCCGGATGCAACCGGACCGTCACTGAATACGAACCGGTGGACTTGATGTGCCCACCGAGGTCGACCGTCCGCTTGTCCAGTGCCGGACCACCGGCCGAGCGCACGGCATCGACCACATCGGACACGGTCACCGAACCGAAGAGCCTTCCACCGGACTTACCGGCCTTGGCTTTCACCGGCACGGAGCCGAGGCGCGACAGCGTGCCTGCCACCTCGCGGGCGTGGTCGAGGTCCCGGATCTGACGGGTCTGCTGGGCCCGCCGGATCGTGGCAACCTGCTTCTCGGCACCCTTGGTGGCCATGATGGCCAGGCCACGGGGCAGCAGATAGTTGCGGGCGTAGCCGTCCTTGACCTCGACCAGATCACCGGGCCCGCCGAGATTGGGGACGTCAGTAGTGAGGATGATCTTCACGTCATTCCTTCCCCGGCTCAGCGTGCGGTCGAGGTGTAGGGCAGCAACGCGACCTCGCGAGCATTCTTCACCGCGACCGCGACATCCCGCTGGTGCTGGCTGCAGTTGCCGGTGACCCGGCGGGCACGGATCTTGCCGCGGTCGGAGATGTACTTCCGAAGCAGCGCCGTGTCCTTGTAGTCGATAAGGGTGTCCTTGTCCTTGCAGAAGATGCAGATCTTCTTCTTCGGCTTGCGCACTGGTGGCTTGGCCATGGCTGGGGTACTCCTGAAGGGTTAGCGCCCAAAGGGATCAGAATGAGGGTGATCGACGCGGTGTAATCAGAAAGGCGTGCGATCAGAAAGGGGGCTCGTCGTCGTAACCGGCGTTGCCGCCACCGGCGTTGCCGCCACCGGATCCCGCGGGTGCCCCGGTTTGCGGGGCTGAACTCCACGGGTCGTCGGCGGACGATCCGGAAGAGCCGTAGCCCCCGGGGCCGCCACCCTGCCGACTGACCTTGTTGACCTTGGCCGTGGCATACCGCAAGGAAGGACCGACCTCGTCGACCTCCAACTCGACGACGGTGCGCTTCTCGCCCTCCCGTGTCTCGTAGGAGCGCTGGCGCAGCCGCCCGCTGACGATCACCCGCATGCCCCTGGTCAGCGACTCAGCGGTGTTCTCAGCCGCCTGCCGCCAGATGTTGCACCGCAGGAACAGCGCGTCGCCGTCCTTCCACTCGCCGCTCTGGCGGTCGAAGGTGCGCGGCGTCGAGGCCACCGTGAAGTTCGCTACCGCCGCACCGGACGGGGTGAAACGTAGCTCCGGATCGGCAGTCAGATTGCCGACCACCGTGATGACTGTCTCGCCGGCCATCTCAGCTCTTACCCCGGCGGGTGGCCGTAGTCGGGTCGCGCCGTAGCACCTTGGTACGCAGCACCGATTCATTGAGCGAAAGCTGCCGGTCGAGCTCGGCCACGGTGGCCGGTTCACAGGAGACGTCGACCACCGCGTAGATGCCCTCGGTGCGCTTGTTGATCTCGTAGGACAGCCGGCGCTTGCCCCAGACGTCGACCTTCTCGATGTTGCCGCCCTGCGTCTTCACAACTCCGAGGAACTGATCCAGCGATGGGGCGACGGTGCGCTCGTCGAGCTGCGGGTCGAGGATGACCATCATTTCGTAATGACGCATGAAGACCACTCACCTCCTGTGGACTGGTCGGCCGCAGGCTCTCCGCGGCAGGAGGGGTCTTGTCGCTCGCCGGATCTCCTACCCGGCGCTGCGACGTCGCGAGGATAGCAAGCCGCCACCCCGCGATGACAATCGCGGGGCGGCGGCGTCAAGCGTGGGCATGAAGCCCGAACTGATCAGCGACGGGTGACGACCACCCAGCTGCGGATCAGCGCGGCGCTGACGGCCGCGAGCATGAGCACCGCCACCAGCACCGGCAGGGCGACCCGGTCGGTGCTGCTCGCGGGCAGAGCCGACGCCTTGCCCGCAGCAGCGACGTCGTTGGCCGCTGGGTCCTGCTTCACAGGAGCGCCCAGACCGCCGACACTCGCGGCGGTGCCGAACAGATTCGTGTTCAGCATGCCCGCCTGGAGCCGCCCGATGGTGCCAGGCCGGCCGACGAGCAGTTCAGCGTAGTTGTAGAGCGGCAGGGAACTGTGGAACTGGCCCAAGGAGAATGCTGTGAAGTTGGGCAGCATGGGGCCGTACATCGGCAAAGCTGCCGGTGCAGGCGGCACCAGAGTGCCCTGCGGCGCACCGGCGTTGACCGGAGGGGGTGTATCCGGCGCGACCGGCGCAGGCACAGCGGGGGCGGGCAGGACGCCCTGGACGGCACCGACCACCGGTGCGACGGCCTGCTGTACCGGTGCAAGCACATCCGGGAGCGGAAGTGCTTCGGCGGTGAGCGAACAGAGCGGCGCCACCGGCCCCAAGAGGTCCTGCAGGATCGATGTGGCATCGAATGTGGTCGCCCCGCTGGAGGGCACCTTCCCGAGATTGATCACAGAGAGACCTGCTACGCGCAAGCCGACCTGCTGTCCCGGAGCTCCTCGTACCGTGTCCCCGCAGCTGCCGACAAGCGACTGCGGTGCAGCCGCTTGAACAGGCGCGGGAGCCGCGAACGAAGATGCTGCTCCGAATACGCTAGCGGCGCACAGTAACGTGGCTGCCCCTGCAACCGTGGTCACCCTCGCCCGTGTGCCCATAGGTTCCTCCGCGTCGTTCAGTGCCCGGCTGTGTCGTGAGAGTAACGACCCTACTTCCTCTCCGTGATGTTGACCAGCATTTTCCCAGATCGACATGACGCTGTGCACCCGACTACGCCATGCGGGGTAGATCCAGATGCCCCCTGGGCGGCCCGTTTAGGCATCTGAGGGCCGGTCTAGGCTGCCGGCTATGCGCATCGGGGCCCACGTCCGCGACGACGACCCGGTAGGTGCCGCCACCGAGCGTGACGCGGCGGTTGTGCAGTTCTTCCTCGCCGATCCGCAGAGCTGGACCGCGCCCCGCCCCCACCCCCAGGCCGACGGCTTGCGAGCGGCTGATCTGGAGGTCTACCTGCACGCGCCCTACGTGATCAACGTGGCCTCACTGAACAACCGGATTCGCATCCCATCCCGCAAACTGGTCGCTCAGCACGCCGCCGCCGCGGCGACGGTCGGGGCACGGGGTCTGGTGGTGCACGGCGGTCAGGTCACCAAGGGTGAAGCTGTGACCGTGGGTATCGAGAACTGGCGCAAGATGTTCGCCCGGCAAGCAGACCAGGGTGGTTTCGCGACCCGGATCCTGGTGGAGAACACGGCAGCCGGGGACGGTGCCCTCGCGCGGCGGTTCGACACCCTGGACCGGCTGTGGGACGCGATCGGCGATTACGACGTCGGCTTCTGCCTGGACACCTGCCATGCGTTCGCCGCAGGCGAGGACCTCACCGAGGTGGTCGACCGGGCCATCGCCATCACCGGCCGGATCGACCTGCTGCACTGCAACAACTCACGGGACGAGTTCGGCTCGGCCCGGGATCGGCATGCTCCCGTGCTCGAGGGCACCATCGCGGCCGAGCAACTGGTCGCGGTCTGCGCCGCGGCGGACGCGCCGGTCGTGCTGGAGACCCGTCCCGACTCCCAGACCAAGGAGATCGCCTGGTTAAGGGAGCAGTTGAGCTCGTGATCACCACCCGGACGGCCCCGGCGCTGCCGACCGGGCGGATCACCGTGGGGCGGCTCACCGGGGCGAGCCTGGCGGTCCTCGTCCTGCTGTGCGGGGTCACCCTGCTGCTCGGTTACGAGAACAAGGCTCGTTGCACCGGGCCGGAGTTCACCGCCGACGGCCGTAGCAGCCCCGGCTATGACATTCGCAAGGACCGTGACCTGTGCTATTCCGACATCCAGCACCTCTGGGTGACCCGGGGGCTGGGCGGGCACGCCGTCCCGTACCTGTCCGGGGGGATCACCGACCAGGGGCAGATGTACGGAGGGACCGTCGAGTACCCGGTGCTGACCGGGCTGCAGATCTGGATATCCGGCCTGCCTGCGCACACCGATGCTGACTTCCTGCTCTCCTCGGCGCTGGTGATGGCACCGTTCGGGCTGCTCACCGCGGCACTGCTCGGTCAGTTGGCGGGCTGGCGGGCACTGCTGTGGGCGCTGGGCCCTCCGCTGCTGCTCTATGCCTTCCACAACTGGGATCTGCCCGTGGTGGCCTGCACCGTGGCTGCGGTGTGGGTCATGCACGGCTGGCGCACGAACCGCCCGCCTGCCGAACGCGCGGTGCTGGCGAGCGTGCTGCTCGGGATCGGCTTCACCTTCAAGCTGTATCCAGCGGCGTTCGTCGCACCGCTGGCACTGTATGTGCTGACCAAGGGCCCGGCAGGCCGGTGGGACGTCGCGGGCGCGCTGCGGGTGTGCGCGGCGGCGGCGGGCACGGCGCTGCTGGTGAACCTGCCGATCGCGGTGCTCGGGTACTCCGGGTGGCACGCCGCGTTCGCCTTCCAGCAACACCGGCTGGTGGACCTGACCACGAACTCCATCTGGTACTGGGGATTTCGGCCCGGTTCGGACGCCGCCGGCTTCCAGGCCACGATGAATTGGGTCTCCCCGGTCGCAGTGCTGGCCTCGTTCGCGCTCGCGCTGGGGCTGGGCTGGTGGCGCTACCGCAGGTATGGCAGCTACCCGTGGATCGCCGTGTCGGGAGCGATGCTGTGCGGGTTCCTGCTGCTGCACAAGGTGCACTCGCCGCAGTACACCCTGTGGCTGCTGCCGTTCCTGGTGCTGCTGCGGGTGCAATGGGGCTGGATCGTCGGCTATCTCGCCGCTGATCTGGCGATGGGACTGGGGATCTTCCGCTGGTACTACCAGATCAACCAGGGGCTGCCGTCCGGGATCGCCGATGGGCTGGCCGCGCAGGCCGTCGTGGTGGGGGTGTGGGGGCGGGCCGCGTTGCTGGTGGCGCTGTTCTGGGTGTTCCTGAACAACAGCGACGTACGGCGGGCTGCAGCCACCCTGCAGCACGATCCCGTCTGATCTCCCGGTTTCGGATGACACGGAAGAATGAAGGCCCTGCGTCGTGCGGCCGTCACCCGCTGGACCGGACTGCAGGCCGAGCACGAGGGCGGCGGAGCACCGCGACGTCACGGGCACCGTCGAGCACCCCGCCCTGTGGATCATCGTCACCGGTGAGGCGAACGACATCCCGCTCGGGGTGCCAGATCTCTCGCAGCACCAGTGCGCACAACACCAGCACTGCCCCGTCCCGCACCACCACGGCGCCGAGGAACGGCTCGATGGGCAGGCCGTCCCGGTCCGGGCCGAGGTAGTAGGCCATCCGGGGGGCCCAGACCAGCGCGTCGAGCACCATCCAGGCCAGTACCGGTTTCCACCGCGGGATCGCCAGTACCGCCAGGGGTACCAGCCACAGTGAATACTGCGGGCTCCACACCTTGTTGGTGAGCAAGAAGGCGCACACCACCAGAAAGCACAGCTGGGCCAGCCGTGGACGGCGCGGAGCGGCCAGCGCGACCCCGGCGATCGCCCCGCACGCCGCCACGAACAGCCCCGCGGCGAACAGATTGAGCTCGATGGGGTACTCGCCGGGCTGAAGGGCCCCGTCGAAGCCGGACCAGCCGGTGAACGTGGACACCACGGTGTAGAGGGTGTCCGGATCGGCGCCGCGTCTGCCGTTGAGCCGGAAGAACTCTGACCACCCGGCCGGGAAGAACGCCGCGATCGGCGCGTTGACCACCACCCAGGTCAGTCCGGCGGCAGCGGTGGCCCGCAGTCCGTCGCGGAACCGCCCCGCGCGCAGGCACAACGTCAGGATCGGGATGAGCAGAAACAGCGGATAGAGCTTGGCCGCCCCGCCCAGGCCGATGAGGACCCCGGCCAGTACCGGCCTGCGGCGCGCCCACGCCAGCAACCCGGTGGTGGCCAGCGCGGTGGCCAGCACATCGAAGTTGGTGAACGCGTGCACAACGACCAGGGGCGACACGGCGGCCAGGGCGCCGTCCCAGGGCCGTCGCGGGGACAGCCGCACCAGCGCCCACACCGTCACCAGCCAGGCCGGTGCGAGCAACACGGCGCTGATGTCGAAGTGCACCACGGCAGCCACCGACCCGGGCAGCCAACCTGCCTCCGCGCCGCTGACCCAGGTCTGGGCGAGTTGGGCCACGACCCACTGGTAGAGGCCGGTGAGCACGGGATATTCCATGTACCGGATCTGCTGGTCCGGTTCGCCCGCGTTCTCCAGCCAGGACGTGGCATACGGGAAGCCCTCGAGCCCCGGCCGGTCCAGCCGCTCGGCGGTATAGAGCGGAACCGTGTCCGAGTAGCACATCGCCTGGTACTGGCGGCCGTCCCGCCAGTCCAGCTGCTGCGCACCGGAACTGTCCCGGTAGGTCTGCAGACAGGGTGCCTTACCGAGCCAGCCCAGGGCCAGGGTGATCGTGGCGATCAGGAGCACCACCCGCAGCGGGGTCCAGAACCAGTGCCTGCCGAGCACGGCGTGGCGCCCCAGTGGACCGCCCACGATCCCACTCGCGCGCCGCGGAACCGGATCAGTCCAGCTCGGCACGACACGATCAGCCGGGTCCAGGCTGCGCCCGTCGAACCGGCGGGCGCCCCCGGCCAGCTCACCCACCCGACGAGTCACCCGGGTGATGCTACGGAGCCGCAGTCAGGTCCCGGTCAGGTCCGGCCGCGCTGATCAGAGCTACGGACCGCCCTGTCCCGTTCCATCACCGGGTCCTCCGCCGCCGAAGCCCGGTTGACGAGGCGAGGTCGTGGAGTTGTCGCACCCCAACACGAAGCAGCCCTGGGGAGGTTGCTCGGTCGGAGTGACCCGCACCCTGGTCGGTACTGGCGTGGGCTCGACGGTGTCGGTGGGCTCGGGTCTCTGGTCCTGCACCGGGATCGGCCGCCGTTGCGACGTCGGTGGAGCTAGCTGGGCAGCGGCCGGACCGGCGTCCTTCCCCACGATCAGCTTGTAAGGCGGGAACGTCTCCTTGGGTGTCCCGGCGAGGTAGGAGTCCATGAACTGCTGCCAGATCGCGCCCGGCACACCTCGCCCGAAGATGTCGTTGCCGTTCTTGTCCTTGATCGCCGAGTTGGCCGGATCGCCCATCCAGACCGCCGTCGAGATGGACGGGGTGTATCCCACGGTCCAGGCGGCGGAGTTGTGCCCGGTGTCACCGAGCTGGCTGGTGCCCGTCTTGGCGGCCACCTGACGGCCGTCCTTCAGTGGGATCTGCGAGTTGCGGGCCACATCCATCATCGTCGCGGTGACGTTGCGGGCCAGTTGGGTGTTGTGCTGGAGATCGGCCGGGTCGAAGGCGGGCGTCGGCTTGTCGGGGTGTGCGTAGCCGACGTTGCCCTGAGAATCGTCGTACTCGCGGACGAAGAACGGGGCGTGCCGCATGCCGTCCGCCGCGAAGGTCGCGTAGGCGTCGGCCATGTCGAGGGTATGCACCGGGTACTGGCCCAGCGTGATGCCGACCGCAGGCTGGCCGCCGTCGGCCTCGACCATCGCCTGCTTGCCGTCGATCTGATCCGGGATACCCGCCTCGATCGCGGCATCCCGGACCGCTTGCGGCCCCACGTCCTTGGCCAGTTGAACGAACGTGGTGTTGACCGACTGGGTCATCGCGTCGTGCAGGGTCAGCGCGTTGTAGCTGCGGCTCTCGGAGTTGGCGAACTTGACGCCGTCGACGACGACCGGCGACGAGCCGCTGTACACGGAATTGATACCGATGTTCTGTTTGAGCGCCGCCAGCATGGTGAACGGCTTGAACGACGAGCCCGGCTGCCAGGCCGGACCGCCTGCCAGGTCGAAACCGTTCCCGTCCTGTCCGCCGTAATAGGCGACCACGGCTCCGGTGTGCGGATCGACGGCGACCAGCGCGGAGTGCAGGTTCTTGGGCTGCGGGCCCAGTTGGGCGAGCACCGCCTTGCGGGCCAGGTCCTGCGCCTTGGGATCGATGGTGGTGACGATCCGGCCACCTTGGCGGGCCATCTGCTCCCGGGTGATGCCGTGGGCTTCCAATTCGTCGAGCACCCGCTTGATGACGTGCGCCCGGTCGTCGGTCGGCAGCCCGCCCTCCTGCTGCGGTGGCACGGTCACCGGGTACTGCGCCGCCGCCCGATCAGCCTTGGACAACCAGCCCTCGGCGACCATGCCGTCCAGCACGTAGTTCCATCGGAGCTGGGACTGCTCCAGGTTCTTGGCCGGATCCCACAACGAAGGGGCCTGGATCGCACCGGCCAGTACCGCTCCCTGCGCAGGGGTCAGCTGCTGCACGGTCTTGCCGAAATAGGCGTGGCTGGCGGCCTGGATACCGTAGGCGCCGCGGCCGAAGTAGATCGTGTTGAGGTAGTTCTCCAGGATCTGGTCCTTGCTGTTCTGCTTGGTCAGCTTGGCCGCAATGATCATTTCACGGAATTTGCGCCACAGGCTGTACTCGTCTTCTCCGGTGGCCACCTTGACGTACTGCTGGGTGATCGTGGAACCACCTCCGCTGCCACCGGTCGCCTGGTTGTACACCGCTCGTCCGATGCCCATGACGTCGAATCCGGGGTTGGAACGGAAGCTGCGATCCTCGGCGGCGAGCACCGCGTTCTGGACGTGCCGGGGCACCTGATCGAGGGTGACGTCGATCCGGTTGCCGTTCGCGGGGACGTAACGCCCGAGTTCGGTGGTCCCGTCGCTGGCCATGATCGTGGTGACCTGCTTGCGCTCGGCGGCCAGCGCAGTCGGAGACGGCACGCTCAGGAACAGCCAGCCCGCGAAGAACGCCAGTACCGGTGCCAGCACCAAGAGCAACGCCGCGACCAGCGCGATCTTTCGTCCCTTGCGCCAGCGGCCGGCGGCCTCGTCGTCGTACCCATCGTCCGGATAGTCGTCCTCGTAGCCATCGCCGTACTCGCCGTACTCGCCGTACTCGCCGTCATCACTGCCGTGATCATCGCCGTACTCACCGTAATCGTCCGGATCGTCGGCCCGATAGCCGGCCGGAGACGCGGGGGCGGCGTGGGTGAGCAGTTCAGGGTCATGAGGGTCTGGCCCGGACCGCCGGGGCGGGCCAGGACGTGACAAACCCGGATCGCCGGGCGCGTCGTCGAAGTCAGGCACGAAGTAGCCGGTGCGCTCGGGATCCCCGGGGGGGTCGCGGCGCGGGCGGTCACCGCCCGCGTCACCCGGCGCCCAGGTCTGCGTCGGCTCCGACCCGCCCGAACGCCGGTTGTGCTCGGGCGGCGGCCCGGCCCCGTGGACCGGGGACCGGGACGCGAAACCGTGGACCGGCGGCGGAGTACCGGGGCGCCGCGCCTGGGGAGGAGCACCCCGATCGGGCGGTGGTGACCCACCCCGGGGCGGGCCACCTTGCGGCGGTCCACCTTGCGGGGGGCCACCCGGTGGCGGTCCACCTTGCGGTGGGCGGCCTCGCGGTGGGCGGCCCCTCGGCGGTGGCCCCTGCGGTGGACGCCCTTGGAGCGGGCCATCGGGCGGTGGCGGACCGGGGTAGGGCGGACCGGCATCGGGTCTCCTCGGAGGAGGATCCTGGCCGGGCCGCCGCGGTGCGCGGTCCTCACCCGGATCCCACGAGCGCCGGCCGTCGTCTCCTCGCTGGTCGCTCACGCGTTGGCCTCCCGGACTGGTGCTTGGGGTCGTCAAAGAGTCAAAAGATTCGTGCCTGGAGGGGTCCGTACCTGGAGGTATCCCCGGTTGGGGACGAGCAGGTCACTCCGCCGCGGTCCGCCGGCGAGACCGCCTGCTCCCGACGCCTCTGGTCCCCAGGACGTATGACTGCACAAGGTGGTTCCAACTGCAGGTGCGACACACCTCGACGACATGCACGCTGAACTCCTCGAACAGCGTCGCCATCCGGCCGAGTTCCTCCGCTGTCCGGGCGGAGCCAGCCGCGTGCTTGAGTTCGTCTCCGTACACCCACGAGACCAACGTCAAGGGCTCCTTGCGGCATACCGGACAGGTCACCGTACTGGGCTCGCCGTGGAACTTCGCCGCCCGCAGCAGGTACGGGTTGGCGTCGCAGACCTCCATCACCCCGACCCGGCCGGCGTAGACCTCCGCGAGCAGCGCACGCCGCCGCAACGCGTAGTCCACGACTTGCCGTTGGGTCCGCACGCCCGACAGCCTACGCAACCGTTCTGTGATCAACGCTCGGACGTTCGGGCAGCCTCGGTTTCACGCAGTGTGATCAGGACTTGGGTTCCCTTCAGGATGTCCCTCTCCTTATCCCAGGTTGATGTATCGGCGCGATATGATGGAGATATACATCGAAGCCCAGGGAGGAGGTGCCGCATGGTGGAACTGGCGGTACTTGGGCTGCTGCATGACGCGCCAATGCACGGCTATGAGCTGCGCAAACGTCTCACCGGGTTGCTGGGGGCTTTTCGTGCCTTCTCGTGCGGCTCGCTGTATCCGACCCTGCGCCGGCTACAGCGCGGCGGCTTCATCGTCGAAGAGGACGACGAAGTCCTGGAGGGCCGCGAGGGTCAGCGCGCCAGCCTGGGTAAGGCGTGGGGGCGCCGCGGACGTCGGGTATATCGGCTCACCGCGGACGGCAAGGAGCGCTTCGCGACCCTGCTCGCCGACGCAGGCCCGCAGACCTGGGAGGACGACGGGTTCGGAGTGCACCTGGCGTTCTTTTCCCGGACACCGGCCGAGGTCAGGATGCGCATCCTGGAGGGGAGACGGCGGCGGGTCGAGGAACGGAGAGAAGGTCTGCGTGCCGCGCTCGCGCGCACCGGCGACCAGATCGACCGCTACACCCTCGAACTCCACCGGATGGGTCTGGACACCAGCGAACGTGAGGTGCGATGGCTCAACGAGCTCATCGCCCATGAGCAGGCGCACCGGGCACCTTCGCAGTCAGCGACCACATCACCCGACGACAGAGAAGGGCCGCACCATGACTGAAGGCCGCGACGAGCGGGAGCGTCAAGCCGGTGGTCCCGGGATCCGGGTCGCCATCGTGGGGGTCGGCAATTGCGCAGCTTCGCTGATACAGGGCGTCCACTATTATCGTGACGCCGACCCCAGGGCCCGGGTGCCCGGTCTGATGCACGTGCAGTTCGGCGACTACCACGTCCGGGACATCGAGTTCGTCGCCGCGTTCGACGTGGACGCGAAGAAGGTCGCGCGCGACCTGTCCGAGGCCATCGTCGCCAGCGAGAACAACACCATCTCCATCTGCGACGTGCCGCCGCTGGGCGTCGCCGTGCAGCGCGGCCACACGCTGGACGGACTCGGCGAGTACTACCGGGACATCATCACCGAGTCCGACGAGCCGCCGGTGGACGTGGTCGACGTACTGCGCGAGTCCGGGACCGACGTGCTGGTCTCGTACCTGCCGGTCGGTTCGGAGGAGGCCGATCGCTTCTACGCGCAGTGCGCGCTGGACGCGGGCATCGGTTTCGTCAACGCGCTGCCGGTGTTCATCGCCTCGGATCCGGTGTGGGCGGCCAAGTTCACCGAAGCAGGTGTGCCGATCATCGGCGATGACATCAAGTCCCAGGTGGGCGCGACCATCACCCACCGGGTGCTGGCCAAGCTGTTCGAGGATCGCGGCGTCGAGTTGCAGCGCACCTACCAGCTCAACTTCGGCGGCAACATGGACTTCATGAACATGCTGGAACGTAAGCGCCTCCAGTCGAAGAAGATCTCCAAGACGCGGTCGGTGACCTCGCAGGTGCCGCACGAGATGGAGAACGCCTCGGTCCACATCGGACCGTCCGATCACGTGCCCTGGCTGGACGACCGCAAATGGGCATACGTTCGGCTGGAGGGGCGGGCGTTCGGGGATGTTCCGCTGAACATGGAGTACAAGCTCGAGGTCTGGGACTCGCCGAACTCCGCGGGGGTGATCATCGACGCGATCCGCGCCGCGAAGATCGCCAAGGACCGCGGCATCGGAGGTCCGATCGTCTCGGCGTCCTCGTACTTCATGAAATCCCCCCCGACGCAGTACTCCGACTCCGATGCCTACCAGGCCGTCGAGGCGTTCATCCGAGGTGACGTGGACCACTGACTCGGCGTGTCCGTCTCTCGTGCACGGTGTGTCCGTACATCATGCCTCAAAGGTTGTGGTGTCGGTCACGTCGCGGTGCGTGGCTGCGCGCCCGCGCTCACCGTTTAGGCCGACCGGTCGCCGGGGGCGTCGGGCGAAAGCGCGGTGGGATCGCTTCCGGCTCAAACCGGCGACCGGTCGGGGTTCCAGGACACTGTCGGTGTTGTGGTGGGGGAACTCGGGTGGCGCGACGTCGACAGCGCAAGCCGGTCGCAAGCGCGGCACACGTCCAGACTCGGCGCCACGCGATAGACGGGCACCGTGGCAGGCATGGTCAGCCCGCACAGCGCGACGAACGTCGCGTCGGCAAGCACATGGGCGCGTTCCTCGGCGAACACCCAGCGAGGGCTGTGCTTCGGCGTGGTCACGGCGCGATCTCCCCTCGATCGGATACCGGACGGTGATCCGCCCGGCTGTCCACGATGGAGGGACGGCCGGGCAGCGAGGCCCGGACAAGGGCAGCTAGCTTTTCCAGGGTCTCGGCGAGGTCTTCGCGGCCACCCGGTGTGGGCCGTCCGGCGGGCCAGTCGTGCGCCGCGTCGTCCAGCGCCCAGTGGAGTTGCCGGAACGGAGTTGCCGGAACAACACCGCGATGGTCGAGCGGCCCGGGGGTTGACCGACTCGATGATCTGGCGCACGGCATGGAGCAGGAATAACTCATCTAATGTTCGAGTCCGTGCACACTCCCTCGTCTCGTCCGCAGGCCTTGGTCACCGGCGCCTCGGGGGGTATCGGAGCTGCCGTCGCCAGCTCACTGGCGGACACCCACGACGTGCTGCTCGGCGGCCGGGACACGGGCGCGCTGACCCAGCTGGCGGCGAGGCTGCCGGGCTCACGACCCTGGCCCGTGGACATCGGCTCACCGGAAGCCGTGTCCACCGCGGCACGAGGCATCGAGCGCCTCGACGTTCTGGTGCACTCGGCGGGGGTGTGCGAACTCGGCCCGACCGCAGGCACCCCCGCCGCCGCCTGGAGGCTGCACTTCGAGATCAACGTGGTGGCGGTGGCGGAACTGACCCGGCTGTTGCTGCCCGCTCTGCGCGCGGTTCGCGGTCATGTCGTACTGATCAACTCGGGCCAGGGCCTGCACCCGGGTCCCGGATGGGGAGCGTATGCGGCGAGCAAGTTCGCCCTGCGCGCGTTCGGCGACGTGCTGCGGGCCGAGGAACCGATGGTGCGAGTGACCTCGGTGTATCCCGGTCGCACCGCCACCGAGATGCAGCGCCGGGTGCGCGCGGGTGAAGGGGAGCCCTACCAGCCGGAGCGCTACCTGCGACCGGAGTCGGTGGCCGGTGCGGTGCTGTGTGCAGTCACGGCACCGGATGACGCACACCTGACCGAGGTCGTGCTCCGGCCGGACGGGCGCTGAGCGAGGCCGGCGCGTGGCACCCCGGGCTCGCGACACGGGTCACAGGACGACGTTGACCAGCCGGCCGGGCACGACGATCACCTTCCGGGGTGCGCCGCCATCGGTCAGCGCGGCAATGCGCTCCTCGGCCAACGCCGCGGCACGCACCTCGTCCGGCCGCGCCGAGCTCGGCACCACCACACGAGCCCGGAGC
>DASXOV010000125.1:0-20602 GCA_036494005.1 Pseudonocardiaceae bacterium | reverse complement strand
TCAGGACCGTCCGGGTGATCGCCGAGGCCTCCCAGTCGCCCCGCTTGAAGCCGATCCGCCATTCGGTCTCACCACGGACGGAGCCGAAGTCGTCGCCGACCCAGCTGTAGCGCTCGTGGGCGCAGCGGGTGACCTCAAGATCGATGTCGTCGAAGCGCACGACGCCGAGATCCTTGACCACTTCGAGCGCGGACTCGTAGCGCACGAGGTCCCGCGACACGGTCCAGCGCTCATCGCCGGGTTGCAGCTGGGTCATGGGGATCGGCTCTGCGCCCTCCGGCTCGTCGAACGGGCGCAGCGACTCGTCCTCGGCCTCGCGCGGGGGGCGGACCGGCAACCGCAGTGTGCTGGACCCAGCGAACACTGACAACCGGACCGGCTCCGGCGGCGGCCAGGCCAGCGGCCAGTACGAGGTCGAGATCGCCACCCGCAGCCGGTGTCCCGGGGGCAGCGCCTGTGCCATCGCGTTGAGCTGCAGGGACACCTGGTAGCGCTGGCCGGGCACCAGCGGCTCGGGTTCGGCGTGCGAGTCGCGGTGGGTGAGGTTGAGCAACCCGTAGCTGATCCGGGTCGCCCGCCCGTCCGGGGCGACATCGGACAGTCGGGCGGCCACCATCGCCACCGGCTGGGTGGAGGCGACCTCGAGGTCGAGGACGGGTGAACCGAGGATCTCACACCGCTCGGTGAACGGGTCGGTGTCGAAGATCAGTGAGCCGCCGTCCTCCTCACGCTGGTCGTAGGGCAGATCCGGCGGCGCGTTGTAGGAACACCACTTGCCTGCGTACTGCCCGACCGACAGCGGCGACTCGATCGTCAGTTCCTCGGGCACCACGGTGTCCCCGGGCTCGGCGATGCGGTTGCGCGCCAGCGCCTGCACGGTGGGGTGGATGTTGGGCGACGGCCAGCTGGGCTCACCCACCCAGCGGCCGGGCCGCTCCTCGTAGGCGGTGAACGGCGGTACGGTTTCCTGCATCCAGATCCGCACCATGGGGTCGTCCATCACGTCGTTGTCGACGTCCTTGAGCCAGTGGTCCCACCAGCGCACCAGCTCCTGCAGGAACCCGATCGCGGGGCCCGGCTCGCCCAGGTGCGGATACTTGTGCGACCACGGCCCGATCAGGCCCTTGCGCGGGACGTCGAGGTGCTCCAGCAGCCGGAACACCGAGTTGGAGTACCCGTCGGCCCAGCCGCTGACGGCGAGCACCGGGCAGCGCACCGCGGAGTAGTCCTCGCAGATCGAGCCGTGGCGCCAGTACTTGTCACGGCGCTGGTGGACCAGCCACTCCTCCAGCCACAGCCCGCTGCGGGCCAGCCGCGCCTGCCACATGTCCCGCCAGCGCTCGCCGACCACGGTGGGGTCCGGAGGGCATGAGTTGTAGGCGAACATCGTCGACGCCCAGGACAGGTTGTCCGAAAGCAGGCACCCGCCCATGTAGTGGACGTCGTCGGCGTACCGGTCGTCGGTCGAGCTCGCCGTGACAATGGCGTCCAGGCCGGCCGGGCGACGGGCCGCCACCTGCAGTGCATTGAATCCGCCCCACGAGATGCCCATCATTCCGCACCGGCCGGTGCACCAGGTCTGCTCGGCGAGCCAGGCCAGCACATCCTCGGCGTCGGCGAGCTCTTCATCCAGGTACTCGTCGGTGAGGACCCCCTCGGACTCGCCGCTGCCCCGCAGGTCCACCCGCACGCACGCATACCCGTGCCCGGCCAGGTACGGGTGGTGGATCGAGTCGCGGCGCGCCGTGAGATCCCGCTGCCGGTACGGGATGATCTCGAGGATCGCCGGGACGGGCTCGAGCTCGGAGAACGCCGGCCGCCAGATCCGGGCGGCGAGCCGGATTCCGTCCCGGAGCGGAATCCAGACGTGCTCCTCTTCGCGGACGGCGTGGGGCAAGGACGTCACCGTCCGCATCTATCGACTCCTGGCGATCGTGGCCGGCCGGGTCGGCTAGTCCCCGACGTCTTCGATTTCGAACGGCAGTGCCGCCACCACCTGCTCGAACCTGGCCGTCAGCTCCGCCTCATCGGCCGCGCCAATGTAGACACTCGCAAGGTGGTAACTGTAGCTGTCCTGCTCGTGGAGCTCGGAGAGCCGGTCCCCGGCTTGCACGGCGAGATCGAGGGTGGTGCCGGGCACGATGTTCTGGATCGCCTCGATCTCCGCCGGGCTGGGATGGCGGCGGACGAGCCCGTCGCGGAAACGCCGGATGAACCACTTGGCCGCGATGCCGTAGCGGCCCTTGCCTCGCGGGAAGTCCGGATCGCGGTCCAGCGCGAGCCGCAGCATCACCTCGTGATTGGCCATCCCGTCGACGTCGGAGAAGAGCTCCGCATGCGACTGGGAGTGCCGTGGGTTGATCTCCAGCAGGGTGATGGCGTCGGTGCCGGGATCCCAGAAGTACTCGATGTTGAAGGTGTTCCGTTCGAGCCCGATCGCCTCGACCACCCGCCGCGAGATGTCCGCCAACCGCTTGATGACGTGGTCCGGCACGGACGAGGGGTACTGGTATCGCAGGAAGCTCGGGCTGTTCTCGTAGCGCACCGAGTCGACCACCCCGTAGATGACGACCTCGCCCCGGTACCGGTAGCCCTCCACGGTGAGCTGCTGCCCGGTGATCGCCTCTTCGGCCAGGCACACCTGCCCCCCCGCGGCGGCGATCGCCGGCGGCAGATCCACGTGCTCCAGCAGCGCGTCGAACGGCTCACCCACCCAGCTGATGCCGTCGCGGATCTTGCCGAGCGCATCCCGGAACGCGTCGTCGTCGGCGACACCGAAGGCGAGCACCGAGGAGAAGGACTTGACCGGCTTCACCCACATGGGATAGCGCAAGGCCTCGGGCGGCTGGGTGTCGTGCTCCGGGTCCACGAGACCGAACGGCGGATACTCGTCGATCACCTGCTGCTGGACCAGGCGGCTCCAGTACTTGTGCTCGCACGTCACCACTTCTTCAAGGCTGGCGGTGGGCAGCCCGTACCGCCGGCGCAGCAGCGGAAGAATCGAACTTACCGGGAAATCCCAGAACCCGATGATTGCGTCGATAGTCCCACGAAATGCGTCGAGCTCGCGCTGTGCCGCAGCCAGCACGTCGCCGAATTTGATCTCCTCGCCGTAGATGTCGTCGAAGGTCAACAACGGGTGGAACTCGCACTCGGCGGCGTCGGGCATGGCTTGCAGGATCCGGAAGTTGTGCTCGTCGAAACCGAGCACGAATACGTTCTTGCGCATGCTGCTCCCTTCGTTCGATGAAGGATGCCGGCGCATCGCAGGCGCGTCGGGCCAGCGCCCAGACGGGGAAGAAAAAGTACCGGCAGCTGGTCGATGCGAGCCATGGTGACCTTTGTGACGGGAGGGACCGCGGCTCCTCAGGCCGGATAACCGGTTGTGGCGCTCAGCGATCCCTCCTCTGGTCCGTCTGTACACAGGGTTGCCGCCGACTCGCGCCGCTAAACATCCCGGTATGCACAAGCCAGCCGCAGGGGCTCTTTGACCAGCGGTTCCGGCCCCTGCTCACAAAGGTACGGTTCGAGTTCGTGGCTCCAGCAGTGCAGATCCGTGGACGGAACACCGCCTCCAGACGCTCGTTCTTCGGGGCTGGAAAGATCGACCCTGGCCGTATTCATGACTGGCCTGGGGTCCATCCAGCTGATCAAGAACTCAGATCTTGGAAATTCGGGTCAACGGATCTTCCGATCCGGCAGGGGGCGATGTAGGTCAGCTCTTGAAAGCATCCTTGTCTCCGGTGACCTTCCCGGCGGCCTCCCTGGCCTTGCCCTTGATTTCGGTGGCCTTGTGTGCTGCCTTGTCTTCGGCTGCCATACCTCCACGTTACGCCCTATGTCACGGGTTCGGTGTCATGATCTTGGAGTATTTTGGCGGCCTTGATCAACTCTTTTGGGCGCGGTCGAGTTGTAATACCGGGTGGTTTCGGTGACTTCGTTCCGACTAAATTCCGTGACGTTCGTCGATGCGCAGCCACGCCAGCGGAGGGACCTCGGGGTAGGAGGCGCGGGGCAGGAATCGCTGGGGTAGGAAGCTCGGGGCAGGGGCACGACCAACTCCGGCGACGTGACGGCGAACATGCCCGCTCGGCGATGCTCTGTGCCACTATTCTGCCGCTCAGTATCGTCGAGGGGGAGGGCAGCGAGCGAACCATGCCGAAGGATCCGACCACTGTTTCCGAGGTACAGGCCTACCGGTTCATGCTGCGCAGGATGGAATCGGCGCTGGTCCGCAAGGACGCGGTGATGGTGCACGAGCCGCTGCGCGCTCACAACAAGGCCGCTCTGGTCGGCGTGATCCTGGGCCTCCTCGGGCTCGTGGCGTTCTTCGTGATCGGCAGGTTCAGCCCGACCAGCAAGCTGCAAGGCGGCGAGATCGTCATCGGGAAGAGTTCCAGCGCCATCTTCGTGGTGCAGCCCCAGCCTCTTCGGCTGATCCCGGTCCTGAACATGGCTTCGGCGCGGTTACTGCTCTCGGTGTTGTCGCCTGGTGCCACCTCAGCACCCGATGCGCAGGTGGTGGACGAGTCCGTTCTCGACAGCCTGCCCCATACGTCGACCACCGGGATTCCCGGAGCACCGACCCGAGTGCCCGCCACGCAGGATCTGATCGCCGGCCCGTGGTCGGTCTGCGACTCAGTGGCCGCATCGGCCGACCTGCCCGATGCCCAGACCCCTCAGGTCCCCACCACGGTCGCGGTGCTGGGAGTGCCTCAACCGGGCCGGGCGCTCGGTCCGAATCAGGCGCTGCTGGTCCAGGTCCCCGGCTCCGGCACGACGTACCTGGTGCGTGCCGGGCAGCGAAATCGGGTGGACCTCACCGATCCCGCGGTGCGGGTGGCCTACCACGTGGACCAGACCAGGGTGCGGCCCACCAGCGCGGATCTGCTCAACGCGATCCCCGAAGGTCACCCGCTCAGCCCACCGAGCGACATCCAGACCGACGCTGCGGTCCCGCAGTTGTCGGGCCGGCACCCCGGGGACGTCGTTGCGGTGGACCGTGCCGAGGGCAAGGAGCTGTATCTGCTGCTCCCGCAGGGCAAGCAGCGGATCACGAAGGCAGTAGCCGACCTGATCCGCGCCCGTTACGACCGCACGAACCCCGAGACTCCCACGATCGCTCTGGGGGCCATCGCCAACGTTCCTGACGTCCCGGCGGCCTATCAGGAGGACTTCAGCGACTACCCCGACGTTGCCCCGAACATCCTCCCGGCTGCCACCACCAACATCTGTGCGAACATCTCCGACCCGAACCGGGCCCCGGTGATCACAACCAGCCAGGACCCCCAACTGCAATTGGGCCAGGGAAACAACCCAGTCCCGGTCCCCGGCGCTGTCAGCGGCCGCACCGCCGACAACGTGTACGTGCCTCCGGGCAAGGGCGCTCTGGTCCGCGGGGTGGTACCTGGCCAGCCACCCAACACCGGACAGATCTGGCTGGTCACCGAACAGGGCGAGCGCTACGCCGTGCCCTCGATACAGGTCGCCCAGATCCTCGGCCTCGGAAACGTGACCTCACCAGCTCCGGAACCCGTTCTCAAGCTCCTGCCGCAAGGACCGACGCTGGACCCGCAGAAGGCACTGCGACTGTTCAACTCGGCCACGGCCAACCAGCAGCAGGGGGGCGGTTGAGCCGGTGGCCCCGGGCCCGGCCGTCGTTGGAAACGCGACTCGCGGTGCGTTGTCCATTTGACCCCATTTGACCCCCATTTGACCCCATTTGACCCCGCAGGCACTCATCGAGACACCATTTCACTCTCTGTACAGATCTGCGTCGGAGCGCGTAACCTGCTTTCGGCTAGACATCTGTCGGACGCAGCGGCGCTCATCCTCGGTGTGGTGGGCTGGGTTGGGTGAGTCGCTGACATGTGGCATTCGGGAGTCGATGTGTACGGCCGTCCTCGCATCCCTCTTTTCATTGCGCTGGGGGGGCTGCTGTGTGCGCTGGCGGTGATTTGTTTGGTGTTGCCGGCCGATGCGCAGGTGAGTCGTGGGCCGAGTTACTACTCGGCCGATGACACGACGGACTCCTATGGTGGAGCGCACGTGAGCTGGTCCGGCTCGCCGATGTACGGCGCCGGGCACACGGGTGCCGATGGCGACCGGGCTTTCGTAATTGGGCCGGGGGGTGTACTGACCGTGGACGACCCGGCGGCTGGAAACTTCGCCACCGGCGATTTCACCTTACATTTGTTCACCCGGCTCGCCCCCGGCGGAGGAATCAGCCAGGAGGTGCTCAGTAAACGTGCAGAATGCGGTTGGGGATCTTTCCTTGATCTGCGCGCGGGCCTGCGCTTCGGCGGCGGAGTGTACTTCGAGGTCCAGGACCTCGAGAACATCGGGTTCCACGTGCACAACCCCATCAACATCCTCGACGGTGCCTGGCACGAGATCACCGTGATCCGGGCCGGGAGGCTCGTATCACTCACGGTCGACAGCACGACGTTCACCGCTCACACGCACCGCGTCGTCGATCTCGACACCACGGCCCCCATGCGCTTCGGTGACGGTCCGTGTGCCGCCGGTCCCGGCAGATGGGGTGACAGCACCACGCGCGCGACCGGTGAGTTGGACGACGTCTCCTTCGGCCCCGGCACGCTCGTGATCGACCCGCCACCGCCACCGGCTCCACTCTCACCCGTTCAACCGGTCCCAGGCGGTATCACGGCCGGTCCGGTGGCTTCTTTCGCACCGTCATCCGTGGTGCCGGTGCCCTCTGCCGAGGCGGCGATCCCGGAAACGACACCTACCGCATCTCCCGCATCGACAGAGCCGCAGGCTCCGTCCTTCTCGGCGCCGTCCTCTTCAGCTCCGGCAGCCGAGCCACCCGCGACTGCCGCGGCGCCACCCAGGCCGCCAGCCAGTCATGGTTCGCCCATGGCCGTCGGCGGCGGGGCAGGTCACGGACCTGCCGCGGTGGCGTTCGCCGGCTCACTACCTTCCCCTACCCAGGTGAACCTGCAGCTCAAACAGGTCGCTCAGGACGGCTCCCTGGCCATCCTGCTCCTCGCCTTGCTCTCCCTGCCGATCGGAATCATCAACGACACGGCGGAAGCGAACGCCGATCGGCTGGCAGCCGTGACCGCGCGAGCCCGCCGGTTGCGGGTGCGGGTCGTCGCCTCGTGGAGCGGGCGTCTGCCGTTGACTGTGGGGTTGGCTTCGGTCGCGTTGGCAGGCGCGCTCGAATACGGCTTCGTGGAACCATCCTTCGGGCTCGCGCTCTCGTCACTGGCACTTGTGGTGGGTCTCGCTACCGCATTCCTGGTTCTCAACGGTGTCACGAAGCTGCCCAAGCTGATCTTCCTGCGTAGGGCTTACAACGTGCACGGGTCGCTGACACTTTTCCCTGCCTTCGCGGTGGTCGGCATCGCCTGCGTTGTGGTCTCCCGCTCGGTCGGTCTGGAGCCGGGCCTGATCCTGGGCACACTGGCCGGCCTGGCCACCACCGTGGAACTGCGCGCGGAACAGGAAGGCCGGGCGGCCGCCGTCGCCGCGACCACGCTCCTCGTCGTGGGTGCGCTCGCCTGGGTACTGCGATCACCGCTGGTGGCGGCCGCGGGTCCGGAAGGGGCGTTCCTGCCCTCTGCGCTGGGTGTCGCGCTGACCGCCATCGTCGTGGCTGCCGCCGAGACGTTGGCGTTCGGCCTGCTTCCGCTCTCGTTCCTGGAAGGCGCGGCGCTGTTCGCGTGGTCGAAGATCATCTGGGGCGCCTTCGCGATCCTCGGCGCGTTCGCCTTCGTCCACGTGCTGCTGCACCCGGCCTCGGGTGCGGGATCCTTCACCGGACGGGTCACCGACCTCGTCATCCTGCTGACCGTCTACTTCGTGGCCGCGATCAGCTTCTGGGCCTGGTTCCGATTCCGGGTCATCGACGAGCAGAGCGTGCGTCCTTGACAAATCTTCCTGTGAACAGAGGTCTTCCTGTGAAGAGGGCGGACACCCGTTGAGGAGTCACGGTTGCGGCATGCGGCTGATGTCGGGCCTTCGGCGGATGCGGCACGCTTCGACGGCTGTCGTCAGCTCGGTGTGCAGGTCGAGTACCCGGTCGAGTTGGGTGATGCGCAGTGGTCGTGCGGCCTTGTCGTTGCTGCCGATAACGATGGCCATGTGGTGGCCGGCGGCCTGTTGCCTGGTGCGAAGGTCGGTGAGGATGTTCAGCCCAGCCGACCCCAGGAATTCCACCTCGGACATGTCGAGCACCAGATGCGAGGGTGCGAGCTGGAGCGCCTCTGCCAGTTTCTCCTCAAGCTGAGGTGTGGTTGCCAAATCGAGGTCACCGATCAGCATGCACAAGATCGTATCCGCCGCGATATCACTTACGGTGATGGCGAGCTGTTGCTTCGAATGAACGAAACTGGTGTCGAACGGCCTGCGCATCGTATCCCCCGTTCCCCGGATGAAACCGCCTTGATCACGGTATCAGTGCAGGTCAAGGAGCGATAGTCAGGAAATCTTGACGGCGGTCCGGATGGGTTGTCAAGAGGACGCCGACGCTCAGCCGTGATTACGCACGGTACAATAGTAACCGGGTAATTCCGGGCCTGAGTACTCCGCTGTGGTCAGTTCGTGGCCGGGATGAACGGGTAGTGCACCTCGGTGAGTTGCTCGGAGAGTGCCCAGAGCCGCGTGGCTGTGCCGGGATCGCCTGCGGCGGCACTGCGGCTACTGAGCGCCGGATGACCGCGCATTTCCAGCATGCCGCCCGGGCCGAGGTAGCTCGCGCCGGGCAGGTTCTGGGTTGCGGCGTACAGAGTCGGTAGCGCGCCCATGGTGTCGCTCTGTGCCACGGTCTTGTTCATGATGGACATGGCGAGGTGCTGCAGGGCGCTGCCGGTGTGCGACTGCAGATTGGTCGCCGCGTAGCCGGGGTGGGCGGCCAGCGCACGGACCGGGGAGCCGGATTCGGACAGGCGGCGCTGAAGTTCGAGAGTGAACAGCAGATTCGCCAGTTTGGACTGTCCGTAGGCCGCCCAGGGGTGATAGCGCCCTCGCTCCCAGTTGAGGTCGTCCAGGCGGATCCGCCCGATGCGATGCACGCCGGAGGCGAGGGTCACCACGCGGTCGGTTATCCGGGGCAGCAGCAGATTGGTCAGGGCGAAGTGGCCGAGGTGGTTCGTGCCGATCTGCAGTTCGAACCCGTCGGCGGTACGGGACTCGGGTGTGGCCATGACGCCGGCGTTGTTGATCAAGACGTCGATGCCGCCGTCCAGGTGTGCGGCGAAGCGCCGGATCGAGGCCAGGTCGGAGAGGTCGAGCCTGCGGACCTCGCAGTCGCCCTCGATGGTCGCAGCGGCTCGGTCGCCCTTGGCCTGGTCGCGCACGGCGAGCACGACGTGCGCGCCGGCCCGGGCGAGTTCGCGGGCGGTGACCAGACCGAGACCGCTGTTGGCGCCCGTGACGACGATGGTGCGGCCACGCTGGGCCGGCAGGTCCGCCGCGGTCCATGTGGAGGAACTCATATCGCAAATGTAGACACCGACCGCGCGCCAGCTTCTCGGGTCGCGGGACATGTGCGACTCTCGCCGTGCCAGCCTGCGGACCAGCGCCCGGTCGCAGAATGGAGCAGTCCCCCCTCTTTCCCGGGGAGAGAACCCGACATCGCGGGTGTCCGGTCTTGCGCCCTGTCAGGACGCGAAATCCGGCGTCGCGTCTCGCCCGCAGGCCGCGCGGTTCTTCGGTTCCTCCCAGTCCTTCTGGCGGCCCAGCGCGCTCAGGTCGAGGAAGTAGTGGGAGCCCCCGAGCGATTCCGCGCCGCGTGCGGTATCAGAGTTGGCGGTCAACGTGGAACGGTCAGCTGACCGGGAGCGTCCAGGCGGAAGAGTGCAACTAGAAAGTTCCAGTTATGGTGAGTGACGGAGCTGGCACGGTCCGTGGCGCAACGGGCCGTGCCGCGCCGCCAGCCGCCCGGAGCCGTCGCTGCTCCGTCGGGTCCGGGCGGCCACCCACGACTGGAGGGCACCTGTGGACAACACAGCCTTGGTGGACAACACAGCATTGGCCAGACGAGCTGACTCGTTCCCCGGAAGGGTCGCCCGGTAGTGGGCGACGACTCCTTCATCCCAGGATCGGTGTGTTGGATCGATGTGTCGTCGGCCGACCCGGCCGGTACCCGCGCGTTCTATGCCGGTCTGTTCGGTTGGACCTACGACATCGACCCGGACCGGGCGTACTACACCACTGCCCTGCTCGACGGTCGCCCGGTGGCCGGCCTGGCCGGGTTTCCCGTGCCGTCGGCGCTCACCGCGACCTGGACGATGTATCTGGCCAGTGCCAACGTCGACTACATCGCCGGCGTGCTGGACGAGCGGGCCGGTCAGGTGAGCTCCGGTCCGACGGAGGTCCCCGGGCAGGGCAGCGTGCTGATCGGAGCTGACCCGACCGGCGCCTCGGTGGGCTTCTGGCAGCCCGCCAGACCCTGGAGGTTCCACACGTTGGAGCCGGGGTCGCTGGTCTGGGCAGAGTTGCGCACCCGCGACGGTGCCTCGGCAGACGAGTTCTTCGCCACCCTGTTCGGCTACCGCCAGACGCAGATCGGTGACGGTCATGGTGAGGACTACACTGTGTGGTCATTGGGTGAGCAGACGATCCTGGGCCGGCTGCGAATCGGCCCGGACTGGCCACCCGACATTCCAGCCCATTGGATGTTGCATTTCGCCGTGGATCCGCAGAGTGGAACCGATGCCGCAGTCAACCGGGTCGTCGAACTCGGTGGCCGGGTGGATGTCTACCCCTACACCACCGAGCTGGGTCGGATCGCGCTGGTCACCGACCCCTCCGGTGCGCCGTTCGCGCTGATCGATCCCGCCACCCGGCTGCAGCCGACGACCGACTCCGCCCGGGTCGATGACCCCTACGCCGACTGAATGGAGCTCTCGCTCAGGTGTCCTGGCCGCGGCTCACCGAAGCGAGATACTCCTCGGCCTTGCCCGGGTCGAAGAACCAATGCCGGAAATCGGCCGGGTCGGCGAAGCCGTTGACAAAGCGATGGGCGACCTCGGGGTGAGAACCCGCGGCCCCGAGGATGTTCATCACATGCGGGGGAGGTGGTGCCAGCATCGCGTTCGTCCACACCGTGGTGTGCTGGGCGTCGGACCAGTACCGGTCGAAGGTCCGCTGCATCCAGGCCTCGTCGAAGGGTCCGTCGCCGCGTTCCAGGATGCCGCCCAGGTACGAGGCGGCGCACTTGCTCGCGCTGTTGGAGCCCTGCCCGGTGATCGGGTCGTTGGCGACCACCACGTCGGCTACACCCAGTACCCGTCCACCGGAAGGCAGGTCACCTACCGGGTGCCGCACCACCGGTGGGTAACCGCCGGCCAGGGTCGCCCTGCCATCGGTCAACTCCACGCCGGCGCACCGCTCGTATTCCCACGGCACGTACTGGCGCATGAGATCGAGGATGCGCCGGAGGTGCTCGGCAGGGCCCGGGCGATCGTCCCAGCAGTCCAGCGGACCACCGGGGACTCCCTCGAAGAACAGAATGTCGCAGGGCCCGCTGACGGTGAAGCACGGGATGACGAAGAGTTCACCTACGCCCGGAACGGCGTTGAAGCGCACCGCATGCGTGGTGGGGTGTTCCGGCCGGGGTGTCATGCCGTGCACGTACACCACTGAGAGGATGCGTTGTGTGCTGGTGTAGGGCGAACGGCTCGGGTCCCGATCGAACAACTGCACGAGTTCGCCTTTGCCGGCGGCGATGACGACGAGGTCGTACAACGCGGTCAGTGAATCGACATCGGAGGTCGTGACGCCGTGGTACACGACCTTCCCGCCCAAGTCCTCGAACAATTCCAGCCACCCAGCCATCTTCACCCGCTGGTCGACCGACTGCGCATAGTGGTCGAGCCTGCCGAGCCAGTCCAGGGCACGTTCGTTATCAGGACCGGCGACGGAAAGCCCGATTCCCTGGATTTTCGGTGTTTGCCGCTCCCACAGGTTGAGGTCATGGTCGCGTTCGTGTTGCAGGGCCGGCCCGAACATGCACTGTGTGGACATGACCCGCCCGCTGCGAATCTCATCAGGAGTACGTGCCGACATGACGGTGACGTCGTAATCGTGTCTGCGCAGGCTCAGGCCCAGCTGCAGGCCGGCCTGGCCCGCGCCGACAATCAACACTTTCCGCATCCTGTCAACCTTCCTCGTGCTGGCCCCGCATAGATCCGGCACGGCCCGGTGGACCGCGCTGCCCTCAGATCACATCTGCCTTCAGATCACACCGGGCCGTAGGAAACGGTGAGACTCATGGTGTAGGACACAAGTTGCTGCAGCGTCTTCGCGGTCGATCCCGGATCCCGGGCATCACAGGTCGTCAGCGGTACGTCGGGGCCGAGCGTCAGCGCTTCACGTATCTCGTCGAGGTCGTAGGCAAGCTCGCCGTCGAACATGTTGACGGCGACGATGAACGGCGTATCGGAGTCGTTCTCGAAATAGTTGATAGCGGCGAAGGAATCGTCGATCCGGCGCGTGTCCACCAGCACGACAGCACCGAGTGCTCCACGACACAGATCGTCCCAGAGAAACCAGAACCGGGGCTGACCCGGTGTGCCGAACAGGTACAACACGAGATCCGGATGCAGCGTGATGCGGCCGAAGTCCATGGCAACGGTGGTGGTGGTCTTTCCGCTGTCGGGAAGCGGATCCACTCCTTCACCGGCCACCGTCATCCAGGCTTCGGTGTTGAGCGGCTCGACCTCGGATACCGAACCCACGAGGGTGGTCTTACCCACCCCGAAACCACCAGCGACCACGATCTTCGCTGAGATGGTCAACGAAGCCGGGTCAAGCGGGCAGTTTCTTGAGTCCATCGAGGATCCTCTCCAGGATGATCCGGTCGTACTGGTATGCGAAGCCGGTGGGGTGGATGAACACCATTTCCTGAGTCGCCAGGTCGCTGATCAGCACGCGGATCACGCCGAGTGGGATGGTCAGGTGAGCGGATAGCTCCGCGATGGAAATGGTTTCCCGGGCGAGGTCGTAGAGTGCCCGCGACTCCGGCATCAGCGTCGCGCCGAACTGCGAGTCGTGTTGCGGCACAGAGATCAAGGTCTCCACCAGCAGGTGGTGCCGCGGCTTGGTACGCCCTCCGGTGAGCGTATAGAGCCGGATTCTCTTGCTGCGCATTGCGGTGTTCTCCACCGTGGCCCGCCTCCTCCGGTGGTCAGTCGGCTCGCCGAGCGGTGATGACACGCCGTAGATCGGCTCGGACCTGCGGGGTCAACGCATGTCCGGCCTTGTCCACGAACTGCGTCATCTCATAAGCGACGACTTTCATGTCACAGCCTGTGGACGTCAGCACTGCCAGCCCGGCTCCGTCACCGACTCCCATGAAAAGGAAGTATCCGCAGGAAAGCCGGATCATGATCAGCTCGCAGTTTCCCTTATCGAACAGAGCTGCGCTGTTGCGGGCCAGGCCCAGCAGGCCACTGGCGATTGCCGCGAGTTGTTCGCCGTCATCGGTGCTCACCGAGTCGGAGGCCGTCAACGGAAATCCGTCTGTGGAGAGGATCAGGGCATGGGTCACCCCGTGAACGCGTTCGACGAATCCATTGATCAGCCAGGCGAAGTCCGACGGATGCTCGATGGCCCGGTCAGTCGTCATTCGTGTGATCCTTCTGCTCGGTCTCCAGCCGCGATTCGCCGCCGCGGGCCTCGCGAGCAGCCTGCTCACCATCGGAGAAATCGCCGAGATCAGTCATCAACTGTTCTCGTCCCGCTGTGGCGTCGGAGTTCGGGGCGTCGGAGTTCGGGGCGTCCGGTGGTGTGGGCAGGCTGGAGGTGGTGACGGCGAATTCGCGCAGACTCTGGGGAACGCGCCGGGGCAAACCGTTTCGGGTGGTACTCGAGGTCGGTAGTGCTCTTCCCCGTTCGGTTCGTTCTGAGGGTGATCGAGGCGAAGGAGGTGGACTCGCCTTGACGCGGCTCGGGGCCGGTGCAAGTCGTGGGATCTTCGTCGTCGGTGTGTCCGCGAACCAGGGTGTGGCCGGAGCTTCGCACACCAGGTTCGCGGGCAACAACACGGCGGCCGTGGTTCCGTGGGTGGCCCGCTTGTCCAGCTTGACGCGGATACCGTGCCTGCCCGCCAGGCGGCGAACGACGGCCAGGCCCAGGTGCTCGATGGACTCGTTGTCCGGGCTCGGGGTGGCGGAGAGCCGGTCGTTGAGCGCCTGCAGCCGATCTTCCGGAAGGCCGATGCCTGCGTCCTCGATGCGCACGAGCACACTGCCTCGCTCGGTGAGGTGTGCGCTCACCGTGACCTTGGACGTCGGTGGCGAGTGCGAAGTGGCGTTGTCCAGCAGTTCGGCGAGCAGCCTGCTGAGGTCGTCGGCGGCGAAGTCCACCACAGCCAGAGCCGCCACCCGCCCGATATCGATCCGCGGGTAGTGCTGGATACAGGACATTGCCGCGCGCATCACGTCGATCAGTGGCGAGGCGACGCTGGCCGTGCTCCCCGCGTCCTGCCCGGTGAGAACTCGCAGGTTCTCGGCGTTGCGACGCAGCCGGGCGGCGAGGTGGTCGAGTTGGTAGAGCCGGCCCAGTGCGTCCGGGTCGCCCTCATTGGCCTCCATGTCCTCCAACTGGGCCAGCAGGGAGTCCACCAGGTTGATATCGCGCAGTGCGACGCCGGCGCACATCCCGGCCAGCACGTCGGGTGACCCGGCTTCCCGGCCGGGCTGTGCGGCGAGTTCTCGCGGCGGAGCTGATCGTGGCCTGCTATCCGGTCGTGGCCTGGTGTCCGCTCGCGGGGTGGGGTCCGGCGGGGCCAGCAGTTGGGCGGCGACCACTCGCGCCTTGTTCACCAGCCCCCGTGCCCCTTGGCTGCGGTATTGCTCCAGTACCCATCGGACACCGCGCTCAACCCGGACTCGTAAGTGATCGTCGGCCCTCCGCACGGTTGCGTACAGTACTCGTTCGATCGTCACACACAAGCGTTGAGTCGTAGCTAAAAGTGATTGCCGTTGCAATGACTGTCGTCACGGCCGCTGCCTTACGATCCAGTGGGGATGGGTTCGTTTCGGGGGGCCACGGGGAATGT
Organism: Pseudonocardiaceae bacterium; assembly: GCA_036494005.1. Taxonomy (GTDB): domain Bacteria; phylum Actinomycetota; class Actinomycetes; order Mycobacteriales; family Pseudonocardiaceae. The sequence continues at coordinate 5,571 of DASXOV010000125.1, read as the reverse complement.
GTAGTCTCCATTAAGCCGCTGGTCGCCCGAGTTCGGACCTGCGGCGATCGGTGTCGTTGGCGTAGCGATGCCCGTTTCTGAGCCCGTCTCTGATGGTGACGGCGATCGGTGGCGCCTCGATGAGGGAGAACGCCGAGAGCCCGGTCGCGCGAGTGGTGTCGTGGTCGTACGTCGGAGACGCTGGTGACTTTCCGTGACTGTCAGCCGGCGTGTTGGTCGATCTCCTGGAGGAAGCGCAGGATCCGGGCGTTCGGGAACATCATCATTCGAGTTCTTCGGGTTCGGATTCTTCGGGATTGGTGACAGCAACGTCGGCGGGACGCAGGTCTTCGTCGGTGTCGCTGAGCAGTGAGCGAATACCCGAATTGAGCACGGCGAGCAAGGGTACGGCGAGCAATGCGCCGACGATGCCTGCGGTGAGCAGGCCCGCCGCGATGGCCAGCACCACGGCCAGTGGGTGAAGGTTGACGGCTCGCCCGAGCAGCAGCGGTTGCAGAACGTGGCTTTCCAGTTGCATCACGGCGATGACGATCCCCAGCACGATCAGCGCTGGAACGAGGCCCTTGGTCACCAGCGCGATGAGGACGGCGACACCGCCCGCCACGACCGCACCGATGATGGGGACGAAGGCGCCGAGGAAGACCAGGGCTGCCAGCGAGACGGCCAACGGGATGCCCAGGATGGCCAGTCCCAGGCCGATGCCCAGTGCGTCGACGACGGCCACCGCGGCGGTGGCCCGGACGTAGCTGACGAGGGCCGCCATGCTGCGGCGCCCGGCGACGTCCAGGCGGGTGCGGGCTCGCCTGGGCGCGGCGCGGACCAGGAAACGCCAGATCCCCGCGCCGTCGTGCAGGAAGAAGATCAGGGTGAACAGCACCAGCAGGATCTGGGTGAGCGTCTCGGTGATGGTGGCGGCGGTGGTCAGGGCGCCGGCGGTGATTCCCGCCTGATTGGCGTTGAGTGCCGCGATGAGCTTGTCGCGGACGTTCTGGAGATCCCGGTTGCTCAGGTGCAGGGGCCCGTTGGTCAGCCAATTGGTGACGGCGTCGATGCTGTGTGACAACTGGACCTGCAGTTCAGGCAGGCCGTTGACGAACGTGATGATGACGAAGGTGAGTACTCCGCCGAGTGCGGCCAGTCCGCCCACCAGGACCAGGGCGGTGGCCAGTCCCCGCGGAACCCGGTGCCTGGCCAGGTAGCCCACGGCAGGCGCCAGCAACGCGGCGAGCAGCAGGGCGATCGCGACCGGGACGACGAGGGCCGACAGTTGACCGGCCACGATGCCGATCACATACAGCGCGGCCACGACGACGAGGAGTCGCCAGCCCACCGCGGCGCTGACCCGCAACATGTGCGGCACGGCCTGCCGGACATCCTCGACGCTGTCGAGCAGTCGCCGCAGGGCGGCCGCAGCCCCGGTCATCTCGTCGCGAGGTGCTCTGTCATCTCCCACCGGTGGTCTCCCTGCCTTCGGGGTGCATCAGTGAGTACCTGGATATCCGGATTCATGCGGCTTTCCCCGGTGTGACGGTCATCCGGATCACCGGAGAACTGGACAACCTGACCGTACCGCTGATAGTCGAACGCGTGCGCGAGCAAATAGCCCGGTCGCCGCATGTCGTGATCGACCTGAGCGGCGTCGGCTTCCTGGGATCCGGTTGTGTCGCTGCGCTGCGCGATCTGCACAAGCACGCTGTCGAGCGAGGAGTGCACTGGGCTGGAGCGCGGGAGAAGGCGGTGACCCGGCCATTGGAACTCACCGGTCTGCACAGGAGCCTGCCGGTGCACTCGCTGCCGGCCGACGCGGTGGTCGCCAGCTTGCGCCTCGCCCACCTGCTGGACTCGCCGATCCCATCGGGAGCCGAAGCGTGAGCTGACATCGACGGTTCGGCGGGCGGCGACGTGGCCGCTATTCCGATGGGGCCTGGGTATCCGCGACGACGGCGCCGCGCTGACCCATCGGCATCGGTTTGCGGGTGGTGCTGTCTTTGGTGGTTTGCCGCTCCGCTTCGGCGTTGATCTCGGCGCCGAGCAGCACGATATAGCTGGTCAGAAACAACCACAACATGAGGACGATGACGCCGGCCAGCGCACCGTAGGTTCTGTTGTAGTTGCTGAAGAAGCTGACGTAGAGACTGAAGGCGATGCTGCCGAGCAGCCAGAGGAACGCGGCGAACAGGGCTCCCGGAGTCACCCAGCGGATCTTGGCGTCGGCGCGGTCCGGTGCCACTCGATACACCACGGCCAGCCCGACGATCACCACACCGGAAAGCAGTGACCAGCGCACGATCTGCGCCAGAACCCGTTCCAGCAAGCCGAGTCCCAGGTAATCCAGCATCGCGGGCACCACCGCGATGAGGGTCAGGGTCAGCAGCATGAAGATGATGGCGCCGAGAGTCAGTCCGAGCGCGATTATCTGCAGACTTATGAGGCTGCGTGTCTCTTTCTCGGAATAAGCGATATTGACCGCGGTGATGAGATTTCCAGTTCCACTGGAGGCGCTCCACAGCATGAAGAGCAACGAGGCGATCAATCCGGCGGTCAGGGCGCCACCACTGCTGTGGATCACTGCGACGAGTTGTTGGCTGAGCAGAGCGCGGGTGTCCCGCGGTAGTGCGCCGAACAGGCTGGCTATCTGCTCGGCGACCCGGGCCGGATCCGCGATCAGGCCATAGAGGGTCAGCGCGGTGATCAGTGCCGGGTACGCGGCGAGGAAGGCGAAGAACGCCACGCCGCCTGCGAGAATCAACATATTGTCGGCGAAGCTGGCCGTCAGCGCCCGCCGTATCACTTGCAGCCAGCCACGTAACGGGATCTGGGTCGGCGAATCGGCCTGCCCGCCGGGCAGTTGATCTGTGCGCGGCGCCGTCATCACCCACTTCTGTCACTGTTGCGCTGGCGTCGGTCAGGACGGTGTTTTGCCTGTGTCGACGAGGGTGAGTTTTCGGAAGGCCGCTTCGAGCTCGCCCTGTTGGTGGGCGTCGACCAGGAGCCCGGCCAAGTCCCGAAGTTTCGTGTTGCTGTTTTGCGAGGCCTGTTTCAACGCCATGAATGCGCGGTCACCGTCGTAGCCCAACCGGTGCATGAGCAACCCCTGGGCTTGGCTGATGACGGATCGGGTGCGCAGCGCCGTGCGGAGCTGTGCCACCAGACGGCTGCTGTCGTGGTAGAGGGTGGCGTTGTCGAACACCACCCCGGCGTGCAGGGTCAGCAGCAATGTGATGTCGTAGGCGGTGTCGGCGAACTGGTCCGGTTGTGCGGAGACCAGAGTCAGGACCGCGGTCTGGCCGGATTGGGTGGACAACGGCACCGCCAGGCAACTGCGGTAGCAGGCGCGGGACATCAGCGCTGCGAAGCCGGGCCAGCGCTTGGTCGGTGGCGACATCGTCGAGGCGACGGGGCTCGCGGAAGGTTACTGCCTCGGCCACCGGTCCAGGGGCGGTCGCGTCGACTGTGGTGCTGGGCGCCTCGGCGACGGTTTCGACGGTTCCGTCGCGAAGGACGGTGATGATCGCGTGCCCGCAAAAAATGGGAACGGTGCGCACGGCGCGGGTGACGAACCGGTCGAGCGTGGTGGTGAAGTCGTCGTCCTCCACAAGGCGGGTGACCTCGGCGAGTTCGCGGGCGATGCTGAGGACGTCATCGGGCACCGGGACAGTCTGCTCGCCGGTTTCACTCCTGCGTACTGCGGGCGGGCAGTGCCGGGGATGCCCACCGTCCACTGATGCTGCGCTCTCGCTCATCCCGATCCCGATCCTTCCGCAAGCCGGTCGGTGCTGCTAACCTCCGCAATCGCTCACGGTTATGCAGCCAGCTGTGCGCTCCTGTTGAACTGCCGGGTCGACGAAAACACCGGGATGATGGCCGCACCTGCCATGGGTGCGTGCCATGAGGGTGTTCTCCCGAGCCCGACCTGAACACGGAGGCCCGCAATGGCTGACCCGGTGCAGGCACCTGCCGCTGATCCCGGATCCCCGCTCCGATCGCCCGGCGTCCGGCTGTCGGTCGCCGGTGGTGGCGTACGGATACGGACCAGGTGGGTGGCCGCCACGGCCATTGTCACGGTGAGCGGGGAGATAGACCTAATGGGTTCGTACCGGCCAGTCGGGTATACGGCAGGCTGGTACGCCTCAGCCGCCGGTGGTCGAGCACTTCCCTGACCTGGGCCGAATGTTGAGCCCCAAGGTTAGACCGTGCCGCTGCCGGTGGATGGGGAGGACTGACAGCTGGTGGGATGGCGTGCCGGTTGAGCACTGATCCATTAGGTCGCTGTGATTCTCCTCGAGGCTGGTCCAACGGTGGAAGGGAGCGCGGGTGCTGTTTGTGGGTGATGACTGGGCTGAAGATCACCATGATGTGGAGGTGGTGGATGGATCAGGTCGGCGGTTGGTTCGCCGCCGGCTACCCGAGGGTGTTGCGGGTATGGCGGCACTGCACGCCTTGATTGCCGATCATCTTCCCGAGGAGGCCGAACCCGACGATGTGGTGGTGGGCATCGAAACGGATCGCGGTCCGTGGGTGACTGCGTTGGTCGCCACCGGATACCAGGTGCATGCGATCAACCCGATGCAGGTCGCACGGTATCGAGAACGCTATTCGACCTCGGGGGCGAAATCCGATCGCGGTGACGCGCATGTCCTCGCCGAGATCGTCCGGCTCGATCGCGCCCATCACCGCCGGATCGCGGGAGATTCCGAGCTGTCGGAGGCGGTCAAAGTATTGGCACGCAGCCATCAGAACCTGATCTGGACCCGGCAACGCCAGACCAACCAGCTGCGCAGCGCGCTGCGCGAGTTCTACCCCGCTGCCCTGACCGCGTTCGATGACCTGGCCGGACGAGACGCCCTGGCCGTGTTGGCCGCTGCACCCACCCCCGAGCAGGGCGCCGCGCTCAGCGTCGGGGCCATCACCGACCTGCTGCGTGCCGCCGGCCGGAAACGTTACCTCGACTCGACTGCCACTACGATCCATGCCGCGTTGCAGACCGAGCATTTGCGTGCGCTTCCGCTGGTGACCCGGGCATTCGGTGCCTCGACCCGAGCACTCGTGGCCATCATTAGTGAGCTGTCTGCGCAGATCACGAGTCTGGCAATCGAGGTGGAAGCAAATTTTGGTCGTCACCCGGACGCTGATATCTACCTGAGTCAACCCGGACTTGGTGTGGTCCTCGCCAGCCGGGTGCTAGCCGAATTCGGAGACGACACCGACCGCTATGCCACAGGAAAAACACGCCGTAACTACGCCGGAACCTCTCCGATCACTCGAGCCTCCGGTCGGAAAACCGCGGTACTGGCTCGCTATGCGCGGAATCGCCGGCTCGGTGACGCGCTGTTTCAGCAAGCCTTCGCCGCCCTGAACACCTCACCCGGCGCACGCGCCTACTACGACGCGATGCGGGCCCGGGGAATCGGCCACAACGACGCCTTACGGCGGCTGGCTAACCGCTTGGTTGGCATCCTGCACGGCTGCCTACGCCACCACACCCACTATGACGAGGCCACCGCCTGGCCTCCAGCACAACAAGATCAACAAGCTGTGGCTTGACAACCTACGACCGTGGGATGTCTAACC
>DASXOV010000124.1:0-13445 GCA_036494005.1 Pseudonocardiaceae bacterium | reverse complement strand
CATCGCAGCCCGCGAGGAAGGCGCACCCAGCGAGAGCCAGAGACGCCGAGTACTTCGGCGGTGTGGCGCCATTCGACGAGCAGTTGAGGAAGTCCTCGCATCCGGCGCGCGGACGCGCAAAGCTGGGAGCTGCCACCTCCGGCGCACGGAATGAGGGTGCAGCGATGGCCAAACCCGTCCTGTTGACGGTGGACGACGACCCCGGGGTGTCCCGCGCGGTGGCCCGGGACCTGCGCCGCCGCTACGGCGAGGACTACCGGATCGTGCGCGCCGACTCGGCGGCCGATGCGCTGGACGCGCTCAAGGAGCTCAAGCTGCGCGGGCAGCCGGTCGCGGCGATGCTGGCCGACTACCGGATGCCCCAGATGAACGGTATCGAGTTCCTGGAGCAGGCGATGGACCTGTTCCCCCGGGCCCGTCGTGCCCTGCTCACCGCGTACGCGGACACCGACGCCGCGATCCAGGCGATCAACGTGGTGGACGTGGACCACTACCTGCTCAAACCGTGGGACCCGCCCGAGGAAAAGCTCTATCCGGTGGTCGACGCGCTGGTGGAGACCTGGCGGGCCAGCGGCGAGGCGACTGTCGAGGAGACCAAGGTGGTCGGCCATCGGTGGTCGGCGCCCTCCTACCACACCCGGGATTTCCTGGCCCGCAATGCGGTGCCCTACCGCTGGTTCAGCGTGGACGAGCCCGAGGGCCGCAGGCTGCTGGAGGCCGCGGACGCGGATCTGACCGATGTCCCGATCGTGATCACGCCGGACGGCACAACGCTACGGCACCCGGGCGCGGCCGACCTTGCCGCCGCGGTCGGGCTGTCCACCGAGCCCGCGGCGCAGTTTTACGACCTGGTGGTGGTGGGTGCCGGACCGGCCGGGCTGGGTGCGGCCGTGTACGGCGCTTCGGAAGGGCTGCGCACCGTGCTGGTCGAGCGCAAGGCCAGCGGCGGGCAGGCCGGCCAGAGCTCCCGGATCGAGAACTACCTCGGCTTTCCGGACGGGGTGTCCGGCGCGCAACTCACCGACCGGGCGCGCCGCCAGGCCCAGAAGTTCGGCGCCGAGGCACTGGCCGCCCGTGAGGTGACCGGGCTCGCGGCGCGCGGTTCGGCACGGGTGGTGCGCTTCGGGGACGACAGCGAGATCGCCGCGCACGCCGTCGTGCTGGCCACCGGGGTGTTCTACCGGACCCTGGACGCGCCCGGCGTGGCCGAGCTGACCGGCCGGGGCATCTACTACGGCTCGGCGATGACCGAGGGGCCGGGCTGCCGTGGGCAGGACGTCTACATCGTCGGCGGGGCGAACTCGGCCGGGCAGGCCGCGGTGTTCTTCTCCCGGTACGCCCGCCAGGTCACCCTGCTGGTGCGCGGCGACTCGTTGCGCAGATCCATGTCGCAGTATCTGATCGCCCAGCTCGACGGCATCGACAACATCGACGTCCGCACCCGCACCGAGGTCGCCGAGGCGCACGGCGACGAGCACCTGGAGAAACTCACCCTGCGCCGCACCGGGGACAGTGCCATTGACCCAACCACCGACACCGTGCCCGCCGGCTACCTGTTCGTCTTCATCGGCGCGGCGCCACGCACCGACTGGCTGGACGGAGTGGTCGCCAGGGACGGCCGTGGCTTCGTGTTCACCGGACCCGACCTACTCGTCGAGGGTCGCCGCCCCACCGGCTGGTTGCTGGACCGCGACCCGTACTTCCTGGAATCGAGCCTGCCCGGCGTGTTCGTGGCGGGCGACGTGCGCGCCGCGTCGGTCAAACGGGTGGCCTCCGCGGTGGGCGAGGGCGCGATGGCGGTCACCCTGGTGCATCGCTACCTGGAGGACGGATGAGTGCCCCCCCGACCCGCGACGAGCTGCGGGAGCTGTTTCTCTTCACCGACCTTGACCCGGACCAGCTGGACTGGATCATCGAACACGGCGACGTGGTCACCGTCCCGGCCGGCCACGAAGTGGTCACTGAGGGCGAGCCGGCGGAGTGCTTCTACGTCCTGTTGTCCGGCACGCTGGTGATGACCCGGCTGGTCAGCGCGGACCCGGTCGAGATCACTCGCACCGATCAGCGTGGGGTGTACGTCGGAGCCGTGCAGTTCTACCTCGGCAACCAGGTCGACCAGACCTACGGGGCCACCGCCCGCGCGATCACCGAGAGTACGTTCCTGGCCCTGCGCGCCGCCGAGTTCAACACCGTGTTCCAGACCTGGTACCCGATGGCCGTGCACCTGCTGCAGGGCCTGTTCGTCGGGATCAGAAACACCAATGCCCTGGTCGGGCAACGGGAGCGCCTGCTCGCGCTGGGCAAGCTGTCCGCCGGGCTGACCCACGAGCTGAACAATCCCGCGGCCGCCGCGGGCCGGGCCGCCGACGCCCTGCGCGACCGGATCGCGGGCATGCGGCACAAACTGGCCCTGCTCGCCGAAGGCAAGGTCGACCGGAACCAGCTGCGCACCCTGACCACGCTGCAGGAGCGGTTCGTCGATGCGGTCCACACCGCGCCACAGCTCACCGCGCTGCAGGCCGGCGATCTGGAGGACGAGCTGTCCGACTGGCTCGATGATCACGACGTGTCCAAGAGCTGGGAACTGGCGCCGGTGTTCGTGGCCGGTGGGCTGCGGGTACCCGACCTGGCGAACGTGGCCGATGTCACCGAGGCCGGTTCTCTGGAGGGCGCGTTGCGCTGGCTGGCGTACACGGTGGAGACCGAGAACCTGCTGCGCGAGATCACCGACGCCACGGCCCGGATCTCCGCACTGGTCGGCGCCGCCAAGCAGTACTCCCAACTGGACCGGGCCCCGCACCGGCCGGTGGACGTGCACGAGGGGCTCGACGCCACCCTGGTGATGCTGGCCCGCAAGCTCGGTGACGGGATCCGGGTGGTCAAGGACTACGACCGCACGCTGCCCGCCGTTCCGGCCTATCCCGCCGAGCTGAACCAGGTGTGGACCAACCTGGTGGACAACGCGGTGGACGCGATGGACGGGCACGGCACGCTCACCGTGCGTACCGGCCGGGACGATGAGTACGCGTTGATCGAGATCGGTGACACCGGACCTGGGGTACCGCCCGAGATCAAACGGCGGATCTTCGAACCGTTCTTCTCGACCAAGCCCGTCGGAGCGGGCACCGGACTGGGTCTCGATGTCGGCTGGCGAGTGGTGGTGAACCGCCATCACGGCGACCTGCGGGTCATCTCCGAGCCGGGTGACACCCGATTCCAGGTGCGGCTGCCGCTGACCGAGCGCTGACCAGCGAAGACCGGAAGGATTCTGAAGAAGATTCTGAGTGGGCGAGGGGGGAGTTGAACCCCCACGTCCTTACGGACACACGGACCTGAACCGTGCGCGTCTGCCATTCCGCCACTCGCCCGAGCGACCGGGGAAGCCTAGCACCGGGCCGGCAACCCCTTGACACCAGTGGCCTCGCCGCGTTCGCCGGATACGATCGGGAGAGCAGGGTCCACGCAGACACCTGGGGCCCAGGTGTGCCCGGGGGAGAGGAGGTCGCCGTGGGTAAGGTGGCGCGGTTCGAACGTCGGCTGCAGGGTATGGTCGGCGACGCTTTCGCCCGGGTCTTCGGCGGCAGCGTCGTGCCGCAGGAAGTCGCACAGGCACTGCAGCGCGAGGCCGAGGACAGTGCACGTCCGCTCGCGGGGGGCCGCGTGCTCGCGCCCAATCGTTATACCGTGACACTCGGAGCGGCTGACCACGACCGGCTTGCGGGGGACGAGCAGCGGGTGATCGGGTCACTCCAGGACTGCATCCGGGAGCACATCGACGAGCAGGCATGGGATACCTATGGAGACGTTGTCGTAAACCTTGAACGGTCTGAGACGCTTCACACTGGACAGTTCCGCACCAGCTCGTCGGTGGACCCCGACGCATCGCGCCAGGTGGTGGCGCAACCTCGTACCGCAGGAGACGGAGCCATGAGCCAGCAACCGGGCCAGTACCCCCCCGAGGACGACCGCCGGGGCAAGTACGGCCAGCAAGGCGGATACGGCTACGACCAGGGCCAGGGCAGCTACAGCGCCGACCAGGGCTACAGCCAGCAGTACGGCTACGACTCCAATCACGCCCAGGGGCATCAGGGCCCCGGCCAGGGTTACAACCAGAACTACGCCGACCCTCACTACGCGGCTCCGCAAGAGGGCTACGACCAGGGCTACGGCTACAACCCGAACTACGGCGACTCGAACTACGGCCAAGGTCAGCGGCCCCCTGAGCAGAACTACGGCCAGCAGTACAGCTACGAACAGAGCCAGGACTACGACCGCGGTTACGGTCAGGGTGGCTACGGCTACGACTCCAGCTACGGGCAGGGCGGCCAGCAGGCACCCGGTCAGGGTTACGACCAGAACTACGGTCAGTACGGCGGCTCGCATCCGGGCTACGGGTACGACCAGGGCTCCGGCGACCAGCACTACGGCATCCCGCAACCGGGCTACCCGGCCGATCCCGGCGCCCAGGGCTACGCGCCCCCTGCGGTGCAGACCGGTCCGCGTCAGCTCGCCGCGTCGCTCACCCTGGATGACGGGTCCAACCGCGGCTACCAGCTCACCGAGGGCAGCAATGTGGTGGGTCGCGGGCAGGACGCCCAGTTCCGGCTACCCGACACCGGCGTGTCCCGGCGGCACCTGGAGATCACCTGGGACGGCCAGGTGGCGATGCTGTCCGATCTGGGCTCCACCAACGGGACCACGGTCAACGGCACCCCGGTGCAAACCTGGCAGCTCGCGGACGGTGACGTGGTGCGGGTTGGCCACTCCTCGCTCGTCTTCCGCGCCCAGGGCTGATTCCTCAACGTCCTCAACGTCCCTGACCACCCGCGACCCAGAAGAGACGACCCGAGCGTGCCGGAGTTGGTGCTACAGCTCACCAGAGCGGGCTTTCTCATCCTGCTCTGGCTGTTCGTGGTCGCCGCATTACGGGTGGTGCGTTCCGACCTGTTCGCGGCGTCGGGCCTGCGGGCCAGCCTCCCGATGCCCCGGGTGCTGAAGGGCCAGCGCAACCGCAAGGCCCCCACCCAGCTGGTGGTCACCGCGGGCGCGTTGGCCGGTACCCGCATCTCACTGGACGGACGGCCCATCCTGATCGGCCGGGCCGACGACTCCACCCTGGTTCTCGATGACGACTACGCCTCCACCCGGCATGCCCGCCTGGGGTTCCAGAGCAACGACTGGTTCCTGGAGGACCTGGGCTCCACCAACGGCACGTATCTGGACCGGGCTAAGGTCACCGGACCAACCCGGGTGCCGCCCGGAGTTCCGATTCGCATTGGCAAGACGGTGATCGAGCTGCGCTCATGACGACGCGAGACCTGCTTGCAGGGTCGAGCCATCGACGGCGAGACCTGCTTGCAGGGTCAAGCCATCGACGGCGAGACCTGCTTGCAGGGTCGAGCCATCGAACGCGAGACCTGAAGGTCGAGCTATGACCTTGGTCCTCCGGTACGCCGCCCGCAGTGACCGCGGCCTGGTCCGGCAGAACAACCAGGATGCGGTCTACGCGGGCCCCCGCCTGCTGGCGCTGGCCGACGGGATGGGCGGTCACGCGGCGGGCGAGGTGGCGTCCAAGGTGGTCATCGCCGCCTTCGCCCCGCTGGACGACGACGAGCCCGGCAACGATCTGCTGGACCAGTTGCTCGATGCCACCCTGGCAGGCAACGCCGCGATCAACGAACTGGTCCGTGAGGATCCCGAACGCGAGGGCATGGGCACCACGCTCACCGCGGTGCTCTTCGGCGGGAACAAGATCGGCCTGGCGCACGTCGGTGACTCCCGCGCCTACCTGGTGCGCGACGGGGTGTTCAGCCAGATCACCCACGACGACACGTTCGTCCAGTCGCTGATCGACGAGGGCCGGATCACCGAGGAGGAGGCCAACCACCACCCGCAACGCTCACTGCTGCTCAAGGCGCTCACCGGGCACGAGGTGGAGCCGACGCTCACCGTCCGCGAGGCTCGTGCCGGAGATCGCTACCTGATCTGTTCCGATGGGTTGTCCGGCGTGGTGAGCGCGGAGACCCTCGCCGAGGCGCTGCAGATCTCCGATCCGCAGGACTGCTCCGACCGTCTCATCGAGCTGGCGCTCAAGGGCGGTGGCCCGGACAACGTGACCTGCATCGTGGCCGATGTGGTGGATGTCGAGTACGGTGAGGACGCGCCCATCATCGGCGGGGCGGCGGGTGACGGCATCGAGAACCCGCCACCGGATTCGGCGGCATCCCGCGCCGCGACGACCACGCTGCCGCGTCCCGAGCCCAAGCGGGTCGAACCGGCGAAGCCCGATCCGCAGGCGCAGCGCACCCGCCGCCGCCCGCTGCTCACCCTGCTGGCGCTGCTCGGCCTGCTGGTCACTGTCACCGCGGTCGGTTCGGCCTGGGTGCTGAGCCAGTACTACGTGGGCGCCGCCGACGATGGTGAAGTGCTGATCTACCAAGGGGTACGGGGCACAGTGCTCGGCCTGCCGCTGCACACCAGGGCGGAGGGCAGTTGCCCGGACGGCGACCAGGGTTGTGCGGCGATCTTTCTGGATGATCTGCAGCGGTCCGCCCGGGTGGACGTGCAACGGGGCCTGATCAGCAGCGCCGGGCTGCAGCGGGCCCGCGACATCGTCAACGGGCTGCGCAGGGACCGCATGCTGCCGCTGTGCCCGAAGACCGGCACCCCGGACACCGGCCGGCTGCCCGCTGCGACATCCCCCTCGGTCCCGCCCGCGCAACAGCCGAGCGTCACCGCGCCGGTTCCCACCACGGATCAGCCCAGCGGTAGCCAGCCTGCCGCCGATCTGCCCGGTGGGGGGCAGCCATCCGACCAGTCACCGATTTCTCCGACCACTCCTCCCACCGGTACGCCGCTGCCGGAGCGGCCCTTGGAACCTGGGGTGGACTGCCGGACGATGCGCTGATGGCCACAGTCACCCCCGCCCCGGAAACGGGATCACAGCCCGCGGTAACCCCGGCCACCAACCGCAACCTGGAGCTGGCCATGCTGGCCTTCTCCACGGTGGTGGTGACGACGGCACTGGTGCTGGTCGAGCTCAACCAATCCCATGAGCTGACCCGCTCACTGCTCTTCTACGGGGCCGCCTACCTGGGCCTGTTCGGCACCGCGCACATCGCGGTGCGGACCTTCGCCCCCTACGCCGACCCGCTCATCCTGCCGTGCGTCGCCCTGCTCAACGGGCTCGGACTGGTGCTGATCCATCGGCTGGACCTGGCGCAGGCCGCGAACGCGGCCGCGGTCGGCGACCCGATCCCGAGCGGCGACGTGCCTCGGCAGATCGCCTGGACCGCACTCTCCCTCGGGCTGTTCGTCGCCGTGCTGGTGCTGGTGCGTGATCACCGCATGCTGACCCGATACGGCTACACGTGCGGGCTGGCCGGGATCGTCCTGCTCGCCCTTCCCGGCCTGCTGCCCGGTTCCCTGTCCGAGGTCAACGGCGCCAAGATCTGGCTGAAGCTAGGCCTGTTCAGCATTCAGCCAGGTGAGTTCGCCAAGATCCTGCTCATGATCTTCTTCGCTTCGTTCCTGGTGGCCAAGCGGGACCTGTTCACCACCGCGGGCAAGAAGATGCTCGGGATGGAGCTGCCTCGGCCGCGGGACCTGGGCCCGTTGATCGTGGCCTGGGCCATGTCGGTGGGTGTCCTGGTGCTCGAGAAGGACCTGGGGACCTCACTGCTGTTCTTCGGCGTCGTCCTGATGCTGATCTACGTCGCCACCGAACGGGTTGCCTGGATGGTCATCGGGCTGGCCTTCTTCATCGTCGGCGCCTGGTTCGCGGACCTGATCTTCAGCCACGTTCAGGACCGGGTGGCCGCCTGGCTGGACCCGTTCGCGGTCTACGACGGCGCCGGATACCAGATGGCGCAGTCGCTGTTCGGCCTGGGCAGCGGCGGGGTCTTCGGCACCGGGCTGGGCGCGGGCCGGCCCGATCTGGTGCCCGAGGCGAACACCGACTTCATCACCGCCGCGATCGGCGAGGAGTTGGGCTTCGTCGGTCTGGCCGCGGTCCTTTTCGTCTATCTGCTCCTGGTGATGCGGGGGATGCGCACCGCGCTCACCGTGCGGGACACCTTCGGCAAGCTGCTCGCCGCCGGACTGGCCTTCGCGATCGGCTGGCAGGTGTTCGTCGTGGTCGGCGGGGTGACGAAGCTGATCCCGCTCACCGGGCTCACCGCGCCGTTCCTGTCCTACGGAGGTTCCTCACTGCTCGCCAACTACGTCCTGGTGGCACTGCTGCTACGGATCTCCGATGCCGCCCGCAGGCCGGCACCGCCGGTGCCGCGTAAACCGTCCGCTCCGCTGGCCGAGGCGCACACCGAGATGGTGAAGCGGTCATGAACACGGCACTTCGCCGGGTGGCGCTGGCGGTGATGGCCATGATCGTCCTGCTGCTGGCCAACACCACCTACATCCAGGTGGTCAATGCCGACACCTACCGCACCGATCCGCGCAATCGCCGCGTGCTGCTCGACGAGTACAGCAGGCAGCGCGGACAGCTCATCGCCGGTGGGCTGCCGGTGGCCAGGTCGGAGGAGACCGGAGGGGCGTTGCGCTTCACCCGGACCTACCTCGACGGGCCGGTGTACGCCCCGGTCACCGGGTACTACTCACTGCAGTACGGTGCCGGTGGTACCGAGCAGTCGATGGACTCGGTGCTCAACGGCTCCGACGGCAGGTTGTTCGTGCGGCGGCTCTCGGACCTGATCACCGGCCGGGATCCCAGCGGCGGCAACGTCGAACTCACGATCAATCCGATCGTGCAGCAGACCGCCTACGACCAGCTGACCCGCCACGGCTACACCGGTGCGGTGGTGGCGATCAAGCCGTCCACCGGCGAGATCCTCGCGATGGCCTCGACCCCGTCCTACGACCCCAACCAGCTGGCCGCGCACGACGGCAAGCAGCAGGAGACGGCTTGGAGCAAAGACACCTCACCGGACAACGGCTCCCCGCTGACCAACCGCGCCGTGCAGTCGATCTACCCGCCGGGCTCGACGTTCAAGCTGGTCGTCTCGGCGGCGGCGCTGGAGGACGGTAAGGCCACTCCGGACACCCCGCTCACCGCGGCGTCGTCGCTCCAGCTGCAGAACACCTCGACGCTGCTGCGGAACTTCGCGAACGAGAGCTGCGGAGGGGGGCAGACCGCCACGCTCACCGAGGCGCTCGTCCACTCCTGCAACGCCGCGTTCGCCCAGCTGGCCGGCATGGTCGGCGAGCAGGACCTTCGCAAACAGGCCGAGGCCTTCGGTGTCGGGCAACAGGGCCTGACCATTCCGATCCCGGTGGCACCCTCCACCCTCGGCGCGCTCCCGGACGTCGCCGCGCTGCAGCAGTCCGGGATCGGGCAGCGCGACGTGGCGCTCACCCCCCTTCAGGACGCCATGATCGCCGCGACGATCGCCAACGGCGGAGTACGGATGAAGCCGCAACTGGTGCGCAATATCCTCGCCCCGGATCTGTCCGTGATCGACGGGTTCCAGCCGGAGCAGGCCGACACGGCGATGTCCGGCACCACCGCCTCGAAGGTCCGGGACATGATGGTCGCCGCTGAGAACAGCTACCGCAACGAGGGCAAGATCAAGGGTGTCAGCATCGCGGCGAAAACCGGCACCGCCGAGCACGGCGCCGACCCGAAGAACACGCCACCGCACGGTTGGTACGTGGCCTTCGCGCCCGCGGACAACCCGCAGGTGGCGGTGGCGGTACTGGTCGAGAACGGTGGCAACGAAGGCCTGGAGGCCACCGGCGGCTCGCTGGCCGCGCCGATCGGGCGTGCCGTCATCGGGGCCGCCCTGCAGGGGCGCCGGTGATGGCACTCTGGTCGTGCGCCCCCGATGGCGTCGCGGTGGCGGCAGAATGACGTTGCTCACCGGCCGGCTGCTGGCCCAGCGCTACCGCCTGGGACGGCGGATCGCCGCCGGCGGCATGGGAGAGGTCTGGCAGGCTGAGGACACCCGGCTGGGTCGCCAGATCGCGGTCAAGATGCTCAAACCGGAATTGTCCGGCGATGCGGAGTTCCGCCACCGTTTCCGTTCCGAGGCGCGCATGACAGCGGCACTGAACCATCCCGGCATCGCCGCGGTGTACGACTATGGCGAGGCGGCCACCGCATCGATGGGTGCAGACCAGGACGGCCAGAACGACGGGCAGAACATCGCCTTCCTGGTGATGGAACTGGTCGCCGGGGAACCACTGTCCGCGATTCTGCTGCGCCACCGTCGCCTGACCGATGACCACACCCTGGACATCCTGGGCCAAGCCGGCGACGCCTTGCAGGCGGCGCACGAGCGCGGCATGGTGCACCGCGACATCAAGCCCGGCAACATCCTGATCACCCCGGCCGGGCGGGTGAAGCTCACCGACTTCGGTATCGCCAAGGCAGCGGACGCCGCTCCGATCACCCGTCATGGCATGGTGATGGGCACCGCGCATTACATCGCACCCGAGCAGGCCGCGGGACATGAGGCCAGTCCGGCCAGCGACGTCTACTCCCTCGGGGTGGTGGGCTATGAATGTCTGGCGGGGCAGCGGCCCTTCCTGTCGGACAACCCGTTGACCGTGGCGATGATGCATGTTCACGACACCCCGCCCCCGCTGCCACCGGACGTACCGCCGGGCATCCGCACTCTGATCGAGGCCACCCTGGTCAAGGACCCGGCACAGCGGCACGCCAATGGCGGCGAGTTCGCCACCGCGGTCCGCGCGCTTCGGGCCGGACACGAGTTGCCCCTGCCTGCTGGGCATGAGGCCGGCCCTGGGGTGCAGCCCTCGCGGCAGACCCTGGTGCTCACCCCGAGGCCGACCACCCCGAGGTTGCTCACCCCGAGGCCGGAAACCCGGCCGGAGGCCACCCCGTACACTGAGGGCCGCACAAGTAGCTATCCACCGCGGCGCCGTCCCGGACGGCGTGGCGGTCTGGGGGTCCTGATGGCCCTCTTCGCCGTGGTCGGGCTGGTGGTGGGGGGCTATCTGATCCGTGAGGCAGTGTTTTCCGCTCCCGAGCGTTCCACCCCCGAGCGTTCCACCCTCGGGCGTTCCACGCCTGACACAACCGGAAACGGGGCCGCGCCCCAGCAGCCGGCTGCGGCTGCGCCGTCCGACCAGCCACCCCCTGCCGAGCCCACGACGAACCGCCGGGAGCCGATCGCCGTACCGACCATCATCAGGCATACGCCGGGAAGCGTTTTCGTAGTGCCGACCGACTATCTGTTCCGGTCGGGCACCGCCGCCGCGGCGATCGCGAGGGACAAGGGTCTACGGCCGCAGGTGGTCGACGAGCAGGGTGCGCGGGTCGAGGCGGGCCGACGATCGAAATGCCAGGTCATAGGGCTCGACCCGGCCGCAGGGTGGGTGGCGCCAGGATCGAGCCTCGCGCTGACCTGTAAGGAGGGCTTGTGAGCGAGCGACCCCGATCGGGTGACGACCAGTCGGCAACAGGCATGATAAGGCCCCCCGCCGGCAGGCGGGGATCACGGACCTGGACCGGGACGGCCGAGGAATGACCACTCCCCGACTGCTGTCGGAGCGTTACGAGCTGGGCGAGACGCTCGGCTACGGCGGAATGTCCGAGGTGCACCGCGGTCGCGACGTGCGACTCGGCCGCGAGGTGGCCATCAAGGTGCTGCGCGCCGACCTCGCGCGGGACCCACAGTTCCAGCACCGGTTCCGCAAGGAAGCCCAGAACGCCGCCGCGCTCAACCATCCGGCGATCGTCGCTGTGTACGACACCGGAGAGACCGACTCCAACTACGGCTCGTTGCCCTACATCGTGATGGAGTTCGTCAGTGGCAGGACCCTGCGCGACATCGTCAAGACCGAGGGCCCGATGGACGAGCAGCGGGCCATGCAGACGATGGCCGACGTCTGCGCCGCATTGGACTTCAGCCACCGCAACGGCATCATTCACCGGGACGTCAAACCCGCGAACGTGATGATCACGAACTCCGGCGCGGTCAAGGTGATGGACTTCGGTATCGCCAGAGCGCTGGCTGACGGACAGGGCGTCACCCAGACCTCGGCGGTGATCGGCACCGCCCAGTATCTGTCCCCGGAACAGGCCAGGGGCGAGCAGGTGGACGCCCGCTCCGACGTCTACGCCGCGGGCTGCGTGCTCTACGAGCTGATCACCGGCGATCCGCCGTTCACCGGGGATTCCCCCGTCGCGGTGGCTTATCAGCACGTGCGGGAGGACCCCAGCCCGCCGTCCCACCAGAACCCCGGCGTATCAGCGGAGCTGGACGCCGTGGTGCTCAGGGCCATGAGCAAGAACCCGGCCAACCGGTACCAGTCCGCCGCCGAGATGCGCACCGACATGGTCCGGGTGCTGTCCGGGCAGCGGCCGATAGCGCCGATGGTGATGACCGACGCCGACCGCACCTCGATGCTGGACGCCGGCCCCACCCACGTGATGTACCCGTCCCGGCACCGCGCGTCGTCCACCGCGGCGCCGGACGACGACAAGCGACGTCCCTCCCGGTCCGGTGTCTGGCTCCTCGCAGGCACGGTGGCGGTCGCCGTGCTGGCCATGATCCTGGTGCTGTTCACGCCGCTGTTCAACAGCGGACCGCAGCCGACGGCGGTCCCCCCGGTGGTCGGTCAGCCCGTGCTGTCGGCCCAGCAGGCGCTCAATGAGGCCGGGTTCAAGACCCACGTCAACCCGGTCGAATCCACTCCCGAGAACGAAGGCCGGGTGACGGACTACAACCCCAAGGGCCAGGCGCTGCCGAACACCGTGATCCAGCTGGACGTCGGCGCGGGACCGGCGCAGGTGGAGGTGCCCAACCTGGTCGGGCTCGACCGCGGGCAGGCCCAGGCGGCCCTGGAACGGATCGGTCTGACACTGTCCCCGGAACAGCGCACGAAGGAAGTGCAGGACGACACCGACATCGGCCGGGTGACCGATCAGGATCCGCAGGCAGGGCGCCAGGTGGCGAAGAGCACGGCGGTGATCATCACGGTCGGCGTGCCCCCGCAGAACGTCGCGGTGCCCGATGTCGTCGGAAGTCCCGTCGAGCAGGCTCAACGCAACATCGCCGGGGCCCGGCTGACCCCGCAGATCCAGCAGGTCGACTCAGCCGCACCGCAGGGCCAGGTGCTGCAGCAGAACCCGCCCGGAGGCACCCAGGTCAAACTGGGCGGCACCGTGACGCTCACCGTCTCCCGCGGCAACCTGCTCCAGATGCCCGATCTGACCGGGAAGACCCCCAGCCAGGCGAAGAGCCTGCTGGAGGGGCTCGGCTGGAGCGGCAACCTCAACCAGGTCGCCACCACGGTCAGCGACGAGAACAACGTCGGGCGGATCGTCGATCAGGACGTCCGGGCCGGCAGCGGATTCACCCGCGACCAGACCATCACCGTCACCGTCGCCCGGGACAGCGGCAACACATCATCGAGCTTCGGTGGCGGATTATTCGGCCAACCCCCAAGCACCCCCTGAACCC
>DASXOV010000123.1:0-34714 GCA_036494005.1 Pseudonocardiaceae bacterium | reverse complement strand
AGCAGGGCGACCCCGCACAACACCATCGCGACCGGAATGCCGAGGGAGTCGGCGAAGAAGTGACCCACCGTCCAGGGCAGATAGATGAACCCGCCGGTCAGGCCCACCACGATCAGCGGCGTCCGGTTCGTTCCGACCCCGGCCGCGGTGAGCCCGGCCGCGGCGGCGAGCCCGATGAGCGGTGCCGCATCGGGCCAGTCCCCGGCCGTGGTCCCGGCACCGGTCAGCACCGCGGCGCCACCACCGAGTAACGCCAGGGTGGGTGGGGGCAGCAGGCGATACCACCCGCCGAGCACCCACCCCGCTCCGGCAGCGGCGATCGCCAACCCCACCAGCGCATTCCCATCGGCCAGATCCGCCGCGCCGCCGACCGCGGCGATCACCCCGGCCAGGCAGGCGAGATGCTGCAGGGGCCGGTCGTGGCAGCGCCACAGCAGACCGGCATGCCCCGCTACCGCCGCACCCACCCAGAACAGCACCGCGGCGTCGCCGGCATGGAAGACATCCGCCGAGAACTGGCCGGCGAACCCGGCCACCGCCGCCGAGGACGCCAGCCACAGCGCACCGCGCAGCCGGACCAACGCGGGTGCGGCGGCGTCACTGATCCGGGCGCCGACCAGCCAGGTGACGACGGCCACCACGGCGAGCAGCACGAGCCGAGCGGTGCTGGAGAGCTGAGGCCAGTACTGGACCGCGAGCGTGACCGCCCCGGAGACCGCGAGCAATCCGCCGAGATAGCCGAGCGCCTCGATCAGCGGCAGCCGCAGAACCCGGGCGGATGCACCCGGCACCCGCTGCGCTGCGCGGCTGCGCTCCGCGGCGAGCACGGCCTCGGCCTGGTCCGCGCTCAGCGTCCCGGCCGCAACGGCACGCCGCAACGCCTCGGCGAGGGCATCCGGGCTGCGGGCGGATAGTGACGACATCGCGGCCGACGCTACGCCGCAAACGGCACGTCGCGTGATGTCGTTATGACCGCTGCGGATGAGG
This sequence comes from Pseudonocardiaceae bacterium, assembly GCA_036494005.1. GTDB lineage: Bacteria > Actinomycetota > Actinomycetes > Mycobacteriales > Pseudonocardiaceae. The sequence goes on along the minus strand of DASXOV010000123.1, from coordinate 33,727 downwards.
GGGTTCCTCGGGTGCGACCAAGTGGCTAGTCAGCTCCGAAGGAGCTGGCATCTCGTCGTGACCGCCCAGATGCGCCTCCGCCCGCATCCGGCCCGACATGTGCGGGTAGTGCAGCTCGAAGGCGGGCCGCTCGGAGCGGATCCGGGGCAGTTCGGTGAAGTTGTGCCGCGGCGGCGGGCAGGACGTCGCCCATTCCAGCGAGTTGCCGAAACCCCACGGGTCGTCCGCGGTGACCCGCTCGCCGTAGCGGTAGCTGTGGAACACATTCCACAGGAACGGCAACGTGGAAAGGCCGAGCAGGAAAGCGCCCGCCGTGGAGACCATGTTCAGTGCGGTGAACCCGTCCGTGGGCAGGTAGTCAGCGTAGCGCCGGGGCATTCCCTCGGCACCCAGCCAGTGCATCACGAGAAACGTCATGTGGAATCCGATGAACGTCGCCCAGAAGTGCAGCTTTCCCAGCGACTCATCGAGCATCCGGCCGGTCATCTTCGGGAACCAGAAGTAGAGTCCAGCGAAGGTCGCGAAGACGATCGTACCGAAAAGGACGTAGTGGAAGTGTGCGACCACGAAGTAGGTGTCCGTGACATGGAAGTCGATCGGCGGGGCGGCGAGCAGCACACCGGTCAGCCCGCCCAGCAGAAAGGTCACCAGGAAACCGATACTGAACAGCATCGGGGTCTCGAAGGTCAACTGACCGCGCCACATGGTGCCGATCCAGTTGAAGAACTTCACCCCGGTGGGTACCGCGATGAGGAAGGTGGTGAACGCGAAGAAAGGTAGCAGTACCGCTCCGGTGGCGTACATGTGGTGTGCCCAGACGACCACCGAGAGTGCCGCTATGGCCAGTGTCGCGAAAACCAGGCCCTTGTAGCCGAAAAGTGGTTTGCGGCTGAACACCGGGAAGATCTCCGACACTATTCCGAAGAACGGCAGTGCCACGATGTACACCTCGGGGTGACCGAAGAACCAGAACAGGTGCTGCCACAAGATCCCGCCGCCGCTGGCGGGGTCGTAGACGTGTGCCCCGATGAGCCGGTCGGCCAGCAGCGCGAGCAGTGCCGCGGCCAGGATCGGGAACGCCAGCAGGATCAGCAGCGATGTCACGAAGATGTTCCAGGTGAAGATCGGCATCCGGAACATCGTCATCCCCGGGGCCCGCAGGCACACCACGGTGGTGACCATGTTGACCGCGCCCAGGATCGTGCCCAGTCCGGCGAGCACCAGGCCCATCGCCCACAGATTGCCCCCGACACCCGGCGCGTGCATCGAATCGGAGAGCGGCGAATAGGCGGTCCAGCCGAAGTCCGCCGCACCCGCCGGGGTGACGAATCCGCTCATGACGATCAGCCCGCCGAACAGGAACAGCCAGTAGGAGAACGCGTTGAGCCGCGGGAAGGCCACGTCCGGGGAGCCGATCTGCAGCGGCAGCACCAGATTGGCGAAACCGAACAGGATCGGTGTCGCGTAGAGCAGCAGCATGATCGTGCCGTGCATGGTGAACAACTGGTTGTACTGTTCAGTGGACAGAAACTGCAAACCCGGCCGCGCCAGTTCCGCGCGCATCAACATCGCCATCGCGCCGCCGACCATGAAGAACGCGAACGACGTCACGACGTAGAGCGCACCGATCTGCTTGTGATCAGTGGTCTGCAGCAGGCCCAGCAGCACCGAGCCCTTCCGTCGCCGCTGCGGCGGATAACGCTGTGTGCTGACGACGGTGGGATCGATGGTTATCGCCATAGCGCCCCCTTGCCCCCGTGAGCGACCCGCTCAGAAGGACAGAGCAGCCCATACTGGCCGTCGTGCGCGCTGAGGTCGTGTGCGCTGGGCCGGACCCGCACCGGCGGCTCCGCGCCGCCTGGCCACCCGCAGGCAGCCGTCACCGCTGAGTCCCCTGCACTGCCCATCGCGACGCCACCTTCAGATCCGGCCGCGACACACGTTCCACGAGTGAGCGGGACCGGCGCTACGGACCAAGGGCCCTGGCAGCGAGACCCGGGGGCCGTCCGGGCGCCCAGATTGGGTCTTAGGTCTCCTTCCCCACGATGACGTTGGCGCGCACGATCCTGTAGTTGAGGAGGAGACGATGGCGTCTACCGAGGGCGAGCACCACCTGGAGTGGCTCAACACCGTCGTCCGGGCGCGGCCGGCGTCCTACGGGGTGGCCGGTGACGGTCCTCCTCTGGTGTTCCTGCACGGATGGGGGTTGGGGCACCGCTCCTACAAGCGGGCCCTGAAGCGTCTGGTCGCCCAGCATCTGCGGGTATACGCGCCTGCCCTCCCGGGTGGCGGCGGTACCGCCGGCCTGCCGGCCGCCGAACTGAGCCTTGCCGGGTACGCATCCTGGGTCTCGGAGTTCATCCGGGCCGTCGGTATCGTCGAACCGGTCACGTTGATCGGGCATTCGTTCGGCGGTGGAGTCGCTATTCGCACCGCGTACGACGCGCCCGCCCAGATCGCCCGGCTGGTCCTGGTGAACTCCATCGGGGGCTCGGCGTGGACCGACGGCAAGGGCGTGGTCCGGGCCATCGCGGAACGGCCGTGGTGGGACTGGGGGCTGCACCTGCGCGAGGACGTGATGCCGCTGCGTCAGATCACCCGGGTACTGCCCGTGATCACCGAGGACCTGTTGCCGAACCTGCTGCACGATCCGGCGGCGATCTGGCGAGCGGCGTACATCGCCCGCACCGCCGACCTGACCGCCGAGCTGGAGGAGCTGAAGCGCAGGCGGCTACCCGTGGTGATCGTCTGGAGTAACGACGACAACGTCATCCCGCGCGCGTCACTGGCCACCCTGCGCACCGCGCTCGGGGATCCTGAGTTGATCACCGTTCCCGGCAGTCACGGCTGGGTGTTCAGTGATCCGGCGCGGTTCGCCGAGGTGATCACCAACTTGATCGTCATACCCCCAGGGCTCGAATCGATGAGCGAGCTCAGCGGCGAGCACGGAGAGCCGGGGGACGGCCCCGTGGGCGGCCGGGCCACCGCGGAACCCGCATGAGGCCGGCAATCGCGCAGACAGGGACCGGTGAACCTGTCACCAGTGACCTACGGCCCTCGATCCGCCACCCCCATCAGCGAACCGTGACCCTGGTGGGACGTAGTTCGAACCACACCACGACTGCCACCGACGCCAGGATCAAGGGGAACGAGATGACAATGCTGATGCGACGTTACCGAGGTGCGGCGCCGGAGCAATTCACCGTGCTCGACCGGATGGACCGGCTCGTCGACGAGTGGATGCGGTCGATGCCGGTGCGCTCGCCATTGGTGGAGGACGTGATCCGGGTCGACGAGTACCAGGAGGGCACTGCCCTGGTGGTGCGTGCGGAGCTGCCGGGCATCGATCCCGAGAAGGACGTCAGCGTTTCGGTGAGTGACGGCATGCTGCAGATCAATGCCCAGCGGCGCATGGAGGAGAGTAAGGAGGACAAGGGCTATCTGCGTCATGAGCTGCGCTACGGCAGCTTCACCAGGACACTGCCGCTGCCCGAGGGCGTGCGTGAGGACGACATCACCGCCAGGTACGAAGACGGCATCCTGGAGATCCGTGTGCCGCTGCCGGAGCAGCCCGAACCCGAGCACCCCAAGCAGATCTCGATCAGCAAGAGCCGCTGATTCAGCCTGACATCGCGATTCAGCTGCGATTGCGACGGGTCTAGGCGGGGCGCAGGCCGAAGATCGCCCGCTGCATCTCCCGGAGCACCGCGTCCAGGCGGTCCGCCTGTTCGGTCAGGCGATGGGCGTCGGCGGCGGACTGCATCCGAGCGGTCAGGCCGTGCACCGTCGTGCTGATCCCCAGCAACGCCTGCATGGTGTGCTCGCTCAGGTGCGCGGCGATGCGTTCCCGGTCTTCGACCAGGTGTTCGAGTTCCCGCTTTCGGCGGTCCTCGGCCAGGCCCAGTGCCGAGCCCGCGCGTTCAGCGAAGGATGCGATCATGGTGACGTCCGGCGGCGCGAACCCGGGTTCCTCTCTGGTCCGGGCGACCAGCAACGCGCCGTCGGCCCTGCCGGCACCCAGCGGGACGGCGACGACCGGCCCCATCCCGAGTACGCCGAAACTGGGAGTGCTCGAGTAGGCCGCGACGTCGTCGACCACGACGGGGTTGCCACCGGTCGGGAGGAGCGGGGAGATCGCCCCCCTGGCCAGCTCGGCCAGGAAGTACTCCCCCACCAGCCCGGAGGCCAGCAGACCGGCGCCGGCCCCCACCCTGAGCATGACCGGATCCTCGGCGGGAAGGATGATCATCGCCGCCGCCGCGTCGCCCAGCCGCATCGCGTGCTCGGCCATGACGGCCAGGATGGCCTGCGGGTCCGGTACCGACAGCAACAGTGTGGTGACGTCCGTCGTCGCGTTCTGCCAGGCCTGGCGTCGCTGTGCCTGTCTGAAGAGTTCCGCGTTGTCGATCGCAACCGCGGCCGCCGAGGCCAGCGCCACCGCGAGTTCCTGATCCTCGACGGAGAACTCGGTGCCACCCCGCTTCTCGGTGAGATACAGATTGCCGAACATGCCGGCCCGGGTCGTGATCGGAACTCCGAGGAAGGAGTGCATCGGCGGATGATGGGCGGGAAAGCCGACCGACGCCGGGTGGGTGGCGAGATCGGCCAGTCGCAGTGCCCGCGGCTCGTCGATCAGCTGACCCAGTACGCCCTTGCCCTCCGGTGGATGGGCGATGCGCGTCACCGTGTCGGTATCCAGGCCGGAGTGGACGAACCGAACCAGGTGGCCCTGGCTGACGATCCCGACGGCGGCGTATTCGGCCGCCACCAGCCTGCGGGCCGCTCGCATCAGACGGTGCAACACCTCGGCGAGGCCGACCCCCCTGGTGATTTCCAGGGTCGCGTCCAGCAGTCGCCGCGCGCTCGCCGTCGATCGAGCCTCCACCGTTCGGCCCCCGTCTCGAACACCCCCTGCAATACGTTTCGATCGTCTCACCTGATCTAGTGAAGCGCCAGACCATCCGGGTAGTCCACTCGCTACCCAAGGACCGTCCTGGTTGCTACCGACGGTAATCCCCGGGACTTGTCGTGGGCGGTGCGCTGCTCGCGGTGACGCCTCGTCCCGGCCGGGACCGGCCCACCACGGTGGCGGCGCCGCGAGCCAGCGCCACGTCCTCCCTGGCCTGGAGCAACAGCACCGCGGTCGGCTCACCTGGCTCGCTGAGCAGAGCGTCGTGCGAAGCCTCCCGATTGCGTCGATGATCCAGCCGGGCGCCGATCAGGCTCAGGCCGTTCACGAGTTCGGAGCGCAGCCACGCCGAGCCCTCGGCAACACCACCGGTGAGCACCACGGCATCCAGCGACTCCAGCGAGGTCGCCGCAGCGGCGACCTCGCGGCGCAGGCGATGCAGGTAGACCCGCACCGCGATGTCCGCCTCGTGATCACCCGCGGCCCGGGCGGCGAGCACCGCCCGCATGTCGCCGCTGCCGCCGGTGAGCCCGGCAAGGCCCGCGCGCTGGGCCAGGGCGGTGTCCAGACCAGCCGGATCGAGGCCGGCGGTGCGGACCAGGTGCAGGACCAGGCCGGGATCCAGCGCACCGCTCCGGGTGGCCATCACGACACCGTCGGTCGGGGTGAACCCCATCGAGGTGTCCACGCTGCGGCCCCCGTCGATGGCTGTGACCGATACGGCGGCCCCGATATGGGCGACCACCAGCCTCAGCAGCTCCGCCGGAGTGCGCAGCAACGCGGCAGCCCGGTGATACGCATATTCGCAGGACAGTCCATGGAACCCGGCACGGCGCAGTTCCGGTCGGCCCGACCACGGCTTCGGCAGCGCGTAGCGGGCCGCGTGCTCGGGCAGTTCCACGTGGAACGAGGTGTCGAAGCAGGCGACCAGCGGCACGTCGGGCACCATCTGGCGCACCATCCGGGCCAGTTCCACCGACTGCGCCTGATGCAGCGGGGCGCGCGGGCCGAGGCGCTCCAGATCGGCGAGCTCGGCGTCATCCAGCAGCACCGGCCCCGGCCGGTCGGCACCGTGCAGGAAGCGGACGGCGATGACGTCGATCGGGTCATAGCGCAGCACCAGGTCCTGAAACTCCGGCCAGCACGGACCGGACCCGTCCGGCAGGGCGTGCCCGAAGCGCAGCGTCTCGTCATCCAGTACGGCGAGTCGGAGGCTCGACGACCCCGGATTGACGGTCAGCACGCGCAGTGGCCGGACCGGCGGACGGTCCTGCCCCACCGCCTGCTCACGCCCTCGTTGTGCGGGGATCGCGGGATTGACTTGCACCGGCATCGGCGCTCTCCCAGACTCGGGCGGGGCGGATGCGCCCGCTCCCCCATGCTGGAGTGACGACGACCGCTTACCTAGTGGGGACGGACCCAGGATAGGCAGGACCTTGGTCCCGCGCGGGCTTCAGGGGACCAGGACTGCGGCACCATGCACCCGGTCACCGGCGAGATCCGCCAGCGCCACATCGGCCCGGTCCAGGGAATAGGGCGCGGTCACCACGCGTAACCGGTGGTCGGCGGCGAAGGTCAGGAAGTCGTACCCGTCCTGGCGGGTGTTGGCGGTCACGCTGCGGAGCTGCCGCTCCTGAAACAGGTGCTCCTGGTAGCTCAGCGCGGGGATGTCTGTGAGGTGGATGCCGGCCACCGCCAGGGTGCCGCCCCGGTCGAGGCCGGCCAGCGCCGACAGCACGAGATCCCCGGCGGGCGCGAACAGAATGGCGGAGTCGACCGGCTCCGGGGGGCGATCGGCGGCCGCGCCCGCGGAGGATGCGCCCAACGCGAGGGCCAGCTCCCGGGCGGCCGGGCTGCGGGTCAGCACGTGCACGGTCGCGCCCCGGGCCAGGGCCATCTGGGCGGTGAGGTGCGCACTGGCGCCGAAGCCGTAGATGGCCAGCCTGCCGCCCGGCGGCAGGGCGGCCCGGCGCAGCGCCCGCCAGCCGATGATGCCCGCGCAGAGCAGCGGAGCGAGTTCGGTGTCGGGATAGCCGGCCGGCAGTGGGTAGGCGTAGCCGGCGGGCACCGTCGCGTACTCGGCGTAACCGCCGTCGGCGTCCCAGCCGGTGTACTCCGAGTACGGGCAGAGGTTCTCGGCTCCCCGGGTGCAGTACCGGCACCGGCCGCAGGTGCGGCGCAGCCAGGCGATCCCCACCCGCTGACCCACGGCGATCCCCGCGGAGGCGATCCCGGCGGAGCCGGTACCGACGACCTCGCCGACCACCTCATGGCCGGGAACGACGCAGGCCCGGTGGACCGGCAGATCGCCTTCGGCGACGTGCAGGTCGGTGCGGCACACTCCGCAGGCCAGTACCCGCACCAGCAGTTCGCCGGGACCGGGAACGGGCACCGGCTCCGACACCTGCTGCAGCGGTTGGCAGCCGACCGGTGCCGGAACCCGCACCCGCCAGGCTCGTTGCGTGGTCATCAGTAGGTGGCTCACGCCCCTCGCGACGTGGTGTGCACGACCTCGGTGTGCACGACTCCGGGCACGGCTTGCGCCAGCACCAGGGCGACGTGATGGTCAGCGGGGTCATCGTACTGATCGGTGATGGTCACCGACCCCTGCTGGGCATGCACGGTCCATCGGTCGAGGCCGCCGTAGGCCTCCAGCCGCCTGCGGATGTCCGCCGCGATCAGCGAGTCGTCCCTGGCGATGGTGCGCACCAGGTCCCGGCGGGTGACGATGCCGACCACCCCGCCCTCCTGCACCACCGGCACGCTGCGCACGCCCTGGTCGATCATCACCCTGGCCAGGTCGGCGGCATCGGTCTGCGGGCTCGCGGTCAGCACGGGACTGCTCATCACCTCAGCCACCGTTGCGGGCGCGGTGACGCCGGCGGCGCTGCCCCGCCAGGCCCGGCGGCGCGGGTCGGGGGGTATCCGCCCCCGCACCACGTCCGCCTCGGTGAGCACGCCCATCAACTGGCCGGTCTCATCCACGACCGGCAACGCGGTGACGCCGTGTCCGGCGAGAATCACCGCGGCATCCTTCACCGGGGCATGTGGACTGGTGGACACGACGGATCGGGTCATCACATCACCGACGCGCATCTCGGCTCCCAGGTACGTGTCTGACTCGTCACTGCCAGGAACGGCGGCTCCACCTGGGCCCGATATAGGCCCACTGGACGTTCCACCGGGCAGTGTTGATCTGGTTCAGCACCCAGCAGGCGGCCCACCACAGCACCGCCAGCAGCAACCAGCCGACGAGCACCAGGTCCACCCCGGTCACCACTGCCGAGGTGCGAATCTCCGCCGGAGACCTCGGCGGGTCGGTGCGCTCACCCAAGCGATCCACCCAGATCACCAGCGGGTCACCGGTCCGCCGGTCGGCCGCGACCGGCAGTTGTTCGCTGCCCTGCCGCCCGTCCGGCAGCTGCCAGCGCACCAGGGCGGTCGGCTCCGGACGGGCACCGCGCTGTCCCCCGGCGCCGCGCTGGGCCCCAGCCGGGTAGTCAGCCACCGCGTCGGTCGCCAGCACGGCGGTCACCGCAGTTCGCTCACCGGTTGTGGTCGCCGCTTCGGCCGCGTCCCGCTGATAGGCCTCGATCCCCACAGCCACCGCCAGTGGAATGACCACCAGTGCCAGCATCACCAGCAACGTCAGTACCACTCCCTCGACCCGATCGGTCGTGCGTCGCAGCGGCGAACGAACCAACCCGTGCCGCCGTGCCAGCCTGCTCAGCGGCCCAGGAGCGCGAACCCTGCCCATGAGCGCCTCCCTGGTCGATCTCTACCGTCCCGCACCGTGCGGCCCGACCGAAGGGACCGAAGTCGGCGGCCGGCGGGCCGAAGGTCCGCGCACCGCACGTGAGGGGACGGCCAGGCGGCAGGCAGAAATTTCCGCGACCCGCCGCGTCTGGGCGATGACACGCCGTGTTTCGGCGATCCGACATCCGGGCTCACGCGTACGTGGAGTGATGATCGGGTACTCAGGAGTTACAGCAAGGAGCAACCGAGACCGGAAGAGTCTTCAGTGTGGTTGGCTTCAGCCGGGTCGACACGGTGAGAAGGGCCAGAACATCATGTTGAAGTCTGACCAGGTGTTGTGGGAGCGGGAGCTGGCCGCGCACTTGCAGCTGCACGGTACCGACCTCCTCAAGTTACCGGCTTTGGAGCCGGCGACGAGAATGTCCCGGCGACGACGCCGATGGCTCACGGCGTTGCTGCTGTGGACGCCCGTGGCTCTGGTGGGCACCACGATCGGCTGGTCCGTGGGCTGGTACGTGATCTGACCGGCCGCGTCCCGTCCGGTACGTCACGCCCAGTTGAGATCTCGGCGGAGCTGTGTGTCGTCCGGCAGCCGGGGAGCCGACACCCGGAGTTCCGCCCATACCGTCTTGCCCCACGTGGTGTTCAGCGCACCCCAATGCCTCGCCAGGTTGTCGACCAGCCGCAGGCCGTGCCCGTGCGTTGCGCCCGGTGTGAGATCCAGCTGGACGGGCAGCATGTCGCTGTGGTCGCTCACCTCGATCCGCAACACTCCGTGCCGGACGGTGACACAGAGTTCGATGGGGGTACCGACGTGGTCGACCGCATTGGTGACCAGTTCGGTGACGATCACCAAGGCCGCCTCGCGCAACTCCTCCAGCCGCCAGCGGGTACACACCTCGTCCAGCACGCGGCGGGCGGTTCGCCCGGCGTGCACGTCGGCAGGTAACTGCCGGGTCACCCGGCGACGCGCCGGGGCGACCGCAGCCGCTTCCATGGCCTCGCAGCAGGTGTCGAACATCCGGACCAGCAATGGTGCCGCCCTGCGCAACGCGTCCCGCGTCACAGGGCCTGCCGCGGCGAGGATCAGCTCGCTGTCGGCCACCGCCGCGACCGTGCGGCCCAGGTCGGGGAACACTTCGACGCTCAGCTCCTCCACATGGTGGAGCCCCGCGAGATCCAGGACGATCGCGTCCGGCCGATCGGCCAGCACCCGCTGCACCGCCTCGCGCAGGCGCGCGGCGGTGTCCAGCCGCAGCGCACCCGCCAGCGTGATCAGGCCCACCGGGGCACTGCTGTGCACCTGACATCGCATGTTGGCCTCGACCACCATGGCGCCTCCTCGACCGGCCGCCGCCACACCGCCGCACAGTGGCCCGCCCGCGGGGTAGCTTCCAGAAAACTACTCGTGATATCCGGACCCGGAACCGCCGATCGGAGGCGCTCGGGTCCGCTCCGTGCACGGCGGTCGAGTGAACGAAGCCCCGACCGGCCGTTCGCAGGCTGGCCCAGGTCCTGCCCACCGAGCACGATGACGGCATGGACACCGATCAGGCCGGTGCCGCCGATGCGCCAGTACGGGTGTTCCTGCTCGATGACCACGAGGTGGTCCGGCGCGGCCTGCGAGACCTGCTCGAACAGGGCGGCGGCGTCGAGGTGGTGGGAGAGGCGGGCCGGGCCGACGAGGCACTGCGCCGCATCCCCGCGGTCCGGCCGGATGTCGCGGTCCTGGATGCCCGGCTGGCCGACGGCAGCGGCATCGAGGTCTGCCGGGAGATCCGGTCCTCGCTGCCCTCGGTCGCGTGCCTGATCCTCACGTCCTACGACGACGACGAGGCGTTGTTCGCCGCGATCATGGCCGGGGCGGCCGGTTACGTGCTCAAGCAGATCCGCGGCACCGACCTGGTCGACGCCGTGCACCGGGTGGCGCAGGGCCAGTCACTGCTGGACCCGGCCGTCACCGCCAACGTGCTCACCCGGCTACGCGAGGGGCCGCCCGCGACCGACCCGAGATTCGAGACGCTGTCGGACCGGGAGCGGGCCGTGCTCGCCCTCATCGCCGACGGCCTGTCCAACCGGGAAATCGGTGCCCGGCTCTATCTTGCGGAGAAGACCGTGAAGAACCATGTGTCCCGGCTACTGGCCAAGCTGCAAATGGAGCGCCGCACCCAGATCGCGGTATTCGGAGCCACTATGCGCGACCACGGAGGCTTACGTCCGCGCGAACCCGGATGATGAAGAAACGGACCACTGCCGCGCCCGCCGGGTGGCCGCTACCGGGCCCGGATTTCTGGATCATGCGCCGCCGGTGGCGTCGCAGCGCGATGATGATCGACGCGCAGGGATGGCCCGGATCTCGCGACTCACTGGGGCCGTGGGTCCGTTCCCGGCTCATTGCTCCGTTCGGCCGAACAAGCATTAGGCCCTTTGCTTCAAAGTGGGACATGAACCACCTACTCGGCGTAACGCACGGGTCTCGCGGCGGCACCATACCGCAGTAACATGCCGCGGTCTGAACCGCGCACGTGAGCGAGAATACCCATGATTATTGTGCCGCCGAGTCGGCCACGACAGCTTGAAACGTCCAACGAGGGGCAGGTCCACCGGTGACGTTGACGAAGCTCCTGGACTACCTGCCGCGCGGCTCCACGCTCGACGACACGGTGTGGCATAAGCGGCACAGGTTCCTGCTGGTCATCCTGGCCCTACACCTGCCGGTGATCTTCGCGTTCGGGCTCCTGCTGCACCACACCCTCCTCACCACGCTGTATGTGATGATCTTCCCTGCGGTGTGCGTCCTGCTCGGCGCCCGCGTCCGGCGGAGGAGAGTGGCCTCATTCCTGGTCACCTTCGGGCTCAGCTACACCGCTCTGGCCTTCGTGGTGCTCTCCAACGGCGCGATCGAGGCCCACTTCCATTTCTTCGTCATCATCGGCCTGATCGCGCTGTACCAGGACTGGGTGCCGTTCCTGTGGAACATCCTGTTCACCGGCCTCAGCCACGTCCTCGGCTCGATGTGGAACGTGCACCTGATCTTCAGCCACCAGGCCGCGTGGAACAATCCATGGCTCTGGTCGGGGATACACTTGTCGGCCGTGATCGCGGCCTGCATCGGTGTGGTGGTGTTCTGGCGGGAAACCGAGAGCGAGCAAGAAAAGACGCTTCTGCTTACCAAGCAGCTCACCGACCAGGAACTCAGCCAGCGCAAGTTCACCTCGGATCTGCTGGTCAACCTCGCCCGCCGCAACCAGAGCATGCTCTACCGCCAACTCGACATCATCAACCAACTTGAAGAAAAAGAACGCGACCCCGACGCACTGGGCGAACTGTTCCGCCTCGACCACCTCGCCACCCGCATCCGCCGCAACGCCGAAAGCCTGCTCGTCCTCTCCGGCGAAGAACCCAGCCGCGTCTGGAGCGAACCGGTCCGCCTCATCGACGTGGTCCGCGCGGCCATCGCCGAAACCGAGGACCTCGACCGCGTCGCCTTCGCCGTCGACGAACGCATGGAAGTACTCGGCCACACCGTCACCGACCTCACCCACGTCCTGGCCGAACTCACCGAGAACGCCGTCCGGTTCTCCCCACCCGAAGCCAACGTCACCATCCGCACCCGCCCCTACCTGCGGATGCCCGGTGCCGCCGTGCTGACCGTCGAGGACTGGGGCGTCGGCATGCGCCCCGAGGACATGGCCGCCGCCAACGACCTGCTCGCCCACCCCCGCGACGTCGACCTGTCGGTGTCCCAGCGACTCGGACTGCACGTCGTGGCCCGCCTCGCCACCCGCCACGACATCCAGGCATCCCTCACCCCCACCCCCGGCACCGGCGTCACCGCGGTCGTGGTCCTGCCCGCCGACCTGTTCGCCGGGAACCCGCAACAACTCGGCCCGGAGAAGCTCACCACGATGGGCGCCCGGCCGAGGGGCGCCATTCTGGGACCAGCCGGAGCCGGCCGATCCGGTCTCCCGGACACCCCTCCACCGCCGCCGCAACCGATACCGGGCGCCCCGGCCACACCGGATGTTCCAGCGGCCCCGGATAGGCCGGGCCGGCCCGCCGCACCGGCCACACCCGCTCCGGACATCCCCATGCCACGGCGTACCGCGAGCAGCGCCCGGGCGAACGGCAGCGGGGACGCCACCCGGAGCCGCGGCCAGCACGCGCGGCCTGACCAGGAGGAGGGGTCGGACTGGTCCGGTTGGTGGACACCCGCCAAGGTCACGCCCGCGGAGACCGACGACTGGCACCAGCCACCGCGGGTCTACGCCACCGCCGAGCCGTGGATCCCCGACTCCCCCGCGCCGGCGACGGCGCCGATCATGACCCCCGCGGCCGCACTCCCACCGGCACCACCGCGCCCCGCGAACGACCCGCGCGAGCCGGGACCGGCCATCGTCGCCCGCCCGCCGAACGACGGGGCCGCCACGAGCGAGGTTGTCGGGCCGATCGGGACGGCGTCCGACGGGTCGCCCGACCCGCTGCTGATTCGCCGGGTTCCGCAGGCCAACCTCGCCCCGGAGTTGCGCCGCTCCGCGTCGGCAGGGCAGTCGGCAGGGCAGTCGGCAGGGGAGTCGGCAGGGCACGAGTCCATCCCCGAGCCGTCCCCGCCCCCTGACGCGGAGCAGGCCAGGGATGCGCTGTCCCGTTTCCAGGCCAGCAGGCAGGCAGCTCAGCAACAGGTCGGCGCCGATGGTGGCGCACCGAACGGAAGGGGCCGGCGATGACGAACACGGCGGGCCCGGTGCACGGGCAACTGGACTGGCTGCTCACCGATTTCATGCGGGGCACGCCCGGGGTGTTGCATGCTCTGGTGGTCTCCGGTGACGGCCTGTTGCTGGCGGCATCCGACCGGGTGAGCACGATGCTCGGCGACCAGCTGTCCGCCGCCACGTCGGGTCTGGTGAGCCTCGCCCGGGGTGCCTCCCAGCTGCTCAACCTGTCCCCGGTCAACCAGACCATCGTGGAGATGACCGGTGGCTACCTGTTCATGACATCGATCAGCCAGGGGTCCACGCTCGCCGTCGTCGCCGAGCGGCAATGCGACATGGGACTGGTCGGGTACGAGATGACCATGCTCGCCTCACGGGTGGGACACGCGCTGACCCCCGCGCCCCGGCCGTCACCGGACCGGACATTGCGATGAGCAGCAACGGCCATTACGGCTGGCGCGAGGGCGACCGGGTGGTGCCTGCCTACGCACTCACCCAGGGCCGGACCCGGACCGTCGGGCAGGAACTGCCACTGGAAGCGCTGGTCACGGCCACCGAACTGGCGGTGAAGAACCTGCCGACGCTGCAGGTGGAACGGCGGGCCATCGTCCGGATGTCGATGCGACCGACGTCGGTGGTGGAGATCGGGGCAGCGCTGCACGTGCCGGCCGGAGTGGCGCGGGTGCTGGTCAGCGACCTGGCCAATTCCGGCTTCCTGACAGTGCACCTGCCCCGGGCCACCGACGACGTCGGCGGTCCGGGGCAAGAGATCCTCGGAAGGCTGTTAGATGGACTACGGTCCCGCTAGGGGCGAACGACTCACCTCGACCGTCACCCAGCGGCTGCTGCCGCTCAAGATTCTGGTGGCAGGCGGATTCGGGGTCGGCAAGACGACGTTCGTCGGATCCCTCTCGGAGATCCCGCCCTTGAGCACCGAGCAGGAGATGAGCTCACTGTCGGTCGGCATCGACGACTCCGCCGCCGTCCCGGAGAAGGCCACCACCACGGTCGCGATGGACTTCGGCCGGATCACGGTCGACCAACAGCTCATCCTCTACCTGTTCGGGGCACCCGGGCAGAACCGGTTCTGGTTCATGTGGGACGAGCTGGCCCGTGGCGCGGTCGGCGCGATCGTGCTCGTCGACGTGCGCCGGGTCAACGACTGCTTCGCGGCGATCGACTACTTCGAGGACCGCCGGCTGCCGTTCACCGTGGCGATCAACCAGTTCCCCGGAGCCCCCGATGTCCCGGTGTCCTCGGTGCGCGACGCGCTGGCGGTCCCGTCCGACACCCCGGTGGTGATCATGGATGCCCGGGACGCCCGGTCCAGTCTCGACACCCTGGTGGTCCTGGTCGAGCACGCCGTCACCCGCAGCGCCCCCTGCGTGTAGCGCCGGGGGCACTTGGATCGGCGGCCGACCGGGATCAGGGACATTCCCAGGTCAGCACCTCGTTGAGCACGGTGAGCGCTGCCCCCTGGGTCCGACGCTCCACCAACCCGTTGCCGGGGACGATCAGGGACGAGATCCGCGTGCGCCAGGCGGCGCAGTCCCGGCTGAACCCGGCGATCTCGACCGTGTCGGTCCAGGGGCCGTTCACCCGGTGACCGAGCAGCGGGCCATCCGGGCCGGGGGCGATCCGCCGGAACACGAAACCCTGGTGCCTGAGCTGGTCCAGCAGCCGTTTCGCGATCACCACATTAGGGCTGTCGTCGCTCATCGACATGCCGAGGCCCGACCAGCGCATCACACCCGCCCCGCTCGGTGGCTCCCCGCACTGGTGGATCGGGAGGCCTGACGACGGCGCCGTCCGCGCAGCAGCCGTCCCACCACCCCCCGACGGCGACGCACAGTGGCGGCAATGGTGATGCGGTGCAACGCAGTCTCACAGTCCAGGCACGTCGGCCCCGGCGGAATCACCAGCGGCGCCGCCAGGACAAGCCGACCGCACATGGCGCTGTACCGACCCTGGCCCGCCACCAGCCCGGAAGCCGTGACCTGGTCGCTGATGAGGTGGTCCCGTCCGTCGACCGTGCTGGTCACCGTCACGGGCCCGCCTCGTTGAAGCTGATCTGCGGTGGCCATGACCAAGCCCTTTCGTCATCGGTGTGGTGCGTCGACCCCGGCGGGTGCCACCGTCGGGACCACTTCTGTATCCGCCTGCTATCGCTGGTCAGAGCGGCCGCCACCACTTGCTGCCAGCGCGTTGCATGACCAGCCGGTCAAGGTGAAGCTCTGAGCGCGTCGGTTTCAGCGGCCGACGAGTGTCGTTGCGTCACTATCTGAGTGAGACGGTGCGTCGAAGACAAGCTGTATGCGCAAGATTGCGCAGATGCTTGACCTGTGGCGATGATCGGTGGACGATCTGATCAACTCGCAACTTTGCGCATAATGGAGGACACCGTGCAGCTCACCTTCCTCGGAGCGACGAGCAACAACGGCGGCTCACCCACGCTCTTCGACACCAACCGCGACACCTACGTCATCCAGGGGTGGAAGGTGCTGGACGCCGAGGCACTGGCGCAACTGAACATCCCCGAGCATGAGACCGTCATCGAGGTACCGAAGGCTTTGCTTGGCTTCGCACCACCCGCGGGGAGCTAGTGGCTGACCTCATCACGGGTGGGGCCTTCGGTCGGCTGTTTCATACGTTTCTGCACTCCGCGCGCCGGCTGGAGACCCGAGACCACTACCGCGACCCGGAAGAAGACCAAGCTCTGGCCCGCTACTTGGCCGGCAATCCCGAGGACCCCGACTATGTGGCTTCCCGCGACTACTGGCTGGACGGCACGATCCGAGCTGCAGTCGACGCCGGCCGGCGTTTCGCGCGGGTCCGCGTGGTGCCCGAACTGCTGACCCCCTACCTACGATTCGGCCTGTATCACTGTGCCTTCAACGTCGACGCGGGCGAAGACATCCGATATCTCACTCGTGACCGCGCGAACGCACTCGACTTGCCCAGTCACGATTTCTGGCTCTTTGACGACGAGCGATTGGCCCTGCTGTGGTTCACCGCCGACGACCGCCTCCTCGGCGCGCAGATCGTCACCGAGCCGGCCCTGGTAGGCCAACACGTGCGCTGGCTCGACCTGGCCGAGACACACGCCACGCCCTACCACGATTACCTGACGGCCGACCCCACCCGCGCCATGCCACCCGGAGACAGCTGATCAGCGCGACGAACGGGCGCGCACAGTTCGGTAGGCGGCTTCGGGTGTTGCGAGAGGAAGCCCGCCTCACCGGCAAGGAGCTGGCTGGCCAGCTGGGCTGGGCACAGTCCAAGGTTTCACGGTTGGAAAACGGCAAGCAGACAGCCACCTTTGAGGACGTCGAAGCCTGGACGCGGGCAGTGCAAGCCTCCACCGACTTGCGCGACACCCTGATCGCCGAGTTGCGCGGCATGCGCTTCGAGTATGCGACCTGGAAACACCAGCTTCGCTCCGGAACTGCGCGCCGGCAACGAGCCAACATTCCGCTGGAGGCCAACGCCTCCCTGGTACGGGTGTTCGTCCCCGACATGGTCCCGGGACTGCTGCAAACAGCCGATTACGCCCGGCACGTCTTCGCTCGGCTGGTTAACCTGCACGGCATCCCCAACGACGTCGAAGAAGGCGTCCGAACCCGGATGCGACGACAGCAGGTGCTCTACGACCCTGCCAAGAAATTCCGCTTCCTACTCACCGAAGCCGCCCTGAACTACCGCATCTGTCCACCCGGCGTGCACCGAGGACAACTCGACCGACTGCTGGCGGCTGCAGGGATGGACACCGTCACGCTCGCGATCATCCCGTTCACGACCATCCTGCCTGTGGTGCCCTCACATGCCTTCACCATGTTCGACGACACCCTCGTGCTGGTCGAAATGATCGGTGCAGAACTCGCATTCAGAGCCACTGAGGAGAAAAGGCTGTACGCCGACGTGTTCGAACGACTTTGGAACGTAGGCGCACAGAACAATAATGCGACGACACTGATCAACGAAGCGATCAAAGAACTAGCGCATTGACTCATCACCTCGGCGGGCAAGCCGTTCTCACGACAGGCCCGACGCTTGACGCAAGTCATGCAGGGCACTTGCCAGATCCTGGCAATCGTGCCCGGCACGTGTTGGATCAAGTTTCACGTCTTATCGTTTCCGTCGTAGTCATTGGTGACGATCGTGGCGAAAGGCATCCGGCGGTCGGTGGGTGCATCGCCGTCGGGGTCGTAGAAGAAGAACGAGTCACCCCAAGCCACCTCCGGCGCGCCGCTCGCAACCACGCGGAAGCGTAACCGCCCAACGGCAGCAACGTAGACAAAACAGCACACCATGCAGTCGTTCACCCGGCTCAGGCCAAGGGCACCTGCCAGACCAGTTCGGTGCCGTGCGGTACCACGGAGCGGGCGTCCAGCCACCCGCCCAGCTCCTCGGCGCGGCTGCCGAGGTTGCCCAGCCCGCTCTCGGTCCGTTGCGCGGGCAGCCCGATCCCGTTGTCCCGGACGGTGAGCCGGACCGCGGTGCCGGTCACCGCGAGCTCGACTCGCGCCGAGGTGGCTGAGGCATGCCGTCCGATGTTGGTCATGGCCTCCCGGAGCACCGCGGTGAGCTGAGGGATCACCGCGGCAGGCACGGCGCTGTCCACCGGGCCCTCGAATCGCACCGAAGGTTCGAAAGGCAGCACCTCGGCGGCCTCCTGCAACACTCCCACCACCTCGTGGCGCAGGCTGTCGCCCTTCTCCTCGGGTGAGCGCAGCGAGAAGATCGCCTGCCGGATCTCCCGGATGGTGTCGTCGAGTGCCGCGACGTAGGTCGACAACCGCTGCGCCACCTCCACGTTGCCGGCCAGCCGGACCGTGCCCTGCAGCCCCAGCCCGGTGGCGAACAGCCGTTGGATCACCAGGTCGTGCAGGTCACGGGCGATCCGGTCCCGATCCTCCAGCAGCGCCAGCCGCTCGCGGTCGTCTCGCGACCTGGCCAGTTCCAGGGCCAGCGCGGCCTGGGTGGCGAACCCGGTGATGGCCGCGACGTCGTCGGCGTCGAACGGCCTGCCGCCCGCTTCCTTGGCCACCACCAGAACCCCGAGCGTCCCGTTGCTCGACGCCAACGGGACCAGCATCAGTGGTCCCCACCGGGCGGACAGGGCGGGCAGGTCGGCGCGCGGGTCGGCCCGCGCGTCGGCCACCAGTTCGGGCCTGCCCGACGCCATCACCGACGCGCTGAACGACCCCGTGGCCGCGACGCGCGCGTTGCGCACCTCCGCGGCGACGACGCCGTCGGCGGCGGCGACCCGCAGGTCGTCGGCCGACGGGTCGGGTACCACGATGCTGCCCAGGTCCGCACCGCCCAGCGCGCGGGCACTGGCCGCCACGTGCTCCAGCGCGACGTCGCGGCCCATCCCACGCAGCAGGTCGGTGGCGAGCTGCGAGGAAATCTCCAGTGAACGCTGCCGCCGGCGGCCGCTCTCGTAGAGCCGGGCGTTCTCCACCGCGATACCGGCTGCCGCGGCCAGTACCACCACGAATTCCTCGTCCTCCTCGGTGAACTCGCCGCCACCGCGTTTCCCGGCCAGATACAGGTTGCCGAAAACCTCACCCCGGACCGCGACGGGCACCCCGAGGAACGACCGCATCGGGGGATGGCGCTCGGGGAAGCCGTAGGAGGCGGCGTGCTCGGAGATCTGCCGCAGCCGCAATGGCCGGGGGTCGTTGATCAGCAGACCGAGCACTCCACGGCCCTGCGGCAACGTGCCGATCCGGTCGGCGAGCTGCTGATCGATACCCACATGCACGAAGTCGGCCAGCCGGTTGCCGTCCGGGGCCAGCACACCCAGTGCGCCGTAGCGGGCATCCACCAGATCACAGGCCGCCGCAACGATGCGCCGCAACACGGCGGGCAGGCTCAGGTCGGTCGCGATGGTCACCACGGCGTCGAGCAGGCCGCGCAGCCGGGTCTCCGCACCCAGTACATCGTCGGCACGTTCCAGCAGTTCCCGGATCAGGCCGTCGATGGGAGTACGTGGCCCTCCGGCCCAGCCCTGCTTGCTGGTCATACCCCACCACCGTCGCTCGCCCCGCCCCGTGAGCGATCCTCGCAAGGGTCGCCGGTGGGGGTAAGAGGCCGAGCGGTTAGTCAGTGCCGCACGACGACGACCGGGCACGGAGCCACGTACAGCAGCGACTGACTGGTTGCGCCGAGCAACATGCCGGGCACGCCACCGCGGCCGTGCGAGCCGACCACGAGGATCCGGGCGCCCTCAGCGGCAGCGAGCAGCCGCCGCACCGGCCGGTCCATCGCCACCACCCGGCGCACCTCGACGTCCGGATACTTGTCCTGCCAGCCGGCCAGCCGTTCGGCGAGCATCCGCTCCTCCTCGTCGGCCACCGTGGCCCAGTCCAGGGCCCGCCAGAGCACACCGTCGTGCGCCGCGATCCGCACGTCACTCCAGACGTGCAGGGCGACCAGCACCACGCCGTGGCGTGCCGCGCGCTCGAAGCCGAACTCGAGCGCACCGTCGCTGCCCGCCGAGCCGTCGACACCCACCACCACCGAGCCCTCGGGATCGCCGGGTGCGGAGCCACGGATGACCACCACCGGGCAGCCGGCGTGCTGAGCCAGCCGCAGTGCCGTGGATCCCAGCAGGCCCCCGACCGGGGCATCCTGACCGTGACAGCCCACCACGACCTCGCTGCCGTGCCGGGACTCCCCGATCAGGACAGCCGCGGGCTCACCGACCACCAGCCGCTCGACCACCTCGACGCCCGACGCCGCCGCCCGTGCGGCATCCGCCGCCTCGTGCACCCAGCGCTGCGCCTTCTCCAGCATGGTCTGCCGGTGACCAGCCGGAACCCCGGCCGGCACCGGATGGCAGACCATCGACCAGACTGAGGCGTGCAGCACGTGCAGGGCACGGCCCTG
The DNA here is from genome assembly GCA_036494005.1 of Pseudonocardiaceae bacterium. Classification (GTDB taxonomy): domain Bacteria; phylum Actinomycetota; class Actinomycetes; order Mycobacteriales; family Pseudonocardiaceae. Next base: position 13,456 of record DASXOV010000123.1, on the reverse strand, counting down.
CGAGCTCGCTTCACGACCGGCCCAGCAAGCGGCGTCCAGAGCATCCGGTGAACCGTCCACCCCGACGATGGCCGGGGATCCTGCAGTCGCGGGGATCATCGGGCTCCTTCTCGACGGCCATCCGGCGCCACCTGCGCGGACCGTTCAGCCCCGGCACTCGTCAGGGATCAGGGTTGCCGCTGCGGCCCGCATGAAGGCAGGTCCGAAGGGCCAAAGACGCCGGGACGTTGGGCTCCGACCGCCGTCCGGCACAGCGACGGCCCGGCCCTTCCTCGTGCGGGGTAGGGCCGGGCCGTTGCAGCGGTGGGTCAGACGATGGTTGGGTCAGTCAATGGTTGGGTCAGACAATGGTTGGGTCAGACAATGCGGCGAGGCTCAGCCGACACCGAGCTTCTCCGCTGCCATCCTGGCGCCCGCGACCCGGTTCTTGATCTTCTGGAACGCGACACCACGGGCGTAGTCCGGCGAACCGTGGTTCGGCTTCTCGTCGATACTGAACGGGGAGAATCCGCAGTCGTCCGTAGCGCCGATCCGGTCCTTGGAGATGAAGTTGGCCGCCCTCTGCAGGGCATTGCTGACCTCCTCCGGGCTCTCAACGCGGGGGTTCCCCGGGTTGATCACTCCGATGTAGGCCATCTGCGCGACACCGTCCGCATCGTCCCGGAGGTGCTCCCCGATGCTCTGGTAGACCGGGTCCTTGTCCCGCTCGCTCGCCAGTTGGATGAGGAAATAGCCGGCGTTCATCTGGAACATGCTCGGGAGCAGGTTGTTGTAGGGAACGTCCGCGCTGTGGACCGAGTCACGGTCACCACCAGGACATGTGTGGATACCGATGTTCGTCCGCTCCTCGGCCGTGAAGCGCGAGAGCACCCGGTTGTTCAGCTCGATGAAATGCGGGAGCAACCCGGCGCCGGTCCAGGGGTTACGTGGATCCTCCCGGGTCGCCAGCCGGCCTTCGGTGAAGTCGATCGAGACTCGGACGGCTCCGGCATCGAAAGCGGCACGGATATCCTTCTCGCATTCGTTGACGATGTCCGCCTCGAAGTCTTCTCGCGAGTATCCGGGTACCTCATCCTTCAGCGGGTACAACAAAGCCAGCATGGAAGGCGCGATGACAGCCTGTTTCACGGGCTTGTTGATGTAACCGAGTGATTTCTTCAGAGTCTCGGCCGCGAATGTCTTGTACCGGAAAGGGCCGCCCGTGAGGCGAGGGAGTTGCCTGCCGTGGCCGTCGGAGAAGATCGCGAAGAACTGCCCGCCCGGGCCGAGATTGTCGGCGAGCCCGGTGCCTGCGAGTGTGTCGGTGATAGGATAGGTCGCAAAACTCGACCAACGCTGTTCGCCGTCAGAAATGACCGGGGACCCGGTCGCCTCGAAGCGTTCGATGGTGTCGCGTGCAGCGGCGTCCTGCTCTGTTTCCAACTGCTCCTTGGTAATTTTTCCTTCGTCATATGCCGCATAGGCCTCTTGCAGCGTGGACGGCCGGGGAATGGAGCCAACCGGTTCGACGGGAATTCCTGTATCCGCCCTCGGTTCGAAACCACTCATAGGGTCTTCTCTCCTTTGAATGAGTAGGTGTACAGGTGGTTGAGTCGGTCGACAGGCTGGATTTGTGAGTGTCAGCCGCTATGAACTCCTTTCCGTCGCACATGCCGGCTCGCACGTGATCGGCCAGCGACATCGGCACAGACAGGTCTGTCTACCTGTGTGTCAGATCATAGTCAGTTAACAATATGTCGGTCAACCGCTACTCAGCGTGATAATTCGAATCCGCGTCACATAACGCACATGTTCCCGGACACGGCTCAGACCCTCGAGGACCGCCGCCGGGCACGCACCCGCAGGTACACCGCGACCGCGGCCACGATCACCGCGGCGAGGACGATCTCACTCACCAGGCTGAGCTTGCTCTCTACAGCGCTCAGGCTCGCCCCGGCCAGGTAGCCCAGCAGCGCCACGCCGCTGGCCCAGACCGTCCCACCCAGGATGTTGTACGGGACGAAGGTCCGCCAGCGCAGGCCGCTCATCCCGGCCAGACCGGGAACCAGCGCCCGCAGCAGCGCGGTGAAGCGACCCATCACGACGGCGACCGCCCCGTAGCGCTGGAGCAGGTCCCGAGCCGTCTGCACACCTTCCGGCTTGACCAGCCGAGCGGGTAGCCGCGCGACCATGCGGTCCCCGTAACGGCGGCCCAGCGCGAAGCCGACCACGTCACCGGCGATGGCTCCCGTTACCCCAGCCACGAGCACGGCAGGCAGCGACAGCCTCCCGGCCTGGGCATCCGCGCCCGCCACCAGGATCGCGATCTCGCCTGGGAAGATCACTCCCAGCATCACGGAGGCTTCCAGCGCAGGCAGCAGGAAGGCCAGGATGAGCACCAGGATGGGCGGTAGTGCCCGCAGTGCGTCGAGCACCATGTGCCCCATCATGGCTCCTCGCGGACACCCCGCCGGCGTCGCCCTCAGCGGGGACCCGTTCGAGGCACACAGAGTGTCCGGTGCGCCGGCCGGGCCAGGTGGGAGTACAACGAAGAGCGTGCGTCGACAGCTGGTTGTGCTCGTGGCGCTGGGCATCGCGTTCGGCACCGTGTTCGACAACGTGACCGAGAACGACGACCTGGCCTCGCTCGACCCCGCCGTGAGCAGCGACCTGATCGGCACGCGGCAACTGTGGCTGAACCAGTTGTTCGAGATCGTCACCTGGGCGGGCAGCGGTGCGGTGCTGTTCCCGCTGGTACTCGTCGCCGGGCTCTGGCTGCACCACATCAGCCGCGACTGGCGACCAGCCGTCTTCCTGCTCGCGAGCCTGGGCGGAGCCGTCACCATCAGCACCCTGATCAAGCTGGCCGTGGCCCGGCCACGCCCTGCCGTACCGACGCTGGTGCACGCGGTGGGATACGCCTTTCCGTCCGGCCATTCCACCGCGGCAGCGGCAGGCTGGCTCAGCCTGGCTCTCGTGCTGGGCGCCCGCACCGACCGATGGGTCCGCAAGGTCGCTCTCGTCTGTGCGGCGCTCGTGGTGATCGGCCTGGTCGGAGTGTCCCGGGTCTATCTGGGCGTGCACCAGGCGACCGACGTGCTGGGCGGCTGGACCCTCGGCGCGCTCTGGGTGCTCGCCATCGTGGTGGCACTCCGGTTACGCGAGGGGTTACGCGAGGCGCCAGGGGAGCAGATCGCCGCACGGTCACGATCCAGTGGCCGGTAATCGCTCACCGTCCGTCGCCCTGGTCGAACTCGGCCTGCACGGTCAGGATGTCGGTCGCGTGGTCCCGGATCCAGCCGAACATGCTCGCCAGCGGCTCGAGCAGATCCTCGGCCGCGCACCCCGCACCTTCGCCGAGTGGGCCGTGCGGAACATCGCAGCCTTCACCTGACTGCCCCACCCGCGGGACCTGCCGAACTCGGAAGGACCGGACATGTATTCGTTGTTGATGTACGACTACGTGGACAACATCGTGGAGCGTCGCGGGCCTTTTCGGCAGGCGCATCTGACGCTGGCCGGGGAGGCCCATGAGCGAGGTGATCTCATGATGGCCGGTGCGCTCATCGAACCGGTTGATGGTGCGGTGTTCGTGTTCACCACCGAGGATCGTGCCGTCGTCGAGGACTTCGTGGCGAGAGATCCTTACGTCCAGGAAGGGCTGGTGACCTCCTGGCGGATCCGGCTCTGGAACGTCGTCGTCGGCTGAGGTGGCCGGTCTCCATGCTCTGGTCCTGACGTTCTCAGGTGTACCACCTGTTTCTCAGTGGTACACTTTCGGTATGCCGACGACCCGGCCACGCCATCAGATCACCGAGACTCCCGTCGTGGCGCACGCGCTGGATGTCGCCGCACGACGGTGGCCGACCGAGCCGCGTTCCAAGTTGTTGCTGCGGCTGGTCCAAGTCGGCGGTGCTGCCCTGGAACGGGAACAGGACGAGGTGACTCGCAACCGGCAGAGCGCCATTGACGCCAGTAGCGGGCGTTACGCCGATGCGTTCAGCAACGACTACCTCGCCCAGCTGCGTCAGGACTGGCCTGAGTGATCACGCTCGATGCCAGTGTGGTGATCGCGCATCTGTACCCGCACGATCCGCACCACCAGGCAGCCACAGAGTATCTGCGCGCAACTGCGGCCGACGGGTTCGTCATCCACTCGTTGAACCTGGCCGAAGTGCTCATCGGCGGGGTCAGGGTCGGTCGCGGGCAGGAGATGCTCACCGACCTCGAAGCGATCGGCATCCGCGTTGCGCAGCGGCCCGACGGTGAGCCGCTCCGCCTGGCGAATCTGCGGGCCGCATCCGGGCTGAAACTCCCGGATTGCTGTGCCCTGGATACCGCGTTGACCACAGCGTCGGTCCTAGCCACCTTCGACGAGGTGCTGGCCAAAGTCGCACGTCGACACCATGTAACGGTCGCACCCGGACGCTACTGACGCCGGAGGATTCCCCGAGGGCCACGGCAGCACTTTCATTGCGTCTCCGGCACGCCGTGCCCGCTCGGGGTCCATGGGCGCAGCCGAGGCCACCAGGCGGGCACCGCGCGCCGGTAGACCTCGTACTCGGCGCCGAACTGCCGGGCGAGCGTCGGTTCCTCATACCAGCGCACGAAAGCCGCCGGGACCACCCACGCCACGGCGGCGTAGATCAGCACGCCGAGGCTGGCGAACAGCAGGGCCTGACCGAGAATGGCCAGCACCAGCCCGAAATACATCGGGTTGCGGAGGTAGCGGTTGAATCCACTGACCACCAGCCGCTGGGTCGGCGCGATCGGCATCGGGGTGCCGTCGGCCTTCACGAACTCCACAAAAGCCGACGCCGCAGGCACGATCCCTGCACAGATCAACACGACACCGGCGACCTGAGCCACCACCCAGTACGGCCATGGCTGGCGAAACTCCCAGTGCGCGATCAGCCACGGGACCAGCCCGACCACGGTGCCCGGAGCCACCACGAAGAACGCCGCGCTGCCCAGCGCGGCAGTCGACCGGCGCATCACGAGGACCTTTCGCTGTTAGATGAGTAGCACGACCGGTAAACGCTTGGACACGCCTGGCGGTCACTTCGTCCTACAGCCAGCCGCCAAACGGTATCAAGTGCCCGAGGGAAGTACCGCTGGACGGGTCACCTGCAGAACCGTGTCGAACGGTCTACCGTGTACATCGACCGCCGGACATCGTCATCAGGCGGCATAGAGCACGTTCTCCTGCGCCCGGGAGCCGTCCGGGGAGTATCGACTGAGTCACGCGAGAACCTGAGTAGGAGGTGCGATCTGCGGCTTCTACGCCCTAAAGTCGAGAAAACGAGTCGTCGAAGACACACTGAGCCACCAAGGGCCAGTCGGCTCCGTGGCGATCTGATTTTCGATCGCAGTCCAATGCCGCGCCAGGATGGTAGCCATCTGCCAACTGGTCATATTTCCGGACCGACCAGCAAATCCCACGATACGAGCCTGAGCTTCGATTGCGACCCGCGCCTCTATTGGATTGGTTCGGATCTTGTGGTTCTTGGTGATCGCAACCCATCCTCGTGAAGCAACTTTAGGAATCCAATCGATGTCCAGAATTCCACGAGGTAAGTCTTCAGCTACCGGGGAGATCCCGCAGGTCACCGCGTCGGGCCGCAACCACATGAGCGCGTAGCCGACACCGAGGATGTCCTCGTCGACGTAGAAGCGGACTTGTTCGATCGGTCGGGACCGCGGGTCGGGAAGTTCAGGCGGCACGTCGGCGAGTGGTCTCGTAGGTCACGGCCTGCTCCACCTCAAAAAGCGAAAATCCATACGTGTCGGCAACAAACCGCATCGGCTCACCAGCAGCGACGAGTTCTGCGATCGTTTCGGTACGGATCCCCCGCACTGTCGGCTGCCCCTCTCTCCGCATCGGGTGCAGCCACACATCCGGTGTCGCCGGATCGGCGATGATGTGCTCAGCGGCGCTATTGAGGTCGGGGTAGTAGGCCGCCTCGGTGAAGCGTGTGCTGGTCGGCGTCAGCAAGACTCCCTGTTGGGAGGGCACCACCATCCAGAGCTCCTCATCCAGACCCGTTTCAACCTGGGCGGCCACCAACAGTTCCTTGCCCTCGGGAACCAAGAACGGTTGCGCGTAGGCCAGGGGGTAGTCGCGGTCGACCCGCTCCCGTAACCACTCCACCACTGGCCGCAACTTGATCATGGGAACCGAGCTGCGGAACTCGGACAGCAAGCGCGTCTCCACGAACTCGCCCCAGGTGACCCACTCTGAGTCCGTGCGTTCACGCCGAACCACGGGCTCGTAGACGCGTCCAGCGCGCTCGTAACCGTCGATCCACCGCTTCGCGGTACCCGGGGTCAGGCGAAGCAGCCGGTCGACCTCGGCATACCTGTAGACCGGACGCGCGAGCATCGACACGATCTGGCCCATGGCAGTAACAATCGCACAGCGCACCGTCGAGACCAACTAAGCCACGCCAGCAACCAGACGCGGACGCAATCGAACACCACAAGGCCGGGAGGGCTACTCACCCCGCCGCAGATGGTTGTGCGCGTGGGCCTGACCGCCGCCGTCGGCGGTGAGGTGAGCAGCATCCGAGCCGCTCCTGACGCGAATTCTCCGGCTAGAACTCCGGGGTTGGCACCTGCTCGGCCGCCGCACCAATAACGGTCTTGAGCTACGTCTCCGCCGCCGTTTACCGAACGAGGTCGCCAGCACCAGGCTCAGGGCATGGCACCCGGCGTCACCTGCCCGCTCGGAGCTTCCCTCCCCGCTCGGGGTGGAACCGCTCGTGGCGCTGGGTGCCGACCACAAACGGGCGGTCGAACGGGGTGGGTTGACATGGCTGACAACGTGCCTGACGACAGTGAACTTCTGGACGAACTGAACCAGCTCGGTGCGGCGTTGGGACCGTTCACCGGTGGAATTCTGACCGACTCGCTTTCCGAGACTGAACAGCTCTCCTTTGGGTATCGGCTCGTTCGATTAGCTGGTCGTATTCGAGCCCGGGTGGAGCAGCAACCCTTTGACACGGGGCTTCCGGGTGTCGATGGTGATGCATTGTGACGCAGCGGGGGAATCGGCGGACGCTGATGGTGAAAGGGCTGCAGCGCGTCGATGTACAGGTAGTAATCACGACCTACCGGGACACGGTCTGGCTGTCGGCAGACCAGACGTTCAGCAGTGAGGCGATCTTCCAGCCGCATCAGGTGGAGAACTTGATCGAGGCACTCACGCAGTCCGTTCGAGAAGCGCGGGAATACCCGCGTGGTGAGGGGATATGAAGCAGCGCGGTGAGCAGTGAGTGCGGCCGCTCAATCTGGTACCCACGGATCAGCACGACGAACCGTCACGCTGCGGATTAGGCAACCTGCAGGACCGAGTCGAGCTGTTGCCGGAGCGCATCGACCACCGGATCGGTACGCCCGGTAGTGGCACTGCGGAACCGGCGCAGATCGTCGGTCAACCGCGCGGACCGCATTCCATCGACGAGGTCAAGCGTCTGATAACCGAGGTCGACTCCCTCGCCCCGGTCACCGTGCAGCAATTCCAGCGTCGCCAGCTTGGCGGTAGCCATAGCGCGGCGCCGCCGTCTGGTGTCGTCCGTACGCCCAAGGGCGGTTCGCAGCTGGCTGACTGCTGCTGGGGCCGCAGCCGGGTCCCGGAGGCCCGCGTAAAAGAGAGCCTGGCCGTTGACGTGGGCGAGGTCGGTCTCAGTCGCTTGCCGAAAGACGGTCGACCGGGAGCATGTGCTGGTGGGCTGGCACGCGGCGAAGTGGTCCTCAGCGGCTGATACAGCACTCTGGCAGTCCCCGACCCGGCCGACAATGGCGAGGATGCGGGCGTATGCGCTGCTGATCATGACTCGGCCGGTGCCGGTGACTCGGTCGGCGCGCACCTGGGCCAACTCGATCAGGCTCAGCGCGTCGTCGCACTCACTGCGGCACGCAGCCTGCATCGCCAAGTCACTGAGCACCTCAGCCCGAAGGTCCCAGTCCCGGGCCTCGTCCGCACAGTGCAGAGCCAGCCGAAAGCAACTCAGGGCGGTGTCGTGGTGTCCGGCGTCAACGTCGCTCCAACCGGCCATGTCAGCCAGCGATCCCACCGCCGAGTGCAGCTCGCGGCGAGTCGAACCGCCGATCTGGCCCCGCAGTAGTCCAGCCGCCCACCGAAGCTGGCCGGCCAGTGCGTCCCGGCAAGCTCCACCGCCGTAGCGGGCCAGCCAGTTCTCAAACGTCGTGGTGGCCTCCCGGACCTGATCGATCTCGGTGCGACCGACCCTGCCCACCGTCATCGGGGTAGCGGCCAACGACATCACTCGCGCACCGGGTTGGGCAAGCTCGCTGATGCCCAAGCCGGCACCAGCGCCGAGTCCAGTGATCAGCCGGATGAACTCGTTGCGTCGCACTGTGTCCACCTCCCGACCACTGTCGGTTAGCCCCTCGACCTCCACGGTAGACCGCGCACGGCGGGAGTAGAAGCCCAGCTCAGCATCGGTGTCGGTGCCCAACACGGTACGGAATGCCGCCCTGTAGCGGGCGTTCGGCCAGGTGATCATGCCCCGCTCCAGCTTGCTCACATGATCGGCGTCGATCGGCGCCTCTCGCTGGAACAACTGCCAGTGCGCCGCGCCGACCGCCTCGGCCAACTGCTGCTGCGTCAACAGACGAGCCTGCCGAGCCGCCCACAGCAACCGATTCGGCACCAACTCCGCAGCCCCATCCCCCGCCGCCATTGCTTCCCCTTCCCAGCCCCGCATCGGCGCCGTCCGCCTGCCATCACAACAAGAGACGAGCGGCGGCTTTTCAGTAGTTCGCGCACTCACCGTACCGAGCAGCCCACGAATCGACACGCTCTTACCGAATGACGTCTCCGCGAGCAGAGAACCCTCCTAGCAAAATTGCGGCTACCCTTGCGGGCCGGTCCTGTTGCTCGGCCGCTTCCGTGCCGGCGTCACAGCTCCCGACCTTCTCGGCCAGTAAGGCGGCGGATCCACCCGAGGGTCGATGATGTGGTGCCGTTTCGTCGGCGAGATTGCCTGGATCTCGGCAAGTCGCTGCCCGTCGGCATCGTCCAATTCCCGTACCACGTGCCGGATCGCAGCCATCACCGCAGCCATAGCGAACGCGAGCCCGTCGACCCCGCGTCGGGTGTCATGCCGATACCGGATGGGTGCATCCCCGAGTCCCGGATGGCCCGCGTCTCCTCGGGGTTGTCAAGTTGGGCGCTATCGTTCGTGATCAGAGCCTCGTAGCCCTTCCTGCTGGCGTCGGGCAGCAGGAAGCGGTCCTTCTTGCCCTTCCATCCAAGGGCTTGAACGTGATCCACCTGATGCTCTCGAAGGAGGTGGCGGAGCGGCTCGACGAGCTGTACCGGGACGTCCTCATCAAGCAGGAGCTTCATCTCAGGCTCAGGCGCCCCTCAGTTCCCGATAGCTGTCGACGTAGCGCGCGAACGCGAGTGCTCCACGCGCAGCTTCCGCGCTGACGGCCGGGTAGAACTCAGCCACCTCCTCTGCAGTAACCCCGTCGTCGAGAAGACCAGCGACCAGGTCGTAGGGCACTCTGGTTCCCGCTATCACCGGGTAACCACTGCGGATCTCGGGATCGACCTCCACCCCCGGCTTCGGGCGGTACAACGGCACCACCTCGCGGTCGTGAGTGCCACGAAATTCACCGAGGATGTCCACCATCTGCGCGATCACCTGCTGACCCGGATAACGAGTCAGATCCACGGCGACGTCGTCGGAGACCTTCCACATCACGTCCCGGCCAACGGCCACAAGCTGGTACGAGGAAAGGTGCTCGGTCTCGCCCATATTCCACAGGCTCTGCACGGCCTTACGCACCCGCTGCAGCGGGACCTTTCGCGACCGCAAGTAGACGAAGGTTCGCAGCGCCACAATGTCGCGGAACGAGTACGACACCCGGGACCTCGGCTGATGCAGTTCAGGGGAGAGCAGCGGCGCTTCGGTGGAACGAGACGATCGCCAGTACGACAACTGCCGAAGCGTGGCACCACTCAACGCCGCCGCAACCACCGGCTAGTACGACACTGCGAACTCCCTTCAGTTCACAGTTACCGTACCTCCCATCACTGAGCCGCCCATCCGCCGAAACGGACCCACCTCATCGGCGGCAGCGGACTGCTCACGACCCGCCTGCAAGGATGGCAATCGCCACGCTGGCCGCAGCCGGGGCGGCCAGCCGTACGCCGAGCTGTCCGGCGCCGTGGGGGTAGAGCGACCAGCACCCGCCGTATTCCTGAATCACTACCAGGCTGCACCGCGACCCGTCATCGGTGCGCCGCCCCTCCACCACCACTCGGCCACGTTCGTTTTCGCGCTGCATGACCGTGTCCACAACGGTGCCCTCCTTCGTTTCCCAGCTGCCCGCTGTGCGCGGTGACCAGGACCCAGCGTGATCACACCGGATGAAATCGGGAACGGAGGATAAAACGTCAATGAACCGGCAGGAATCCGCTGAACGTCCGCCGGCAGTCCCGGTCAGGCCACCAATAGAACCGAGTCCAGTCGCCGCCGGAGCGCATCAACCGCCGGACCCGCATGCCGGGTAGAGGCATTGCGCAACCGGCGCAGATCGTCGGTCAACCGCGCGGACCGCATGCCGTCGGCGAGTTCCAGCGCCCGCTGGCCGAGGTCGAGCCCCTCATCCCGATCACCGTGCAGCAACTCCAATGTCGCGAGGTTAACCACGCCGATGACGCGCCGACGTGGCTCGATATCTGCGTATCCCAAAGCGACGCGGAGCTTGTCATTCGCCACCACAGCGGCATTCGGATCGGTCAGGCTCGGATGAAAGAGCGCGTGGCCGTTGTCCAACCTCAGGTATGCCTCGCTTGCCTGGTGAAAATAGGACGCAGCCGGTGACCCCTCAGCGGGCTGATGGTCAGCGAAATGGTCCTCGGCGGCCGACACGGTGTCCTGGCACTCGGGCACTCGCCCGGCGATGCCAAGAACACGCGCGTAGGAGCACTGCATGATCGAGCGACCCGTGCCGGTCACGCGGTCAGCCCGTAGCTGAGCGAGCTCGATCAGGCTCAGCGCATCGTCGACCTGACCGCGGTTGACGGCCTGCTGAGACATGTCGGTGAGGACCTCGGCGCGCAGGTCCCAGTCGTGGGCTTCCTCAGCGCAGTGCAGGGCCAGCCGAAAGCAGCTCAGCGCCGTCTCGTGATGGCCGGCGTCGACATCACCCCATCCAGCCATGTCGCACAGCGAGCCGACTACGGAGTAAAGCTCGCGGCGAGCGGAGCCGTCGATTCGGCCCTGTAGCAATCCAGCTGCCCAGCGCACTTGCCCGGCCAAGGCGTCGCGACAGGCTCCGCCGCCGTACTGCTCGCGCCACGATCGGAATGTCGCGTTGGCATAGCGGACCTGCTCGACCTCCGTGCGACCGACCCGCCCCGGCGTACCCGGGTTCACGGCCAATGACAGCACCTCACAGACCGGATCAGGCAAACCGGACGCCATGCTCGCAACCCCTAGACCGGCACCCATTCCGGTCATCAGGCGGATGAACTCGTCCCGTCGCACAGCGTCCACCTCACGACCACTGTCGGTCAGCTCCTCCGCTCCCACGGTAGACCGCGCACGACGCGAGTAAAAGCCCAGCTCAGCATCGGTGGCCGCACCGAGCACGGTCCTAAACGCCTCCCGGTAGCGGGCATTCGGCCAGGTAATCATGCCCCGCTCCAGCTTGCTCACATGATCGGCATCGATCGGCGCTTCCTTCTGAAACAACTGCCAATGCGCCGCACCCACCGCCTCGGCCAACTGCTGCTGGGTCAACAGACGAGCCTGCCGAGCGGCCCACAGCAACCGGTTCGGCACCAACTCAGTAGCCCCATCCCCCGCCACCATTGCTTCCCCTTCCCAGCCCACTCGATGCCGTCCGCATGCCGTCACAACAAGAGACCAGTGGCGACCTACAGCATTCGCGCACTCACCGTACCGACCAGCCCACGAATCGACACGCTCTTGCCCAATGACATCTCCGCGAGCAGAGAACTCTCCTAGCAAAATTGCGGCTACCCTTGCGGCCTGGCCGTGTTACTACGCCACTTCCGTGGGGACGAGCCGCCTACGAGGAATACGTTGCCCAGATGCGTGATATGATCGTCGGACAGTCGGTGGTCATGCGCGAGCACGGCAACCCCATCCCGGTGCCATCAGCGATCGATGCCTTCACCGTCGCCGCCGCTGAACCACTCCCAAACACCCTATCTCGACGCCCCTGCATCGCTCGGCTCGTTCCTGGTGGTCCATCAGCTTGCCGACCTCAGACAGCTCTTTGAGCCGCATCGTGCGGTCTTGAACTCAGACGCTCCGCTCTACGAGCGCGACCAGACGCGTGGCACGCGCATCTCGAGCAGAGCAACGCCACCCGGCCGCGCGACGCGCAGCCACCGCGTTCGAAGCAACGCAAGGAGCCGCGTCCAATACCTTCATGACAGCTATCCATAATGTATGGCGGCTACCTGTTGCATCACTATGAACTCGTGTCGAACTCCATGACCGCAGCGAGCTCTGTCGCGATCATGCGCTGCTCGGGATCAGCTCGGTCCCACTCGTCGAAGCGGACGCCCTCGGCCACCAGGACCTCCCGAGGCTCATCAGTCCTTTGAGGGTCAGGCCACCTGAAGTCTGGAGAGATGTGGCCGCTGAGCCTCAGCACGCGGTGAGCGTTGGGGACCACGACGGTGGCAAGCCTTGCACCGACGGCCACTTGGTGAGATCCGATCAATTCCGCCACATCGGAGTAGCTGGTCCACCGTCCTGCCGGCAGCGACGCGAGTACTTGGTTCATGAGCTTCCAGCGAGGGTCAGGCGTAGGCGTGCTCAGCGATTCATCCGGCCCCGGCCAGATCGACACGATCCGCTCGCCTAGCGCCCGCCCGCGGGCCTGAATCTCGGCACGCCCCCACCCTGCGGCATCGGCTATCTCGCGATTCATCGCAAGGCCACTGTCGGCTAGTAGCTTCCTCTTCGCGAGGAAGCTGTAGTTGGCAAGCTTGTCGTTGTAGGCGGTAAGAGTGAGGTTGCCGAGCGTGTGTACCAGCGAGGCGTGCACTTCCTCGGACGTTTCACCGTCCCTCGCTCCAGCGGCGAGTATCTCTTCCCAGTCAGGAGTCATCGATTGTGGTAGCACGTGCTCGACGGTCAGGGTGGCCCGGCTGAAGTCGAGGGGCTCGCCGTGCCGGTAGTCCTCCTCCAGCGCGCGCAGCACGAAGGTGCGCTGTGGACCGCGACCAGTCCAATAGAAGTTGTTCACCAGAACGGCGTCTTTGACGTGCTGGTCCGTCGGAAATCTCTTGCGCGGACCGGACAGGACCGTCTTGATTGCTGGCGCCGTCGGGCTTGCCTCGCCAAGATCCTTCACCAGCGACATCATGATCCGGTTGAGGTTGTTCGTAGGTAGCCCGACGATCATCCGGCGAACCAGGTAACTCTCCACGATTCGCAGCGCGGCGGCAGCATCGGTGGAG
>DASXOV010000122.1:0-7624 GCA_036494005.1 Pseudonocardiaceae bacterium | reverse complement strand
GCGGGCGTCACGCGGTCTTGGTCTGAACCCAATGTCGGAGTCACGCTTCCTCCCGGGCGGCAACGGGCTAGCGACAAGGACCAGCCGTGACGGCCTTCGCCGGTCGATCGGCGGGCGGTGTATCCCAAATCCGGTGCTGGTCCCGGACCTTAGAGCCCGGCACCAGCACCGGCCTGAGCAGGTCTCAGGGCTGATGCTTCGACCCTGCAAGCAGGTCTCAGGATTGATGCTTCGACCCTGCAAGCAGGTCTCAGGATTGATGCTTCGACCCTGCAAGCAGGTCTCAGGATTGATGCTTCGACCCTGCAAGCAGGTCTCAGGGCTGGCCGACCTCGAAGCGGGCGAACCGCTGCACGGTCACCCCGGCCTCGGTCAAGACGGCCCGGACCGTCTTCTTGGAGTCCTGCACAGAAGCCTGCTCCAGCAACACGGTGTCTTTGAAGAAGCCGTTGAGGCGACCTTCGACGATCTTGGGCAGCGCCTGCTCCGGCTTGCCCTCCTCACGAGCTGTCTCCTCGGCGATGCGCCGCTCGTTGGCCACCACGTCCTCGGGCACCTCGTCCCTGGTGACGTAGCGCGGGCGCATAGCGGCCACCTGCATCGCGACCGCACGGGCCGCATCGGGTGAGTCACCCTGGTACTCGACCATCACACCCACCGCGGGCGGCAGATCGGAGGACCGCCGGTGCAGATAGGTCGCCACCTCACCGTCGAACGACACGACCCGGCGCAGCTGCAGCTTCTCGCCGATCTTCGCCGAGACGGCCTGCACCGCATCGGCCACCGTGCCGCCGTCCAACTCGGCACTGGCCAGCGCATCGGTGTCGGCGGGGCGGGTCCGGTTGGCCCCGGCGACGATCTTGTCGGCGAGTTCCTGGAAGTCAGCGCCCTTGGCCACGAAGTCGGTCTCACAGTTGAGCTCGATCATCACGCCGCCCTCGGCGGCGACCAGACCGTTGACCGTGGTCCGCTCGGCCCGCTTGCCGACATCCTTGGCGCCCTTGATGCGCAGGAGCTCAACCGCCTTGTCGAAGTCGGCGTCGGACTCCTCCAGGGCCTTCTTGCAGTCCATCATCCCGGCACCGGTCAGGTCCCGGAGTCGTTTGACGTCGGCGGCGGAATAGTTCGCCATCGTGCCTTTCCGTCCTCAGTTCGTAGTCGAGAGTTCTTGGTAGTCGAGAGTTCTTGGTAGTCGAAAGTTCTTGGTAGTCGAAGGTTCGTAGTCGAATCGGGGATATTGCGCATTGGCAGCGCACGACGCGGGCGGAGCTGATCGTCGACCAGCCCGCCCGCACGGCGCCGCAGGGACCACGAAGTGGCCCGCTGGAACCGCTCAGGCCTGCGGCACGCCGTTGTTCGCGGCGGCCACCGGCTCGGACTCTCGCGAGGCGGCGTCCGGCTCGGGCGCCCCGCTGAACGCCAGTTCCTGCTCCCATTCGGCCAGCGGCTCATCAGCACCGGCAGCGGGGACATCAGGCTTGTCAGCACCGTCGGCCCCACCGGAGCGCCCGGACCTCGACATCAACCCGTCCCGGGCTGCGTCGGCCACCACCCGGGTGAGCAGCGCCGCGGAGCGAATCGCGTCGTCGTTGCCCGGGATCGGGTAGTCGACCTCGTCGGGATCGCAGTTGGTGTCCAGGATGGCGACCACCGGGATGCCCAGCTTGCGGGCCTCACCGACGGCAATCTGCTCCTTCTTGGTGTCCACCACCCATACCGCGCTCGGCACCCGCTGCATGTCCCGGATGCCGCCCAGGGTGCGCTCCAGCTTGTCCTTCTCCCGGGTGCGCATCAGGATTTCCTTCTTGGTCAGGCCGGTGAAACCGCCGGTCTGCTCCATGGATTCGAGTTCCTTGAGACGCTGAAGGCGCTTGTGCACGGTGGAGAAGTTGGTGAGCATGCCACCGAGCCAGCGGTGGTTCACGTAGGGCATGCCCACGCGCTGCGCGTGGTGGGAGATCGCTTCCTGAGCCTGTTTCTTGGTACCGATGAACAGGATCGAACCGCCGTGGGCCACGGTCTGCTTGATGAACTCGTAGGCCCGGTCGATGTAGGTCAGTGTCTGTTGCAGGTCGATGATGTAGATGCCATTACGCTCGGTGAAGATGTAGCGCTTCATCTTCGGGTTCCAGCGGCGGGTCTGGTGCCCGAAATGCACGCCGGAATCGAGCAGTTGCCTCATGGTGACGACGGCCATCGCCGATGCACACCTCGATGTGTCGGGCGCGTCGGCCTCTGCCGGCGCGCACTTGCGGTTGTCGCGGCGGACCGGGTCGGACCACCGCCCTGGCGCCAGCCCGACGACCGGACCTCATACGGTCAGCCGACCGCAACAAGGACCGCCGGACGCCGTGTGCCCCGGCAGGGGCAAGTGCTGGCGCGCGAAGTCGACCCGCACACACACGGATCGCGCCTCTAGTGTAGGCCGTTGCCCCGACTCGAACCCAGCCGCGGTAGCCACATCATCCGACTTATCCACAGGTTGCCCCGTAATCCCCAGCCAAGAGCCGTTTCCCTGCGCAGCCAGGTCGGGCACGGACACGCTTCGCGACATGTCCCGAATCCTGATGTGCACGATGCTCGTGCTGCTGACCGGTTATCCGGCGGTTCCCCCACCCGCCGAGGTGTCGGCTCTGCGGCATCAGCCGCTTCCGCTGGTGAACCAGCCGGACCCGGTGCCCGGAGATACGCCGTCCCGACGCACTGGAGAATTCGGCTGGCCACTACCCGGCGTCCCGCGGGTGATCCGGGCATTCGAACAGCCGGCACACCGCTTCGGGCCGGGGCACCGTGGAACGGACCTGGCCGGGCTGGCCGGCATGCCGGTACTCGCCTCCGGATCGGGCACTGTGGTGTTCGCGGGACTGGTGGCCGGGCGCCCGGTGGTGTCGGTCGATCACCGTGGCGGACTGCGCACCACGTACGAACCGGTGTCGCCCAGTGTCTCCGCCGGAGATCTGGTCGTCAGAGGTCAGCTGATCGGCACGCTGGTGCCCGGCCACGCTGGTTGCCCGGCAGCGGCCTGCCTGCATTGGGGTGCCCGGCGCGGTATGGACTACCTCGACCCGCTGGGTCTGCTCGCGCTGGCCGACGTGCGTCTGCTGCCGTGGGTGCCCGGTTCGGAGAGCGTGATCGGGCAGCCGGCGGTAGCAGATGGCCGGCTCAGCCGGCGGTAGCTGATGGCCGGCTCAGCCGGCGGTAGCTTCGAGCATCTTGCTGCGCAGCCGCAGAACCGCGCGGGTGTGCAACTGGCAGACCCGCGACTCGGTGACCCCGAGCACCCGGCCGATCTCGGCCAGGGTCAGGTTCTCGAAGTAGTAGAGGGTGACCACCACCCGGTCCCGGTCGGCGAGCTGGGAGACGGCCTGGGCGAGCAGGCGCCTGCTCTCGGCCGAATCGAGGACGGCACCCGGTTCCGCCACCTTGTCGTCGGGCAGCGTCTCGGCGAGCGAGGTACCGCCACGGCCGACCGCGACCAGCTCATCCAGCGCGACCACACTGGTCAGCTGTAGCTGGGCGTAGACGTCTCGCAGGTCCGACAGCGCGATGCCGAGCTCTTCGGCCACCTCCGCATCGCTGGCCGAGCGCTGCAACCGGCCCTCCAGACGCTCCAACGCACGCTCCACCTCCCGGGCCCGGGTCCGCACGGAGCGGGGCACCCAGTCCTGAGCGCGGAGCTCGTCCAGGATCGCCCCCCGGATCCGCTGCATCGCGTACGTCTCGAACTTCAGGCCACGGTCCTGCTCGAATCGCTCGATGGCGTCGACCAAGCCGAAGACACCCGATTGCACCAGGTCAGCCACGTCGACGTGGGCGGGCAGCCCGGTGCCCACCCGGCCCGCCACATACTTCACCAACGGTGCGTAGTGCAGCACCAGGCGGTCCCGTAGCGCGGCGCTGCGCTGGCGGCCGTAGTCCTGCCAGAGCGCGACGATGCCGGCTTCCACCTCGTCGCCTCGAGCCTTCGGATCCCTGACCTCCGGATCCCTGGTCGCCGGGACCCCGCGTGCGGGGCCAGGGCCGTTCGAGGGGAGGGCGGTGAGTGTCTGGTCGCGACCCCCGGAATGGTCAGGAACGGGGGTGGCTCCGGTCATGGATTGCCTTTAACCTTTCGACAGTCACGTGCGTATAAAGCTGGGTGGTTGCGAGCGTAGCGTGACCAAGCAGTTCCTGGACCGTCCGAAGGTCCGCTCCTCCTTCAAGCAGGTGCGTCGCGGCGCTGTGCCGCAACCCGTGCGGGCCCATGTCCGCGGCGCCGGGCACCGTGGCGACCACGTCGTGCACCACAGCTCGAACGATCCGCTGATCGATCCGTCCTCCCCGCGCCCCGAGAAACAACGCCGCTGGTGAAACGGGGTGCGCGAGGGCTGGTCGCCCCACAGTCAGCCAGCGGAGGAGGGCCCGCTCGGCAGGCACGCCGTACGGTACTGCACGTTCCTTCGCACCCTTGCCGAGTACCCGGACCAGGCGCCGGCTCTCATCAACATCACCGACGTCAAGACCACACAATTCGGCGACACGGATACCCGTCGCGTACAGCAGTTCCACCACTGCGTAATCACGCAGAGCCACCGGATCCGCCTCACTCGCGCCGCGTTCCGCCGCCTGCAGCGCGGTGGCAGCCTGCTCCGGGCTCAGCACCGAGGGCAACGCCCGCTGCGGTCGTGGCGCCACGAGGCGCGAACCCGGGTCACTGCCCAGCAGGCCGGACTTGGTGGCCCACGCGGTAAAGGCACGCGCCGCCGCAGCGCGCCGAGCCAGCGTGCTACGTCGGCACCCCTCCCGATGTTGCGCGCTCAGCCAGCCGCGCAGCACTGCGAGGTTCAATGCCGCGAGATCGTCGCCTCCCGAGTCGACCAGATACGTCAGCAATGCGCTGACGTCACCGCGATAGGCCCGCACCGTGTGCGGGGACAGGCCGCGCACCGAGCGCAGATGAGCCGCGAAGCGGTCTCGGACAACCACGAGGCCCGACGGCAGCCCGGCCTCCGGCCGCGGGTCCTCGTTCACCTGCAGGACGCTGCGCTCCCGGCGTGGCCAAATCAAGAACCGCCACGCCCACACCCGAGCGACACTCGGTACCACCCGCTCGGGCCGCACTCAACCAATCCGCGCAGTTCCAGCAATGGCAGCGCTGCACGGATCCGTTGCAGCGGCACGCCGGAGTCGCGAGTCAGGTGCTCGGGATGGCGGGGTGCCCGGATGGGCAACGCCTCGTACACCGCGAGCAGCTCCGGGCTCAGCCCGTCGGTGCTGTGCGCGGGGACGCTCACGGCAGGCGCGAGATCGCTCCCGATTGATCCCACCGCTTCCACCACCTCCGCCACCCGGGTGACCAGGACCGCATGCTCCTCGCGAAGCAGCACATGGCTTCCCGCCGACAGCGCCGACGTGATCGGCCCCGGTACCGCCATCACCACCCGGCCCAGCACGGCCGCGGCGGTCGCCGTGCGCCGAGCACCGCTGCGCACCCCGGCCTCGACCACGACAGTGCCCGCGGCGAATCCAGCGATCAGCCGGTTACGGACCAGGAAGCGGTACCGGGCGGGCCGAACTCCCGGCGGATACTCGCTGACCACCGCACCGCGCTGGGCGATCAGGTCGAGCAGCCGATGGTGCCCCACCGGATAGGCTCGGTCCAACCCGCAGGCCTGCACCGCGACCGTGGTGCCCTCCGCGGCAAGCGCACCGCGATGTGCGGCACCGTCGACTCCGAACGCAGCTCCGGAGATCACGGCCATGCCGCGTTCCGCCAGCCCGTAGCCGAATTCGGCGGCCACGTGCTCCCCGTAGCCGGTCGCGGCCCGGGCGCCGACCACCGCGACCGCCCGGTGACCGATGTCGTCGAGACGGACCGCTCCGCGTGCCCACAGTGCCACCGGGGCGCGCCACCGCTCATCGGCCAGTGCGGGCGGCGTGGTGAAGCACGTGAACGCCTCCGCGGGCCACTCCTGGTCCTCGGGAATCACCAGACGGCCGCCGAGCGTGGCGATCGCGGCCAGGTCGTCCTCGGCCCGGATCTCCGCTCTGCGCGCCGCGGTCTCGGTCACCACCGGGGCGGGCACCGTTCCGGCGAGCACCATCCGAGCAGCGCGTACCGGGCCGACATCGGCGATGAGCGCGGCAACGGCAACAGCGGGGGGTTCGGCGACCCGGTTGAGATAGGCACGGGCCAGGCGTAACTCCCGTTCCCCCGGTGTCACGCCGCGCTCCGGTCCCGCAGCCCCATGGCGACCGACACGTCCTCGATCAGGGGGCGGTCCCGCCCGGCCAGGTCGGCCACTGTCCACGCCAGGCGCAATGTGCGATCGGCGCCCCTGGCGGTGACCATGCCCCGGTGCAGCGCGGCCTCGATGGGTTCGGTCACCGTTCTGGGCAGCCGGTAACGTCGCCGCAGCACCGGGCCCGGCACCTCGGCATTGGTGTTCCACCCGGTGCCGGCCCACCGGGCACGCGCGGCTTCCCGGGCCTGCAGTACCCGGCTCCGCACCGTCGCCGTGCTCTCCGGCTCCCCCTGTGCCTGGCCCATCGCTCGCACGGGCCGCATCGCCACCCGCAGGTCGACCCGGTCCAGCAACGGACCAGACAGCCTGCCCAGGTAGCGTCGGCGGACCGAAGGCGCGCAGGTGCAGTCCCGCTCGTCGGGTGGAGCGCAGGGGCACGGATTGGCGGCCAGGACGAGCAGGCACCGCGCCGGGTAGCGGACCACGCCGTCGCGGCGGGCCAGCCGGACCTCGCCGTCTTCCAGCGGGGTGCGCAACGCCTCCAGTGACCGGGCGCCGAATTCAGGAACCTCGTCGAGGAACAGCACGCCGCGGTGCGCCCGGCTGACGGCGCCCGGCCGGGCCAGCCCCGAGCCGCCCCCGACCAGGGCGGCCACCGAGCTGGTGTGGTGCGGCGCGACGAAAGGGGGCACCGTGATCAGCGGTGCGTCCGCGGCGAGCAGTCCGGCCACCGAGTGCACTGCGGTCACTTCCAGTGCCTCGGCATCGGTGAGCTGCGGCAACAACCCGACCATCCGCTGGGCCAGCATGGTCTTGCCGGTTCCCGGCGGCCCGGTGAGCAGCAGATGGTGACCGCCCGCGGCCGCGACCTCCACCGCCCACCGCGCGTCACCCTGCTCCAGCACGTCGGCCAGGTCCGGCAGCCGCACCGGTGGGGCCGGGCGTTGCCGCCCCGGCCGAGCCAGCCCGACCGTGGGCTCCCGCAGCCAGGCGACCACCTCGGTGAGCCGGGACGCGCCGTACACCTGCACACCGTCCACCAGCGCGGCCTCAGCGAGTGACGAAGCGGGGACCACCACCTGCCCGGCCCCCACCCTGCGGGCGGCCAGCACGGCCGGAAGCACTCCGCGCACCGGCCGTAGCCGGCCGTCCAGTGCCAGTTCCCCGATCAGCACGGTCCCGCGCAGCCGGTCAGCCGGAACCCGTCCGTCGGCAGCCAGCAGTGCACAGGCCAGCGCCAGGTCGTAGCTGCTGCCACCCTTCGGAAGCGTGGCGGGGGACAACGCGAGCGTCATCCGGCGCGGCGGCCAGCGCTCACCCGAGTTGAGCACCGCTGCCCGTACCCGATCCCTGGCCTCGGACAGTGCGGTGTCGGGCAGGCCGACCATCTGCAGCCCCGG